>JBARWR010000258.1:0-1638 GCA_049646915.1 Microbacterium sp.
GAGAACGGCCAGCGACCGCTGTTGGCGCCTCGCGCTCACCGCCATCGCCGCGGCCGCCAGCAGGCCGACCAGCAGACCGCCGAACACCAGACCGAGAGAGACGAGGGCGAGCGTCACCCACGCCGAGTCGGTCTGCCCGGGCATCATGGTGGCCGATGTCGCGGCTCCCGCGGGCGGATCCATCACGAGCTCGCGACTGTAGGAGATGTACCCGGCGTGATTGAGGTCGCCGAGGGCTGCGAGGTCAGGCTGCCAGTCCGGCAGGAACCAGGTCGTGCTGCGGCCGGCTGCGTCATCGCTCACCGTCGCGGGCGCTGCGGTGGCAGGCAGGAACAGGACTGCCCGATAGGCGCTGGCATCCATCGCGCGCAGCACGCCGACGATCCGATACGACTGTCCGCGATCAGGAAGATCGACATCGTCGCCGACCTTCGCGCCGATCCGGTCCAGCAGCTCGGGGGAGGCCATCGCCTCGGTGGGCGTCTGGGGCGTCCTGCCGGACACCGCGTGGTACCGGCCCTCGAGGCGGGTGTCCCAGCTGTCGCCGTAGAGCACGGGGAACCCTGCGACGCCGTCGCGGGTGGTCATCCGCTCATAGCCCTCGGTGATCGCGATCGTCTCGGTCTCGGCGCGAAGCGACGCGTCGTCGAGATCTGATGGCGCTGGTTGTTCGGGATTGACGGGGGCGTGGTCCTCCGCTCGGTCGATCGCCGTCATCCATGGCAGATCGACGGCCTGCCGACGACTCGGATCTGCACCGCCCTCGATCCTGATCCATGACTGGGTCTGACCGAGCTCCAGAGTCACCGCCTGCTCCGGCGAGGGCGTCCCGCTCTCGACGAAGGTCAGCACGCCGACGGCGGCCGCCACCGGCACGGCGATCAGTGCCGCCACGAGCACCGACGATCCCTTCGTGCGCAGCAGCTGTCGCCACGCCAGCTTCAGCGTCACGCCGGGACGGGCGTGTCTGCTCATGCGCGGGCCGCCAGAATCGTCTCCGCCGAGTCACGCCGCGACTCGTCGACGATGCGTCCGTCGCGCAGGTAGACGATCCGGTCCGCCCAGGCCGCGTGGCGCGGATCGTGCGTCACGAGGATGCCGGCGGCCCCGGCATCCACCCTCCCGCGAATGGTCTTCATGACCTGCTCACCCGTGACGGAGTCCAGCGCACCGGTGGGTTCATCGGCGAGGATCAGCCGCCGCCCGCCGATGATCGCCCGCGCGATCGCGACGCGCTGCTGCTGGCCGCCGGACAGGTCGTCCGGGTAGGCGTCACCACGGTCGGCGAGGCCGACCAGTCCCAGAGCATCCCGCCCCGCGCGGCGCACCGTGCGCCGACCGACACCGTCCAACTCCATCGGCAGCGTGACGTTCTCCATGGCCGTGAGTGTGGGGATGAGGTTGTAGTCCTGGAACACGAAGCCCACCGCGCGGCGGCGCAGCGCCGAGAGCTGGTCGGGCTTTGCTGTGCTGAGGTGCTCGCCGTCGATCACCACCTCGCCGACCGTCGGCGTCTGCAGGCCACCGGCGATCGACAGCAGCGTCGACTTGCCCGAGCCCGAAGCCCCCATCACGGCCACGAGCTCGCCGGGGAGGACCTCGAGGTCGATCCCGCTGAGCGCCGACACCGCGAGCTCA
>JBARWR010000259.1:0-4495 GCA_049646915.1 Microbacterium sp.
GTCGATGGCGCTGTCATCGGATGCCGTCGGCGCCACGTATCCGTGCGGAAGAGCCACGCGGGTGCTGCCGCCGTGCAGGCGGTTGACGTAGCCGCCGGCATTCAGCTGGTCGTACGCTCGCGTGATCGTGGAGCGCGAGCGCCGCAGCTCGAGGGCGAGGGCTCGCTCGCTCGGCAGCCGCTCCCCGACGGTGAGTCGACCGTCGAGGATGAGCGCGCGGATGCGCTCCGACAGGGCTGCGGCGGTGGCCCCGGCGATACTGCGCGCACCGAGCTGCTCGACAAGTCGTGATGTCATGTATCCAGGATGCCGCGGACTGGCCTGTTTTTGTCGGGCCACTTTCAGGGAGTGGTCTGCGTCATCGAGGCCACGAGGAGATCATCCTGAGATCATGCACTTTCGATCGATCCTGCTCCCGGTCACCGCGACCAGTTCTCGGGACTTCTCCGAGCGATTCGCCCAGCTCCTGATCGGACTGTTCCTGTTCGGTGCCGGGATGGCGCTGATGGTTCGCGCGCAGATCGGGGTCGCACCGTGGGACGTGCTCGCCGTCGGCCTCGTCGGCAGCACAGGGCTCGGCTTCGGGGCGATCACCGTCCTGATCGCTGCGCTGGTCCTGCTGCTCTGGATCCCTCTGCGGCAGCGGGTGGGGATCGGCACACTCTTGAATGCGGCACTGGTGGGACCCAGCGCGGACATCACGCTGATAGTCGTTCCCGCTGCGCCGTCGCCGTGGATCGGGGGCCCGATGTTCGCGGCAGGTCTGCTGCTGCTGGCGTTCGCGAGCGGACTGTACATCTCGGCCGACTTCGGCCCCGGACCGCGCGACGGGCTGATGACCGGACTGGTCGCTCGCACGGGCAGGCCGGTCTGGCTCGTGCGCACGCTCATCGAAGGCACCGTCCTGGTGATCGGATTCCTGCTGGGAGGACCGGTGGGCGCCGGAACGGTGCTGTTCGCCTTCGGAGTGGGCGCACCCATCGGCTGGTTCCTCGCCTTGTTCACCCGGATCAGAACGGCCCGCGCGCAGGCACGGGCATCAATGCGCGCCGAGCAGCCGTCGCAATGAGAAGGAGCTCCCGGACCCAGGTCCGGGAGCTCCTTCCGAGAACGTGGTCTCAGTCCGCGCTGCGGAAGGCGACGACGGCGTTGTGCCCGCCGAAGCCGAACGAATTGCTGATGCCGAGCAGGTCGCCGTCGCCCAGCGGCTGCGGCTCACCGGAGAGCTTGAACGGCACAGCCGGGTCGGGCTCGGTCATGTTGATGGTCGGCGGGGCGACGCGGTCCCGCAGGGCGAGAATCGTGTAGATCGCCTCCAGCGCGCCCGTTCCGCCGAGCAGGTGCCCGGTTGACGCCTTGGTGGCGGACACGGGGATCTCATCGATCCGATCGCCGAAGACGTGCTTCAGCGCCTCGTACTCGTTGGGGTCGCCGACCGGGGTCGACGTCGCGTGCGCGTTGATGTGCGACACCTCGTCGGCGCTCGCACCGGCCTGTGCGAGGGCAGCCTCGACGGCGCGCGCCGCACCGGCACCCTCCGGGTCATTTCCGGTGATGTGGTACGAATCGGCGGTCACGCCGCCGCCCACGAGGTAGGCGTAGATCTTCGCGCCGCGCGCCTTGGCGTGCTCCTCGGTCTCCAGCACCAGCGCTGCACCGCCCTCGCCCATGACGAAGCCGTCGCGGTCGATGGCGCCGGGGCGCGACGCCGTCGCGGGATCGTCATTGCGGCGCGAGAGGGCCTGAGCGGAGGAGAACGAGGCCATGGTGATGGGGTGGATCGCCGACTCCGCACCACCGGCGATGACCACGTCGGCCAGTCCGTCCTGCAGGTGCTCGTACGCATTGGCGATGGACTCGGTGCTCGACGCGCAGGCGCTGACAACGGTGCGGGCGAACGCCTTGGCATGGAAGTGCAGCGACAGGTTGCCGGCACCCGCGTTGGGCATCAGCATCGGGACTGTGAGCGGCATGACGCGGCGCGGTCCCTTCTCGCGCAGGGTGTCCCAGGCGTCCAGCAGCGTCCAGACGCCGCCGATTCCGGTGGCCCAGTCGATGCCGAGACGCTCGGGGGCGACCTCGGGCGAACCGGCGTCCTCCCAGGCCTCACGCGCGGCGATCAACGCGAACTGCGTCGACGGGTCCAGACGCTTGGCCTCGTGACGGGCCAGGACCTCCTCGGGGCGGACGATGGCCTCAGCGGCGAAGTGCACGGGGATCTGATACTTCTCGACCCACTCGTGGGTGAGGGTGCGTGTCCCCGACATGCCGGCGAGCAGGTTCGCCCAGTTCTCGGGGGCCGTGCCGCCCAGAGCGGACGTGGCGCCGATACCGGTGACGACGATGCGCTTGGTCATTGAAGGGTCCTTCGTGAGGAGGGGAGGGAACAGGGAAGGAGGATGCCACGCCCCGCCGTGGGCGAGGGTGGCATCCGCGCGGTATTACTCCTGGCCGGCGACGATGAAGTTGACGGCGTCCGCGACGGTCTTGAGGTTCTTGACCTCGTCGTCGGGGATGGTGACGCCGAACTTCTCCTCGGCGTTGACGACGATCGTCATCATCGAGATCGAGTCGATGTCGAGGTCGTCGGTGAACGACTTCTCCATCGCGACCTCGGCTGAGTCGATGCCGGTCTCGTCAGTGACCAGCTCGGCAAGTCCTGCGAGGACCTCGTCTGTGGTGAGAGCCATGATGTTTCCTCTTTCTCGGAATGGTTACGGAACCGGTGAACAGTCTAGAGAGAATGCGAGCCCGATCAGGGCAGCACGACAACCTGCGCGCCGAACACGAGTCCGGCGCCGAAGCCGATCTGCAGCGCCAGACCACCGCTGAGTTCGGGGTGCTCTTCGAGCAGACGGTGGGTGGCGAGGGGAATCGAGGCTGCCGAGGTGTTGCCGGTCGTCTCGATGTCGCGGGCGATGGCGACGGACTCGGGGAGCTTGAGCTGCTTGGCGAACTCGTCGATGATGCGCATGTTCGCCTGGTGCGGGATGAAAGCGGCGAGGTCGGATGCCTCGATGCCGGCGACCTCGAGCGCACGGCGCGCGACCTTCGCCATGTCCCACACGGCCCAGCGGAACACCGTCTGGCCCTCCTGGCGAAGGGTGGGCCAGTTGGCGTCTCCTTCGCGGTAGTCGATGAGGGTCGCGTTCATGCCGACCGCGTGCGCCTTCGAACCGTCCGAACCCCACACGGTGGGGGCGATGGCGGGGAAGTCACTCGGGCCGATCACGACGGCGCCCGCGCCGTCGCCGAGCAGGAACGAGATGCTGCGGTCGGTGGGGTCGACGACATCGGAGAGCTTCTCCGCGCCGATGACGAGTGCGTAGCGGGCGCTGCCCGCACGGATCAGCGCGTCGGCCTGGGTGACACCGTAGGCGAAGCCCGCGCACGCGGCATTGGAGTCGTAGGCCGCTGCGGGGTTGGCGCCCACGCGATCGGCGACGACGGCCGCGGCGGACGGGGTCTGCTGCACGTTGCTGATGGTCGCGACGATGACGAGGTCGATGTCGGCTGGGTCGACGCCCGACTTCGCGATGGCCTCCTGGGCGGCTTCCGTGGCGAGATCGACGGCGAGGATGCCGGCCGATGCCCGGGTGCGAGTGACGATGCCGGTGCGCTGACGGATCCATTCATCGCTGGAGTCGATCGGGCCGACGAGATCGTCGTTCGGTACCGAAAGGTCGCCGCGTGCGGCGCCGTAGCTGTAGATGCGCGTGTAGGGCACGCCCTGCGACTGCTTGAGAGTGGCGGTCACTTCGCTTCTCCATTCAGCAGCGCGACCGCTGCGTCGAGGTCTTCGGGGGTCTTCACGGCCACGTTCGGCACACCGCGCAGCCCGCGCTTGGCGAGCCCGACGAGAGCACCCGCGGGTGCGAGCTCGATGAAGCCGCTGACACCGGCCGCGAGGAACGACTCCATGCACAGGTCCCAGCGCACCGGCGAGGAGACCTGAGTGACGATGCGGTCCAGGGCGTCCTGCCCCGACGTCACGACGGAGCCGTCGCGGTTGGACCACAGGGTGACGGTCGGATCCTGCGGGTCCACCTCGGCGACCGCATCACGAAGGGTCTCAACCGCGGAGGACATGTAGGAGGTGTGGAACGCGCCGGCGACCTGGAGCGGCATCACGCGGACGCCCTGCGGTGCCTTCTCGGCGAGCGCGGCGAGCGCGGCGAGCGTACCGGCCGCGACGATCTGGCCCTCGACGTTGTAGTTGGCCGGTGTCAGATCGAGTTCTTCGAGGAGCGCGAGCACCTCGCCGGCATCGCCGCGCAGCACCGCGCTCATGCCCGTGGGGGTCTGCGCTGCGGCATCCGCCATCGCGCGACCGCGGACGCCGACCAGACGCATGGCGTCCTCGGCATCCAGAACTTCCGCGCCGACCAGGGCGGCGAGCTCACCGACGGAGTGGCCCGCGACGCCGTCCGGCGAACGCCCGGCTCGCAGCGCCAGCTGCTCCGAGGCGATGAGGGACGCCGCTACGATCAGCGGC
>JBARWR010000260.1:0-8878 GCA_049646915.1 Microbacterium sp.
CCAAAAGCGCACGGGGCAGCCTGAGCTTCTACGGCACCCTCCGCGAACTCCAAACCGCGGTAATCCGCCTACTCAGCTGCTGTCCCTACTGCCAACGAGCTGGACCAACCTAACCAAGTACTACTAGACCTGATCCGAGGTCCTCAGATCAGGCGTCGTCGCTTCTGAGCCATTCGAGGATGCGTGGGTCGAGTTTGGCTGATCCGTTCCAGAGCCCTACGGCCGGCTCGAACCCCGAGATGAAGGCCGCGAAGTTCAAGTGACCAAATGCCGCCATGTCCTCGATCGTGATGTCGCCATCGTGAACGAGCTTCTGAATGGCACTCTCCGAGCTGGTCGAACTGGTCTGATCGAGCAGCATCCTGAACTGCATCCTGATCCTCGAGTCCTCGACATCCCAAGAATGCAAGGGCTGCCCGGGGCCTGGGACTTCAAGGGGAGACAACTTCCGGTCGGCCATGATTGAACCTCTCAGTATCCGAATAAGTTACGCGCAGGCTTTGGACAAGGCCCGCCCATGGTAACCGCCGAGGTTGCAGCGCGGGCAGCGTTGTGGATTCCGGGAGAACCTGCTGGCGTAGTACCGGCGGGCGCTGCAGTCGTCCTAGATCCAGGTGCAGCGCGCGGGGGACGCGGGGCACGTGTTGTGCGCGGTCTTCTGTCCAGCCATAGTGGGCTCCGATCTGGTCGTGAAGTGGGTCGGTGGATTCCGGCGTCAGTCCAGCCCCACTGAGCTCTCCGACCAGGAGCCGTCGTCCTCGATGCGCAGCACGTTCAGCCGGCCGGTGGTCTCGACGCTGTCGTCGATGTAGAGGTGGCCGTCGTCGGCGAACACTCCGTGGGCGTGGGGATCACCGCGCAGCATCGCCGTCCGGACGTGGCCAGCGACGATCCGTTTGCCGATGAGCATGGGACCGGTGGTGGCGGGGAACTTGTCCGGGAAGACGTGCCGTCCTTGCCAGGCACCCTCAGAGGTCTCCTGGATGCGCGCTCTGCCGCACGCCGCTGCTGGCGGCTGTGGCCGTGGATATCGGAGATGGCGTAGGTCGGCATGCGGTCCTTAATGGTCGAGTTCGGAACGGCAGGCCGGTCGGAGGAGCTTTCGCTCAGCCGAGTTCGAGCTCGTCCAGCCGGGCGGCCACTTCGCGGGTGCGCTCCTCGGGGAGGCCCGCCTCAGCTGCGAACTCGCGCCAGTTCTTCACGGCGGAGGTGACCTCGCGGATGATCCGGCGGTAGCCGCGGATCGCGAATCTGTCGCCGACGGCGTGCAGGTCTGACATGGTGACGTGCTCGAACTCGCCGTTCACGCTCATCAGGTGCTTGGCCGTCCACGGCGAGGCGGGGTTGTAGGCGAAGGTGACGTCGTAGGCTGGGGACGGCGTCCAGGTGCCGTCCGGAGTCATCAGGAACGCGTGATTCTTGGAGTGGTCGTCGTTGTTGCTGGCTAAGACGTTGAACACCATGCGGCGAAAGAGCTGGTCGCGGTCCTGGATTCCGAGCTGCTCGGCGGCGGTGAACACAGACGCGTAGTCGTTGGTCTCGATCGCGTTGAAGTCGATCGCCGAGATCGCGCAGAGCGACTGCATGTGCAGGCGCTCACCCTTGCTACCTGGCCGGTCGAAGCGGCGGGTGATGAAGTGCGCACGCCCGCCTTCCTCCAACAGACGGCACTCGCTCATCTCCACCCCTGCAGCGGTGGCCATCAGGTAGTAGGCGTACTCGGTGCGGCCATAGCTCAGCGCTTGGCCGAGCTGGTTGTCCGCACCGACGCCGTCGAACTTCAGCAGCCACTGCTCGAAGCCGACGGGCGCTTCGATGCCGCCGGCGCGCATCTGACCGGTGGTGGTGTTCCAGGCGATGACGGCCTTCGCACGTGCGCCGCCGGCGGAGGTGCCCACCTGGATCAGCTCGTTCAGCGACTCGGTCGCGACCTCGGGGCTGTCCAGTTCGCCGCGAAGCGCCGCGCGCGCGGCTTCTACGAGCCGGTTCATCTCGACAGCGGTGCGCGCAGTCTTCGGGGAAGAGTCCGGCGCGAACGTGAGCGCGCCCATTCCGCGACTGCCGACGTAGGCCAGGCGATCGAGCGCGGTGATCTCGCCGGGGAGTACACCTTCGCGCGCGAGGACGCTGTCGATGATGCCGTTGCCGAATCGATCAGGCACAGAGTCTGCCAGCATCGGGGGAAGCCCCTGATAGGTGTCCTCGTTCAGCCCCGGGAAGGTGAAGATGCGCTGGCGCGAGGTCGTGGGCATGAGCACCGGTGCCAGCTCGATGCCCCGTCTCTTCCACTTCGGTGTGTACTCGAAGGCGTAGCCGCGGCCGGAGGCGGCGACAGCGCCGACCTCTTCGTCGAAGACGGACACCGTGAGCACCTCGACCGGGGTGTACGTCACGAGGTCCGCCTCGACGCGCGCTGCGGTTCGGTGCGGCCCTGTGCCTCGCGCGCCAGGGCGAGCGGACTCACCTTCGGGACAGGCTCCAGGGTCTCCAGCCAGTCCTCGCGCCCCAAGGCGCGCAGCACCTTGATGAGGGTAGACAAAGTCGAACCCCGGCCGTTCTCCAGCTTGGAGAGCGTCACCGGGCTGATGTTCGCCGTGTCCGCGAGCGTGCGCTGGTCGATGTCTGCCAGCAGGCGCGCTCGACGCACCTGGGCACCGAACTCTGCTTCATCCATAGCAATCACATTACTGTTGATTAGCAATCAATCTAGCAGTTATCTACAGGAATATGGTGATTGTTGGGAACTGAGAATCACCCGCAACCACGGTGAGCACCGTACGCACGCAGGCGTGACGATCGCTCGCGGTGACCCCTTCGGAGGCGAACTGAGTGCCGCGCAAGTCGCGGCGTTCAAGAACGACCCAGCCTTCATCATCGAAGAGGCGGCGGAACCGAAGCGAAAGCAGAAGGCCGAAGCAAAGTAGCTACGTCCGACTGGAGCGATCCAGACGCGGTCCTCCTTTCGTTACCCAACCGCACCCGCTCGACTGATATCGGCTACGCCCGGCGCGGCAGCCGGACCCAAGCAGTTCTGGGCCGGGCCCAAGAGCTGGCATAACGGACCCGCTTTCCTTCGATGCCGGTCGGAGCCACACGGATGATCATTACAGTCATCCCAGATACCTTCGCCTAGCTTCTACATGGCGGGGCTTTGCTTTGAGAAGATCACTGAGCGCCATCAGCACTTCGCATCCTCGATCAAAGTCGGACCGTGCCGCCGCTGCGCATCCGCTTCAAAGCAGCAGGTCTCGCACACGCAGGGTTTGAGCATACGTCGCGTACGGATACAGCTCGACGGCGAGGACCCTCTGGAGCGGATCAGGCAAGGTATCGATGACCTCGGTGAGGGTCGTCTGCAGATTCGTTGCAATGTGGAAGGCGAAGTCGTCGAGGTATCCATTGGCGAGCTCGGCGTCTCGCTCCAGAGTGCGAAGATTCTTCGGTCCGAGCTCGCCGATCGTTGTTGCGCCGTCTACGGCGAAAGCCAGCTTGACTCCGTCAAAGGCTCTGTAGTCTTTGGCGCGTACCGTTGCCTCCAACTCAAACGGAAGGGCTGAGTTGAGGTCGTAGAACGGCGATAGATATGACCCATCAGACGCATGGGTGAGTGAGAAATTCTTCGAGTGCCCGTCGTTGTGACCGACGATCCAGGAGAACACAAGGCACTCCGCGAAGCGCTGTTTAGCCACTCTGGCCGCAGTGGGGGCGAGATCCCGGTCGAAGACGATAAAGACGTCGCGGCAGCTGGGGCCAGCATCCCCTTCGTACTTGTTGAGGTAGGACGTGCCTGTTGCTTGCGCGAGATCCTCCTGGTGCAAGCGGACGTAACCGTCGTCGACGAGGTAGCGATCGAAGCGCTTGACAATGAGGACATGCTCGCCCTCGAAGATGCCAACCTCCGTGTCCGCCACGATCAGCCCCAGCTTGCGCGCTACTTGCAGAGTGATGTGCTCGGTGATGTCTGATCCGTCGAGCGTGTGGACTCCTGGCTTGAAGATATGAGTGGAGGGGTGCATTCCAGTGGGCTCGAACCACTGACCGTTCCGTTGAGCCAGTACGAATTTGCCCTGCGCCCCACCAAGAGAGAATCCTTCTTCGACGGGACGCCGTTCAAGCCAGTCCGAGTCATCGGCACGGATCTGACGGACTCGGGCCGCGATCATGCCGTCAGTCACAGGCGAGAGTTCTGCGTCGGTACGCGGGCCAGTTCCTACGGGGTAGAACTCGAGCGCGCCGGCGACGTCGGCCCCGTACACGGAGAGAAGATCGAAGGCACTGTCGCTGGTGAGTTTGGCCTCTCTGGCCCACCGAGTCTTGACGTCCAGGCGGTCGGGAAGAAGATTCTCCAGGAACCGTTTGGTTGTCTCGGCGGGGGCGACACCCGCAACGACAGGGATCTGGACCGAGATCGGAACCGGCTGCTCGCTGTCCACATAGTCGGGCAAGTAGCGCAACTGCACGTTGTCTCCTCGCCGTGAGATGGTCGCTACCTGCCGACCGTACAAGTAGACATCGAGGACGCTAACCACTTCCTGTCCCATCTGAGATCTCGCGCAGGTGGATTTCTTCCTCGACGGTCGATTCCTCGCGGTCCGGATCTCCAGCCTCGATCGCCGCGCTCAGAAGAGCCTTGCGTGCCTCCTTCGCGTCGATTTCGGATCCCGTCCGCGCTCCAGTTTCCTGAACCTGAACGGTCAGATTGTTGAGGGTGTTCCGCCAGCTGGACAACAGCGCCGAGGTATCGATACCTCGGGTAGCGGCTGCGGCGGCCGCGGTGATGGCGGGGATGTCGACACCCTTCAAAGCAACCGAGGTGAGAGCCGAGGTACCGACGCTCCGCAGGACGGTTGCAGCCAGGGCCGAGGTATCGATACACCGGCTGGAGGTCAGAGCGTCAGACGCGATCTGTTGGAGCCCGTCATTGTCTCGGGCCGAGTTGTTCAGCTGAAACTGACTACTCCTGACCGCTTCGAGACGAATATCCAACTGCTCGAAGATGCGGAGCACGGTCTCAAACGACACTCCGCCGTGGCCGCTCTCGATTCGAGCCAGTGACTGCCGAGTGATCCCAACGGCATCCGCGATGTCTTGCTGGGTGAGGCCCCGCGCTTGTCGCCGGGTCTTCACGATGCGCGCGAGGTCAGACGGCTTCTGGATCTGCATATCGCCTCCCGTCTTCCTGTTAGAAATATCTAACAATGCATCCCTGTTAACTTATTCTAACATCGGATCATGTTCGATAAATAGCACAGCAGGCCGACGTTTGAAATTTCTGACATCTGCGTGAGTGTTGTGTAGGAACGCCGGGAGCTGCCGTCACATTGCGTAGGGGACTTTTTCGCACCCCCGGTCGTTGAGCGAGCGAAGCGAGACCAAGCGAGACGAAACACGTCACAGCACTCGAGGTCAGCTGGACAGATGCCGACCGTCACTCACAGCGGAGCTTCAGTCCTTGCCGCCGTCTACCCAACGCGTGTGTGCACGGAGACCATGGAACACGCCCTGCCGAATCACCAGGTACGTCAGCAGCAGGCCGATGATGATCGCGAGCGCCCAAGCCGCATATACGGCGACAGTGAGCAGCAGCATCTGAGTATCGAAGTCCATACCCCGACGATAGTGGCGATGCTGAAACACGCCCCCTCGCAGCGCAGCATCCCGAACCTCACGCATCTCCGTCGTACGGGGGATGCGCGTCAACCTCACGGGTTCGTAGCGTCGAAGGCATGGATATCTCATCGATGATCATGGGCGGCGCGATCGCATCCATCGTGTGGATAGCGGTCATCCCCTGGACGAAGCTCAAACGGCTGAAGGAGCTGGAAGCTGGCGACGCCCGACGCCAGTCCTCTGCAGACTGACGATCGCCGCCGTCACACGATAGGGAGTCATACGGGCACGCCCGCGAGACGTCACTTTGTGCACGAGAACCCACGTGAGCGCGTATGTCTCATGCAGGAAGTGACGTCTCGCGGCGCGCACCGGCCCGCCGCCGCGACGGCGAGCACCGCGAGATGATGGACGCATGACACCCCGGTTCACCCGCGCCGAGCTGCTCGCGTTCACCGGCGGCACCCTGCCTGATCTCGTCCCCGATCCCACCCGCCTGCTGTTCGCGGGCATCAACCCCGGGCTGCTCTCCGTCGCCGTGCAGGCGCACTTCGCTCCGCGCGGGAACCGCTTCTTCCCGGCGCTGTTCGCCGCGGGCGTCGTCGACAGAAGGATCGACGCCTCCGCCGGAATGCGGCAAGACGACGAGGCTCACCTGCGGCAGCGCGGCATCGGCATCACCTCCATGGTCCGCGGCGCCACAGCCAAGGCATCCGACCTGCCGAAGAAGCAGCTCAGGGAAGGCGCGGCAGACCTGCAAGAACGCGTCATGAGCATCCACCCGCGAGTCCTCGCATTCCTGGGCATCGGCGCCTACCGCACAGCGTTCGACATCCCGCACGCGACCACAGGCCGCCAGCCCGACGACTGGGACGACACCGAGGTGTGGGTCGTCCCGAACCCCAGCGGCCTGAACCGGCACTACTCCGTCGCCGATCTCGCGCAGGCGTACCGCGAGGTCGCGATCCGCGCGGGGATCGCCCCGCTGACCTGAAGCAGGTATCCGTCCCGTGCCACACTGATTCCATGGCCGCGCAGCAGACCTCCGACCCCCGCCAGGCACGACGCCTGCCCGAGACGCTCGACGAGTTCCAGCAGGCCGAGGGGCACCCGGATTTCCGGGTGGACATCGAACGCATCCGCTTCTCGCCCTACTACTCGCGGCTGTCGGCCGTGACGCAGGTCATCTCGCAGACCGGCGCGGGCCTGGCCGTGCACAACCGGCTCACGCACTCCATCAAGGTCGCCGCCGTGGCGCGCGCGATCGCCACGCACCTGTCCACCCGCACGGACGAAGCCGCCCGCATCGTCACCGAGCTCGGCGGTGCGCATCCTGTCGTCGTGCAGGCCGCCTCTGCCGCGCACGACCTCGGCCACCCACCGTTCGGGCATCTCGGGGAGCACACACTCGACCGCATCGCCCGTACCCGCTTCGGGCTGAGCGAGGGCTTCGAGGGCAACGCGCAGACCTACCGCATCCTCACCCGCCTCGACGAGCACGACCGCCCCGGCGTCGGCCTCAACCTCACTGCGGCCGTGCGGACCGCCGTGCTGAAGTATCCGTGGCGACGCGGGGAGGGCGGCGAGCGCCGGGGAGGCACGAGCAAGTTCAACTACTACGCGATCGATGAGCAGGATGCCGTGCAGGCGGCATCCGCTTACCCTCTGATCGAACGCGGTCAGCAGAGCGTCGAGTGCTCCATCATGGACATCTCCGACGACATCGCGTACTCGCTGCACGACCTCGACGACTTCTACCGCGCCGGCCTGCTCAACCAGGCCACGCTCTCGGCGGAGTTCCGATCCTGGCATCGCGACCTCGCCAAGCTGCGCGCCGCCGACGTGGCGGCGCTGGCGGCCGACACGAGAACCCCGGGCCACTCCCTCGAGCTGCTCTGGCGGCGCCTGAAGGACAAGGATGCCTGGATCGCCGACCCGGATGCGTTCAGTGCCGCCGTGGCGAAGGTCGCCGCCGAGGTGATCGACGGACTGGTCGCCGAGCCCTTCGACGGCTCACTGGCCAGCGAGCGCACCCTGGCCCGCTTCACCACCGGATGGATCGCCCGGCTGCAGTCCTCGGTCGAGGTGCACCGGCATCCGGACATCCGTTCCGGGCATGTCAGCCTGAATCGCCAGGCCTGGCACGAGGTCGCGGTGCTGAAGTTCCTGCACCAGCGGTTCATCCTCGAGCGGCCCGACCTCACCGTCTACCAGCGCGGACAGGCGGGACTCCTGGAGCGGCTCGTCGACGGCTTCACCGCCTGGCTCGACGACCCGCGCGATGCCCGACGCGCGCCGCGCCGCCTGATCGACCTGGTCGACCTCGCCGTCGATGACTACCGTCGGCTGAGACAGGAAGCACCCGGCCTGGTCGGGCCGCGCACGGATGCCGATCTCGACTCCCTCGCGCGCGGTCGCGGCATCATCGACTACGTCGCCTCGCTCACCGATTCGCAGGCCATCTCGCTGGATGCCCTGCTGGCCGGACACACCGAGCGGCTCTGGGATGCCGGGCAGGGGCTGTGACCATGAGCACCGACATCTCGGGCTCCCGCCGCATCGAGCTCACGCTGCGCAAGCCGTGGTTCACGCTGTATGCCGGCATCCGTCCCACGCTCGTCATCGGGGGCCGTGGCCAGCCGACCCAATGGGGCACCGGCACGTGGCAGGTGCCGGCGGGTGAGACCGTCACCCTGGGCATCTTCCTCTTCAACAGGATGTGGCGCTTCGGCGAAGCGGAGATCGAGATCGAAGCCGGGCGCACTCCCGCGATCACCTACCGGGCACCGGTGCTGCCGTTCGGGCGCGGACGGATCACGACCGACGCATCCTGAGCCGCAGGGAACCATTGCGTGGGAGAGTGGAGAGCATCCGTACCGCCGCACCACCGGAGGCCCATCATGCGCGCTGTCGTCTACGACCGTTTCACCGATGATCTCGACACCCTCGAGGTCCGCGAACTGCCCGAGCCGAAGGTCACACCGGCGTCTGTGCTAATCGAGGTGCGTGCCGCCGGAGTGAATCCGGTCGACTGGAAGCTGATGGCCGGCGGCCTCGAGGCGATCATGCCCGCGCAGTTCCCGATCATCCCCGGCTGGGATGTCGCAGGAACTGTCATCGCCGTCGGTATGGACACCCCCGAGTTCCAGGTGGGCGACGAGGTGATGGCCTATGCGCGCACCGACGTCGTGGGCGGCGGTACCTTCGCGGAGCGCGTCGATGTGCCGGTGCGGGCGGTCGCCCACAAGCCGGCCTCCCTGTCCTGGGA
>JBARWR010000261.1:0-12325 GCA_049646915.1 Microbacterium sp.
GGAACGATCCGCGTGCAGGATGAGGGCTCTCAGCTCGTCGCACTCGCCCTGGCATCCGCCGCACCGGTGCGTGCGGGGGAGCGCTGGCTCGACCTGTGCGCCGGGCCCGGCGGCAAGACTGCGCTCCTGGCTGCGATCGCGCATCGCGACGGTGCGGAGCTGGAGGCCAACGAGGTCGTGCCGGTGCGCGCCGGTCTGGTCCGCAAGGCGCTGCGCCCGCTGCCGATCGAGGTTCCCGTGCACGAGCAGGACGGCCGCGAATTCGCGGCGCAGCATCCGGGCGCCTTCGACCGCATCCTCGTCGATGCGCCCTGCACCGGTCTGGGCGCACTGCGTCGCCGTCCGGAGGCGCGCTGGCGCAAGTCGCCCGCCGACGTCGCCGAGCTGGTGGTGCTGCAGACGCAGCTGCTGGACGGCGCCATCGACGCCCTCGCGCCGGGAGGCATCGTCGCCTACGTCACCTGCTCGCCGCACCTCTCCGAGACATCCGGTGTCATCTCCGAGGTGCTGCGGCATCGCGACGACGTCGCCGAACTCGATGCCCAGGCGGTGATGAGGGACGTCGCCGCCTCGCCGATCGATCTCGCATCCGTCCCGGACCGCGAGGCCCGTCACGTGCAGCTGTGGCCGCACCGTCACGGCACGGATGCCATGTTCCTCGCGCTGCTGCAGCGCACACCCGCCACTGCTCAGGAAGGCTGACCCATGCACCTCCCCGTCGCTCCCCGTATCAACCCCAGCATCCTCGCCGCGGATTTCGTGAACATGCAGGCGGATCTCGCGCGTATCGCCACGGCTGACTTCGCGCACGTCGACGTCATGGACAACCACTTCGTCCCGAACCTCACGTTCGGCCCGCAGATGGTCGAGCGCATACAGGCCACCAGCCCGATCCCACTGGATGTGCACCTGATGATCACGGACCCCGATCGCTGGGCGCCCGGTTACGCCGAGCTGGGCGCCGCGAGCGTCACATTCCACCTCGAGGCCGCTGCCGATCCCGTGGCGCTCGCCCGACGACTGCGGGACATGGGGGCGCGAGCCGGTGTCGCGATCAAACCCGGAACCGCCGGCGAGGCGCTCCACGACATCCTCGACGAGTTCGATCAGGTACTGGTGATGACCGTGGAGCCCGGCTTCGGGGGACAGGGATTCATGCCTGAGACGATGCCCAAGCTGCGCGCACTTCGTGACGAGGCCCGCCGCCGCGGATCGGACGTCTGGCTGCAGGTCGACGGGGGGATCTCCGACTCGACGATCGCGCAGGCGGCCGCGGCCGGGGCCGACACGTTCGTCGCCGGATCCGCTGTCTACGGCACCGACGACATCGAGGCCGCCGTCACCCGGCTCCGGGAGCTGGCCAGAGCGGCTAGCCTGGAATCGTGAAGACATTCGACGAGCTGTTCGCCGAGCTCCAGCGCACCGCCGAGACCCGCCCTGAGGGCTCGGGGACGGTCGCGCAGCTGGACCGCGGCGTGCACGCGATCGGCAAGAAGATCGTCGAAGAGGCCGCCGAGGTGTGGATGGCCGCGGAGTACGAGACCGACGAGAATGCCGCTGAGGAGATCTCCCAGCTGCTGTACCACCTGCAGGTGATGATGCTCGCCAAGGGGCTGAGCCTGGAGGACGTCTACCGACATCTGTGAGCGCGTCCCCACCAGACCGTTCGAACAGAAAGACCTTCATGCTGCGCATCGCCGTTCCGAACAAGGGCTCGCTCTCCGAGACCGCCGCCGAGATGCTCGCCGAAGCCGGGTACACCGGTCGGCGCGATCCCAAGACCCTGCACGTCATCGACGCCGACAGCGACGTCGAGTTCTTCTACCTGCGTCCCCGTGACATCGCCACCTACGTCGCTTCCGGCGCCCTCGACGTGGGCATCACCGGTCGCGACCTGCTGCGCGATGTGCGCCAGGACGACGCGCGGGAGATCGAGCAGCTGGGCTTCGCCCGCTCGACCTTCCGCTTCGCCGCCCCTCCCGGCAGGTACCGGACCATCGCCGACCTCGAAGGCGTGCGCGTGGCATCCGCCTACCCGGGACTGGTCGACGATTTCCTGCGGGAGCACGGCGTCACGGCCGAGCTGGTGCCGCTGGACGGCGCCGTCGAGTCTGCGGTGCAGCTCGGCGTCGCCGATGTGATCGCCGACGTCGTCGAGACCGGCACCACTCTGCGTCAGGCGGGGCTGGAGATCTTCGGTCCGGTGATCATCGAGTCCGAGGCGGTCCTCATCAGCCGGCCGGGCGATGCCCCCGGCACTGCACGGCTGCTGCGCCGGCTGCGCGGCGT
The DNA here is from genome assembly GCA_049646915.1 of Microbacterium sp. Lineage (GTDB taxonomy): Bacteria > Actinomycetota > Actinomycetes > Actinomycetales > Microbacteriaceae > Microbacterium. The sequence continues at coordinate 2,290 of JBARWR010000261.1, forward strand.
GATGGTCGCCCGTCGCTTCGTGCTCCTCGACTACGACCTGCCCGCCCGTCTCGTCGACGACGCCGCCGCGATCGCCGGCGGACGCGAATCGCCCACGATCTCGCCGCTGCGCGACCCGGAGTGGGTGGCCGTGCGGGTCATGATCCCGCGCAAGGGAATGAATCAGGTGATGGATGACCTGTACGCTCTCGGCGCGCGGGCGATCCTGGTCACCGCGATCCACGCCGCGAGGCTCTGATGACGCTGGCTGCTCGCGTCATCCCGTGTCTCGACGTGGCCGCCGGCCGCGTCGTCAAGGGCGTCAACTTCAAGGATCTGCGCGACATGGGCGATCCCGTCGAGCTCGCGGTGCACTATGCGGGCCAGGGCGCGGATGAGATCACCTTCCTCGACGTGACCGCCACGGTCGACGCGCGCGCGACGACCTACGAGGTCGTGCAGCGCACAGCCGAGCAGGTGTTCGTTCCGCTGACCGTCGGTGGGGGAGTGCGCAGCGCCGAGGACGTGTCGCGCCTGCTGTCCGTGGGCGCGGACAAGGTCGGTGTGAACTCCGCCGCCATCGCGCGCCCCGAGCTGATCGGCGAGATCGCGGACCGCTTCGGCGCCCAGGTGCTCGTGCTGTCGCTGGACATCAAGCGCGCGAGTACGACGCCGTCGGGCTTCGTCGTGACCACCCATGGCGGTCGTGCGGAGACCACTCTGGATGCACTCGACTGGGCGCGCGAAGCCATCGAGCGCGGCGCGGGTGAGCTGCTGGTCAACTCGATCGACGCCGACGGCACGAAGGACGGCTTCGACCTGGAACTCGTCCGCCTCATGCGCGAAGTGTCGACGGTGCCCGTGATCGCCTCCGGCGGGGCCGGTGCAGTGGGCGACTTCGCCCCGGCCATCGAGGCGGGAGCGGATGCCGTGCTCGCCGCCAGTGTCTTCCACAGCGGCCAGCTGACGGTGGGCGACGTCAAGGACGCCCTCCGAGCAGAGGGTGTGGTGGTGCGGTGACTGACTCCGTGGACGACCAGATCGCTCGCGTGGTGTGGAACGAGGCCGGACTCGCCCCCGTCATCGTGCAGCAGCACGACACCCGCGAGGTGCTGATGCTCGCCTGGATGAACGCCGAGGCGCTGCGCCGCACGCTCACCGGGGGGCGCGCCGTGTACTGGTCGCGCTCCCGACAGGAGTACTGGCGCAAGGGCGACACGTCCGGCAACACGCAGCTCGTGCACGCGGTGGCCGTGGACTGCGATGGAGACGCCATCCTGCTCACCGTCCACCAGCACGGACCGGCCTGCCACACCGGCACCCGCACCTGTTTCGACGGCCGCGAACTCACCACGACCGGAGGCGAGTGATCGTGCTGCGGCGTGCGCGGATGCTCGCGGTGCTCGGATTCCTGATCGCCGGCGGGGTCGGCATCATCTCGTCCACCCAGACCTGGATCACGGTGCACCGTGCCGACACCGAGCAGCCGCTGCTCGTTGCAGGAGCGGATGCTCTCGCCCTGCTCGCGCCGCTCTCGCTCGCCGTGCTGGCGCTGGGTGCCGCGCTGTCGATCGCGGGGCGCGTGCTGCGCTTCGTCTTCGCCGTCCTCGGGGGAGCGGGGGCGATCGTCCTGATCCTCGGAACGCTCCCGATCCTGTTCGACACGCCCCTTGCGGCCGTCGCACCGGCCCTCACCGAGGCCACCGGGCTGAGCGGCGAGAGTGCGCTGGCCTCCATCGCCGACGATCTGGAGCCCACCTGGTGGGCGACAGCCGCCCTGGTGGCCTGGATCGTGCTGCTGCTGGCATCCGTCTTCGTCCTCGCCACCGCACATCAATGGACCGCCGGCGGCCGACGCTACGAACAGCCCGCCGTGGGTCATCATGAGCACGCCGGGCCGCTGGATCCGATCGACTCGTGGGACGAGCTGTCCCACGGCACGGATCCCACAGGGCCTTCCCGATAGACTGACAATATCGCCGACCTCCCGGAGGAGAACATGACCAACCCGATCGCCGACCCCGGTCACGGACACTCGCCTGCAGCCTGGACTGCCGTGGTGATCATGCTGGTGGGCTTCGCCCTCGGCACCGTCTTCTTCTGCCTGCCGGACGGTTCAGGTGTGGTCGGCGTCTGGGTCTCCGCCGCGATCGTCGTCATCGGCGCGATCTCGGGTTGGGTCCTCGCCAAGGCCGGCTGGGGAGTGAAGGGCCCGAAGTACACGCCGAAGGCGCACTGATGGTCCTCGCCGACCTGACGGCCGGCGCGGTCGAGGATGCCGAGCGTCGTGCCCTGACGCGCCCACTCGCCGACGTGGAGCGCGATGCGCTCGCGCGGCCGGCCTCACGCGACGCCCTGGCCGCTCTGGCACCTGCCGATCGCGTGAAGATCATCGCCGAGGTCAAGCGCGCCAGCCCATCGCGCGGAGCCCTGGCCGACATCCCCGACCCCGCACTGCAGGCCTCGCTGTACGAGCAGGGCGGCGCCTCGGCGATCAGCGTCCTCACCGAGGAGCGCCGCTTCGGAGGAAGCCTCGCCGACCTCGAGGCGGTGACCGCCGGAGTCTCGCTGCCCGTGCTGCGCAAGGACTTCATCGCCACGCCGTACCAGGTGCTCGAAGCCCGGGCCGCGGGCGCGGATCTCGCACTGCTCATCGTCGCGGGGCTGTCGCTCTCGACGCTGCACGAGCTGCACGCGCTCATCCTCGAACTCGGCATGACGCCCCTGGTCGAGACGCACTCGGCTGAAGAGCTCGAGGTGGCGATCGATCTGGGTGCCTCCCTGATCGGGGTGAACGCCCGCAACCTGAAGACCCTGGAGCTGGATCGGGACCTGTTCGCGCGCCTGGCCGACCGGATCCCCGACACGGCGATCCGCGTTGCCGAATCGGCGGTGCTCGCACCGGACGACGTTCGCCGGTACCGCGAAGCAGGAGCGGATGTCGTGCTCATCGGCGAGGCGCTGGTCACCGGCGATCCGGTCGCCACACTGTCCCGCTTCCTCGAGGCCGGATCGATGGCCGTTCGCGGTCAGAAGAAGTCGAAGTGCGATGTACTGAGCGAGCGGAGCGAGACGAAGTGCGATGTACTGAGCGAGCGGAGCGAGTCGAAGTGAGTCTGCGGGATCAGCACGGACCGTTCTTCGGCGACTTCGGCGGCCGGTACATGCCCGAATCGCTCATCGCCGCGATCGATGAGCTCACCGCCGCCTACGAGACCGCCATCGTCGACCCGGAGTTCCGCTCCGAGCTCGCCGCGCTGCTGCATTCCTACGCCGGGCGGCCGTCGCCGATCACCGAGGTCGCACGGTTCGCCGAGCATGCCGGCGGCGCCCGGGTCTTCCTCAAGCGCGAGGATCTCAACCACACCGGGTCGCACAAGATCAACAACGTGCTGGGTCAGGCGCTGCTGACCAAGCGGCTGGGCAAGACGCGCGTCATCGCCGAGACCGGTGCCGGTCAGCACGGCGTCGCGACGGCGACCGCCGCCGCGCTGTTCGGGCTCGACTGCACGATCTACATGGGTGAGGTCGACACCGAACGTCAAGCCCTCAACGTGGCGCGCATGCGCCTGCTCGGCGCCGAGGTCGTTCCCGTCAAGACCGGATCCCGCACGCTGAAGGATGCCATCAACGACGCCTACCGCGACTGGGTGGCCACCGTCGAGACCACCAATTACATCTTCGGGACCGCAGCAGGACCGCATCCGTTCCCGGCGATGGTTCGCGACTTCCAGAAGATCATCGGCGAAGAGGCCCGCGAGCAGCTGCTCGCCGAGGCCGGACGCCTGCCGGACGCCGTCGTCGCGTGCGTCGGCGGCGGGTCGAACGCGATCGGCATGTTCGACGCGTTCCTGGACGACGAGGGCGTGAAGCTCTACGGCGTGGAAGCCGCCGGCGACGGCGTCGACACGCCCAAGCACGCCGCATCCATCGAGCGCGGCCGCCCTGGCGTGCTGCACGGCGCGAGGACCTACGTCCTGCAGGATGAGGACGGGCAGACTGTCGAATCGCACTCGATCTCCGCAGGCCTGGACTACCCGGGCGTCGGCCCTGAGCACTCCTGGCTGTCCGACATCGGCCGCGCCGAGTACATCCCCGCAACCGATGACGAGGCCATGCAGGCGCTGCGCCTGCTCAGCCGCACCGAGGGCATCATCCCCGCGATCGAGTCCGCCCACGCACTCGCCGGCGCGCTGCGCATCGGCCGCGAGCTGGGACCGGACGGCATCATCGCCGTATGCCTGTCCGGACGCGGCGACAAGGACATGGACACAGCCGCGAGGTACTTCGAACTGTACGACCAGAAGGACCTGTCGTGAGCCGCGTCGAGGACGCCATCCGCAAGGCGCACCAGGCGGGCCGTGGCGCGTTCGTCGGCTATCTGCCCGTCGGGTACCCCGATCTGCAGACCAGCATCGACGCGGCGCTGACGTTGGCGCGCAACGGAGTGGACGTCATCGAGCTGGGTCCGCCGTACTCCGATCCCGTCATGGACGGCGAGGTCATCCAGCAGGCCACCCAGCAGGCTCTCGCGAACGGCTACCGCACACGCGACCTGTTCACGGCCGTGCGGGCGATCACCTCGCAGACCGACGTGCCCGTCGTCGTCATGACGTACTGGAATCCGGTGCTGCAGTACGGCGTCGACCGGTACGCGGATGACCTGCTCGCGGCCGGGGGAGCCGGGCTGATCACGCCCGACATCACCCCCGAAGCCGCAGGGGAGTGGATCGCCGCGAGCGAGCGGACCGGACTCGACCGCATCTTCCTCGCCGCCCCCACCTCGACCGATGAACGGCTCGACCTCGTCATCGAGGCGTCGACCGGGTTCGTGTACACCGTCTCCACCATGGGCATCACGGGCGAGCGCGCGGCCCTCGACCGCGCAGCCCGCACACTGATCGAGCGCATGCGCGCCCGTGGTGCCTCGTCGGCGTGCGTCGGCATCGGCATCTCCAATGCGGAGCAGGTCGCCGGAGTCGTCGAGTACGCCGACGGCGCGATCGTCGGCACCGCGCTGGTCAAGGCGCTGCGCGACGGCGGACTCGACCGCCTCGCCGAAACCACCCGAGCACTCGCAGACGGCACGCCGTCGGCCAGATTCGTGACAGGAAACTAGACTCTCTCTCATGTCCCTCGCGCTTCACAGCACCTTCACGAGTGTGCTCACCAGCATCCCGAGCCCTCCCTCCAGCGGCTTCAACATCGGGCCCGTGCCCATCCGCTACTACGCGCTGTGCATCATTGCGGGCATCATCGCGGCGACGATCCTCACCAATCACCGCCTCACCCGGCGCGGCGCGGAGAAGTGGGTCGTGATCGACATCGCGATCCTCGCCGTGCCGCTGGCGATCATCGGTGCGCGCATCTTCCACGTGCTGACCCACCCCGGCTTCTACTTCGGCCCGGGCAGCAACACCTGGAACCCCTTCGAGCCCGGATCGGTCTGGGCGATCTGGGAGGGCGGCATCGCGATCTTCGGCGCGCTCCTCGGCGGTGCGGTCGGCGCCTGGCTGGGATGCCGGTGGACGGGCATCCGCTTCTGGACCTTCGCCGACGCGCTCGCCCCCGGACTGCTTCTCGCCCAGGCGATGGGCCGCTTCGGCAACTGGTTCAACCACGAGCTCTTCGGCCTTCCCACCGATCTGCCCTGGGGTCTGGAGATCGAATCCACCAACTCCGCGTTCCCTCCCGGGCTTCCCGAGGGCACGCTGTTCCACCCGACGTTCCTCTACGAAGTCATCTGGAACGGCCTCGGCGTGCTCGTACTGCTCTGGGTCGGCAAGAAGCTTCACCTGCAGTGGGGCAAGCTGTTCGCGGTCTACCTGATCTGGTACGGCTCCGGTCGCATCGTCTGGGAATCGATCCGCATCGACCCGAGCGAGATCTTCTTCGGACTGCGCAGCAATGTCTGGGCGGCGATCATCGGCGTGGTCGTCGGCATCGTCATCCTCATCGTTCAGACGCGCCGTCACACCGGCGTCGAGCCGTCCCCTTACGTGAACGGTCGGCACCGTGCTGATGCGGATGTAGAATCGCAGAACGAATCCCTTGATTATGTCGACCTGAGTGAGCCTCCGGCCGATACGATCGGCGCAGGAGCACCCGCCACAAGCACCGCTCCATAGAGCGGGCGCGTCATCCCGACGCCCTGCAGCGTGTGATCACTTCACACTGAACGAGCGGGCCAGCGCTGTCCCCGGTTTCACTCGACACTGAGGACGGTGACTGGTGTACTTCCAGCCTCCCTATGGCGCCTCCGGCGCATACCCCCCGAAGCAGGGACTGTACGATCCGGCGTTCGAGAAGGACGCCTGCGGCCTGGCAATGGTCGCGACACTGCGCGGCACGGCCGGGCACGACATCATCGCGCTGGCGCTGGAAGCGCTGCGCAACCTGGAACACCGCGGTGCGATCGGCTCAGACGCCGGCACCGGCGATGGCGCCGGCATCCTGACCCAGATGCCGGACGCGTTCCTCCAATCGGTCACTGAATTCGAACTTCCCCCGGTCGGCGAGTACGCCGCGGGACTCGCGTTCCTCCCTCGGGAGTCGAGCGCACGCCGCGAGCAGAAGGCCGGCATCGAGCGGATCGCCGCTGACGAGGGCCTGACCGTGCTCGGCTGGCGCACGGTGCCCACCGCGAACGAGAACCTCGGCAAGCTCGCCGACGAGGCCCGCCCCGCCTTCGAACAGCTCTTCGTCTCCGCTCCCGGCGGCGCCTCCGGCATCGCCCTGGATCGCATCGCCTACCGCCTGCGCAAGCGCGCAGGCCACGAGCTCGACGCGTACTTCGTCTCCTTGTCGGCACGCACCCTCGGCTACAAGGGAATGGTCACCACCCTGCAGCTGGAGCCGTTCTACCCCGACCTGCAGGACGAGCTGTTCGCATCCGAGCTCGCTGTGGTGCACTCCCGGTACTCCACGAACACCTTCCCGTCTTGGCCCCTCGCGCAGCCCCTGCGGATGCTGGCGCACAACGGCGAGATCAACACCGTCGGCGGCAACCGCAACTGGATGCGCGCACGCCAGTCCCAGCTCGAGTCCGAGCTGCTCGGCGACATCGCACCACTTCTGCCGATCTGCACGGAGGGCGCCAGCGACTCGGCATCCTTCGACGAGGTTCTCGAGCTGCTGACCCTCACCGGCCGCAGCCTGCCGCACGCCGTGATGATGATGGTGCCCGAGGCGTGGGAGAAGCAGCCGGACCTCGACCCCGATCTGCACGCCTTCTACGAGTACCACGCCAACCAGATGGAGCCGTGGGACGGTCCCGCCGCGCTGATCTTCACCGACGGCACCCAGGTCGGCGCCACGCTCGACCGCAACGGCCTGCGCCCAGGCCGCTGGACGGAGACCACCGACGGGCTGGTCGTGATCGGCAGCGAGACGGGCGTGCTGGAATTCGCCCCCGAGCGCATCAAGCGCCGTGGTCGCCTGCAGCCCGGTCGCATGTTCCTGGTCGATACCGCCCAGGGGCGCATCATCGAGGACGAAGAGGTCAAGCGCGATCTCGCCGGGCTGGAGCCCTGGCAGGACTGGCTGAATCACGGGGCCGTGCAGCTGGCGGACCTGCCCGAGCGGGAGCACATCGTGCACCCGGCGGCATCCATCACCCGCCGCCAGCGAACCTTCGGCTACACCGAGGAGGAAGTGCGGATCCTTCTGACCCCGATGGGCCAGAACGGGGCCGAGCCGCTCGGAGCGATGGGCACCGACACTCCGATCGCCGCACTCAGCGATCGCCCACGCCTGCTGTTCGACTACTTCGTGCAGGAGTTCGCGCAGGTCACCAACCCTCCGCTGGACGCCATCAGAGAAGAGGTCGTGACGAGCCTGCGTCTGGGCCTCGGCCCGGAGCGGAACCTGCTGGAGTGGGGCCCTGAGCACGCGCGCACGGTCAGCCTGGACTTCCCGGTGATCGACAACGACGAGCTGGCGAAGATCCGGCACATCGACCGGGCTCTGCCCGGCCGATCCACGGCGACGATCCGCGGCCTGTACCACTTCGACGCGGGCCCTCACACGCTGCAGGACCGGTTGACGGAGATGTGCGCCGAGGCGGATGCCGCCATCGAGCGCGGTGCGGAGTTCCTGATCCTGTCGGACCGCGACTCCAACAAGGACCTCGTCCCGATCCCCTCGCTGCTCATGGTCGCCGCCGTGCACCACCACCTGATCCGCCGTGAGAACCGCATGAAGGTCGGGCTCGTCGTCGAGGCGGGCGATGTGCGCGAGGTGCATCACGTCGCGACGCTCATCGGCTACGGTGCCTCCGCTGTGAACCCGTACCTGGCGATGGAGACCGTCGAGCACCTGGTGCGCACCGGCTACATCACCGGGATCTCACCCGAGCAGGCGGTGCACAATGTGATCCACGCGCTCGGCAAGGGCGTGTTGAAGATCATGTCGAAGATGGGCATCTCCACGGTCTCGTCTTATGCGGGCGCCCAGGTGTTCGAGGCCATCGGCCTCAGCCAGGAGCTCGTGGACGCGTACTTCACCGGCACCGAGACCCGCCTCGGCGGCATCGGCATCGAGGATCTGTTCGCCGAGAACCAGGCCAGGCACGACTTCGCCTACCCGGAGGGCTCCGCGGCGCGCGCACACGAGCGGCTGTGGACGGGTGGGGAGTACCAGTGGCGCCGTGACGGCTCACCGCACCTCTTCAACCCCGACACCGTGTTCCGCCTGCAGCACTCCACGCGCACACGACGTTACGACATCTTCCGCGAGTACACCGCGCTGGTCGACGACCAGTCCCGGGAGCTCAAGACGCTGCGCGGCCTGTTCGAGCTGCGCACCGGGGAGCGTCCGGCCGTCCCCCTGGACGAGGTGGAGCCCGTCAGCGCGATCGTCAAGCGGTTCTCGACCGGAGCGATGAGCTACGGCTCGATCTCGAAAGAGGCGCACGAGACGCTCGCGATCGCGATGAACAGCCTCGGCGGCAAATCCAACACCGGCGAGGGCGGCGAGGATCCCGAGCGGCTCATGGATCCCGAGCGACGCAGCGCCATCAAGCAGGTGGCATCCGGACGGTTCGGCGTCACCAGCCAGTACCTCACCGAGGCGACCGACCTGCAGATCAAGCTCGCCCAGGGCGCCAAGCCGGGGGAGGGCGGGCAGCTGCCGCCGCAGAAGGTCTACCCGTGGGTGGCGCGCACACGGCATGCCACGCCCGGCGTCGGCCTGATCTCGCCGCCGCCTCATCACGACATCTACTCGATCGAGGATCTCAAGCAGCTGATCTTCGACCTGAAGCGCGCGAACCCCAAAGCCCGGATCCACACCAAGCTCGTCAGCCAGTCGGGCATCGGCGCCGTGGCCGCTGGTGTCGCGAAGGCGCTCAGCGATGTGATCCTGGTCGCGGGCCACGACGGCGGGACGGGTGCGAGCCCGCTGAACTCGCTCAAGCACGCCGGCACGCCGTGGGAGCTGGGTCTCGCCGAGACCCAGCAGACGCTGATGCTGAACGGCATGCGCGACCGTGTGGTCGTGCAGGTCGACGGCCAGCTCAAGACCGGACGCGATGTGATCATCGGCGCACTGCTCGGTGCCGAGGAGTTCGGTTTCGCGACCGCTCCGCTGGTGGTCAGCGGCTGCATCATGATGCGCGTCTGCCACCTGGACACCTGCCCGGTGGGCGTCGCCACCCAGAACCCGCTGCTGCGGTCGCGGTTCACCGGCAAGCCGGATTTCGTCGTGAACTTCATGGAGTTCATCGCCGAAGAGGTGCGCGAGCACCTGGCCGCACTCGGATTCCGCTCTCTGGACGAGATCATCGGCCACACCGAGCTGCTGCGCACGGACGCCGCCGCACAGCACGGAAAAGCCGCCGGCCTCGATCTCAGCCCGATCCTGCAGGGCCCGGCGTTCCCCGCGAGCGAGCCGCGCAAGAGCGCGCGTCACCAGGATCACGAGCTGGAGAAGCACTTCGACACCACGCTGATCGCGCTGTCCGCAGATGCGCTCGACAGCGGCGACCCCGTCCGGATCGACCTGCCCATCCGCAACACCGAACGTGCCGTGGGCACGATGCTGGGCCACCACGTCACGT
>JBARWR010000262.1:0-13286 GCA_049646915.1 Microbacterium sp.
GCGGTGGCGCGCCCGAGCCCGCCGGTGGATGCCAGGACGAGTGCGGTGCGCCCCTGAAGCCCGAGGTCCACGTCAGACCTCCTGCAGTTCCGCGACCAGGTCGAGATGGCGCTGCGCATGCTCGCTCAACGCCGCGGGGAACGGCGTCGCCGGCGGGCGCACCGTCGCGTGATCGATGAGACCGCGACGCTGCATGAGGTCCTTGCGGATCGCCAGAGCGATTCCGGCCTGCTGCTCGAAGTTGATCAGGGGGAGGTAGGGCAGCAGAGCGCGCGATGCCGCCGCGAACCCGCCCTCGTGCCAGGCGTCGATCGTCCTGACCAGACCCTCGGGGAAGGAGAATCCGGTCATCGCGCCCGCGGCGCCGCTCACGAGCTCGTCGAGCAGGCCTTGACCGCCGAGACCGCCGAAGACCGATGCCGTCGTTCCCCCTGCGGTGATCCTCGCCACCGCAGGTGAGGTCGGCGGCGCTTCGGCCTTCACGGCGACGATCGAAGGGCTGGCGTCGAGCACAGCCTGGAGTTCATCGGCCGAGATGGCCACGCCACTTGCTCGCGGGTAGTCCTGCAGCACGATCGCTGCGCCGGTCGCGGCTACGATCGCGTCGAGATGGCGGACGACATCGTCGGCGCGTGGGGAGTTGACCTGCACCATCGCCGCACGGAAGCGCGCGCCGGTCACGGCAACGGCGCTCTCGATCTCGCGAATGACCTCGTCCGTGTCGAGGGCAGTGATGCCGGTCACGATCGGCACCTCGGTGCTGTCCACGACGACGCGCAGCGTCCGCTCGCGTTCGTGCTCGGTCAGCGATGCGGCTTCGCCGAACACTCCGAGCACGGTGAGACCCCGCACGCCCGCAGACTGACTGAACTGCACCAGCCGTGCCAGGCTCAACTCGTCCACGGCCGACGCATCGGCGGTGAACGGGGTCGCCACGACGCCCCAGACCCCGGGTTCGAGCGCCGCGCGCGCCTCGTGCGCCCCGGCGGTCATCGGCCTGTCCATTTCGGTGGGCGCTTCTGCTGGAATGCCTCCACGCCCTCTCGGGCATCATCGCCGTCAAGAGCGTCGATGAGCGCGGGAAGGCGCATGCCGCGCGCCTCCTGCGCGGTGAGGTGCCCGGTCTCGGCGACCATCTGCTTCATCGCGCGGATCGAGCTGGGCGAGCTGGCGAGCAGATCGGCGACCCAGCGCTCGACCGCAGCATCCAGGTCCTCCATCGGAACGACCTCGTTGGCCAGACCCATCCGGAAAGCCTCCTGCGCAGGGATCATGCGCCCGGTGAGGAGCATGCCCATGGCCAGTTGATGCGGCACCTTGCGCACGAGCTGGTGGATGCCGCCGTCGAGCGCCAGCCTGCCGACACGGGGCTCGGTGAGCCCGAACTTCGCGTGCTCAGCGGCGACGATGATGTCAGTGCCCAGGGCGATCTCCATCCCTCCACCGACCGCGTATCCGTTCACGCGGGCGATGACCGGCACCAGCAGCGTTCGGCGCAGACTGATCCCGCCGAATCCGTTGGGATCCAGACCCGCCCAGTACTCCAGGCCTGTCCTGCCCACCGCCGCGGCGGACATGTCGGCTCCCGCGCAGAAGGCACGATCGCCGGCGCCGGTGACGACCACCACACGCACATCGGGCGAGCTCTCCATCAGCTCCCACACCTCATTCAGTGCGTCGTGCGTGCGCTGGTCGACGGCGTTGCGCACGTCGGGTCGGTCGATGGTGACCGTCGCCACGCCGCGCTCGTCGATGTCGAGCCGGACGCCCGCATCCCATTGCCTGGTCGTCATCGCAGCGCACCCGTCTCGACGAGCGCGCGGATGCGGTCCTCGTCGAATCCGAACTCGGCGAGCACCTCCTCGTTGTGCTCACCCAGCCGTGGGCCGACCCGGCGCACCGTGGCGGGTGTGCCGGAGAGGTGGATCGGCGTGCCCAGCATCTTCACCGTGCCCGCGACGGGATGCTCGGCTTCGACGATCATGCCGTTCACCGCGGTCTGCTCATCGTCCAGTGCTTCGGCCATGGTGCGCACCGGCGCGTGCAGGATGCCGACGGCATCCAGCCGCTGTGTCCAGTACTCCGTGGTGTTGCTGGCGATCCGCTCGGCGAAGATGGCCTGCAGAGCCTCGCGGTTGGCGGTCTGCGCGTCGAAATCCGCGAACTCGGGCCGCCGCGACAGGTCTTCGCCGACCTCGAGCGCCTCACTGATCTTGCGCAGCGGATCGGTCGTGAAGCCTCCCACGATGCACACCGCGGAGTCGATGGTCGGGAAGACGCCGCTCAGCGGCATCCGCGCCCAGTTGATCTCACGTCCGCGGTTCATGTGCATGCTCGCCTCCTGCATCTGCATGTGCAGCATGGAGTCGTACATGGCGACCTCGACCTTCTGGCCGACCCCGTTCACATCGCGCGACCGCAGGGCGAGCAGAATGCCCTGGAACAGGTGCATCCCCGTCGTGTAGTCGCACAGCGTGGTCGGGTAGATCGTCAGCGGCACATCGTCAGCCGACCGACGCCAGAGCACCCCGGAGTACGCCTGGATGACGACATCCTGGCCGCCCTCGGCCGCATGCGGCCCGACCGGACCGAAGCCGGTTCCGGATGCCCAGATGATGCGCGGGTTGAGTGCCTTGAGCTCCTCGTAGCCGAAGCCCATCCGCTCCATCACGCCGGCGCGGAAGTTGCTGACGACAACATCGGATTCGGCGATGAGGGCACGCAGCGCCTCCCGGCCCTCCTCCGACTTCGTGTCCATCGCGACGCTGCGCTTGTTGCGGTTGATGGAGAGGAAGATCGGATTGTCCTGACCGTCGCGGTCGGGCACCGAGTTGCGGGAGATGTCTCCGTACTCGGGACGCTCGACCTTGATCACATCGGCGCCGAAGTCGCCGAGCAGCTGCGTGCAGCTGGGGCCCATGAACACCTGTGTGAAGTCGATGACCCGGACGCCCGCCAGGGGCAGGGCCTGTGCTGAGTCGGGTGACTGAACCGGCATGGTCATACCTGAATCTCCTCCTTATCGGCGGACGGCAGCGCGGAGAACTCATCGATGGTCGCGTTCTCCGACGGGACATCACCGGGGTCGGCATTGTGCTCGCGCATCAGTCGCTGGATGTCCGTGGCGTCGACGTCGCGGACGAGCAGCTTCTGCTGCAGCGAGAGGACACCGGCGAGCGCCACGGCCTGCCCCATCGCCATGCACGGCGGGATCTCGCGCGAGGTCTTCTGCGCGTCGGAGGTCGCCGAGTAGTGCCGGCCGGCGACCAGCAGCTGATCCACGTTCGTGGGCACCAGCGACCGGTAGGGGTAGTAGTAGTCACGACCGCGGGCGACGGAGTCCTCGAAGTGGCGACGCTGCACCACGTCGTCCTTGGTCATCACGTACTCGCCCTGCAGCAGCCGGGTCTGGCGCACGCCGATCTGCGGTGCCGTGTCGACGACGAAGGCGTTCTCGAAGCCCGGCATGTTTGCTCGGACGTACTCGACGACAGCGGAGATGCGCTCGCGAGCGGAGAAGTCCGCTTCGGTCAGCGACTCCGGGTCGGTGCCGTCGAAGCCGTTCATGTGCGGAGCGTTGCACCAGATGACGCCGTCCAGCGGCGTCTTCAGCCACCAGTGCTCCCAGGCCCCGCCGAGGATGCGCTTGGCCTGACGGTTCAGTGCTCGGGCGGCCTTCGGGTCGGCCTGCTCGAACTCCTCCGCGCGGCGCACGTCGATACCGCCGAGGCGGAAGACCAGAGTGGTGATGTAGCTTCCCTGGATGTAATCAGCGCCGGCACGCGAGGCGACGTCGATGTCGCCGGTGGTGTCGATGACGACATCGGCCAGGTGCACCTGCGGGCCGGATTTGGTCTCTGCGATGACGCCCTTGATCACACCGCCGTCGACGATCGGACGGGCGAACCACGAGTGCAGGAACAGCCGCACCCCCGACTCGCGGACCAGGTCGTTCGAGACGCGCTTCCAGCCGTCCGGGTCGAACGCCGCGGCGTACACGATCGGCTTCGGGTGCGCCTTGCTGTGGAAGTCGTACGTTCCGTAGCGGTTCCACTTGTTCCACAGCTCTTCGGAGGCGCGACGATCCTCCTTCGGGGGGACGACGGCGAGGCCGAGCTTCTGCAGGCGCTCGACGTACTCGGACACGATGCCAGTGACGGTGATCTCCTGACCGTTGATCATGTCGTCGAGGACGAGCACCATCCCGCCGGAGGCGAGCCCGCCGAGCGATGCGTACCGCTCGAGCAGGGTCACGGATGCTCCGGCGCGGGCGGCTGTGACAGCGGCGGCCGTTCCTGCGGGCCCTCCGCCGACGACGAGGACATCCGAGCGGGAGGCGACCGGCGCCTGCACCTCATCGGAGCTGACGGCAAGTGCACTGTTGTTCACTGGTTCTCCCCTTCTTCCAGGACTGGGAACATGACGTTGTGTTTAGCATATTAAACTTTTTAACTATGTCAAGGGTGCGGTCTCGGCGGCGACGACCAACGCGGTCACTTCCGGGTGGTCCGGGATCGGCCCGTGGTCCTGTGCTCCCCCTGGTGAGCCGAGCGTCGCGAAGACCTCCTCGGCGATGCCCACGTAACGCTCATCGCCGCCCTCGGCGTCTTCGCTGAAGGTGATCGCCTCGACCGGGCAGACCGACTCGCAGGCACCGCAGTCGATGCACTCGATCGGATGGATGTAGAGCGTGCGCTTGCCCTCGTAGATGCAGTCCACCGGGCAGACATCCACACAGGCGAGATCCTTGACATCGACGCAGGCCTCACCGATCACATACGTCATGACGACACCACTCCTCTTCTCCGTGCTGCCGTTCCCGGCAGCGTCACTGCACGATTCCGTCGGCGATCAGCCGGCGGATCTGCTCGTCGGAATATCCGGATTCCGACAGAACCTGTTCCGAGTGCTGCCCCAGCCGAGGGGGGACGACGCGCACGTCCGGCGTCGAGTTCGACATCAGGATGGGCGATGCGATCGTGCGGATGACGCGTCCCTCGGCATCCGGGAACTCCAGCAGCATCCGATTCACCTCGGTCTGCTCGCTGGCCAGAGCCTCGGCGAGGGTGAGCACGGGCCCGCAGAGCACGTCCTGCCCCTCGAGGGCCGCGAGCCAGTGCGCGGTCGTCCGCTCGCGCAGTCGTGCGGCGATGATCGCGCGCAGCTCGACGCGGTTCTCCCGCTGGTCCTCGAGTTCTGCGAAGCGCGGATCATCCGAGAGATCCGGCAACTCCAGCGCGGCGCAGATCCGCTGCAGCGGATTCTCCTTGAACGCACCGATGATCACCACCTCGGAGTCGCCCGTGGCGAAGCATCCAGTCAGGGGCATCATCGCCCAGTTCAGCTCCACGTCGTACATCAGCCGGGCGGTCGCCTCCTGCGCCTGCATGGCGAGCATCGAGTTGTACAGGCTGACCTCGACCTTCTGCCCTTCGCCGGTGCGCTCGCGATGCAGCAGTGCGAGCAGGATCCCCTGCACGAGATGCTGCCCGGCCGTGTAGTCGGCGATCGCCGTGGCGTACACCGAGACCGGGGCATCCGGATCGGGGGTCCTCTTCATCACGCCGGAGTACGCCTGACCCAGCACGTCCTGTCCGCCCTTGTGTGCGTACGGACCGGTCGGGCCGAAGCCCGAACCGGATGCCCAGATGATGCGTGGATTGATCCGGCGGGCGTCGTCGTAGCCGAGGCCGAGACGCTCCATGACCCCCGGACGGAAGTTGCTCACCACCACGTCGGCGCGGGCGATGAGAGACTCGGCGACCTCTCGGCCAGCCTCCGTGCTCAGATCCAGCGCGATGCCGCGCTTGTTGCGGTTCAGCGCCAGGAAGACGGGGTTGTCCATCCCCTGATGGGCGAGCACCCCGCGGCGGGAGAGATCACCCACGCCGGGTCGTTCCACCTTGATCACGTCGGCGCCGTAGTCGCCGAGGGCCTGGGTCGCGATCGGCCCCATCATCACCTGAGTGAAGTCCAGCACGACAGTGCCGGCCAATGGCTGCGTCACCGCGGCCTCCTTTCGAGGGGTGCGGCACGGCCCCGGACGACGGGACCGCGCCGCGTCGCCTCACATCTTGGAGTCGGGGGTCCAGGTCACGATCAGGCGCTCCAGCACCGTGATGACCGTGAAGAACACCACCGCGACCAGCGAGGCCATGATCATGACCGCGTAGAGGAACGGGGTGTCGAAGTTGTAGGTGGCCTGGATGATCAGGTAGCCGAGACCCTCCTGAGCGCCGATCCACTCCGCGACGATCGCACCGATGACCGAGGTCGTCGCGGTGATGCGCAGCGAGGAGAACAGGAAGGGCACCGAGGCGAACACCCGCAGCTTCCAGAAGGTCTCGCTCCGTGATGCCGACAGCAGGCGGAACAGCTCCAGGTGCTCGCGATCGACGGCCTTGAGACCCTTGACCATGTTCACCAGCGTCGGGAAGAACGAGATGAGCGCCGCGATCACGACCTTCGGGGCGTAACCGGTGCCGAGCATCAGCACCAGCACGGGTGCGATCGCGACGATCGGGATGGTCTGGACGAAGACCGCGACCGGCATCAGCGCCTCTTCGGCGGCGCGCCAGTGCACGAAGAGCACGGCCAGCAGCACCGCGATGCTGTTGCCGACGAGGAAGCCCAGCAGCGCTTCGAACGCGGTCGGCCACATGTTCGTCGTCAGCGACGGCAGCTTCTCGACGAACGCGCCGGCGACCTCCACCGGCGTCGGGATGATGTAGTACGGGATCTGGAAGATCACGCAGATGAGCTGCCAGATCACCAGAAGAACGATCACCGCGAGAATGGGAGCACCCATCCTGCGCAGCGGAGACTTCTTCGTCTTCGTCTTCGCCACCGATGAGACGGCGAGCGCTTCGGTTGTCGTGGACATGTTCATGCGCCTTCCAGTGCCTGGCGCAGCTGCGCCTCGTATTCGCCGAACTCGGGAAGCGTCCGCACGGCGCGCGAGCGCTCGCCCGGCAGATCGATGTCGTGCACCTGACTGATCCGGCCCGGCTGGGCCGACATCACGACGACCCGCTGAGAGAGGAACACCGCCTCGGCGATGCTGTGGGTGACGAAGACGATCGTGGTTCCGGTGAGCTTCCAGATGTTCAGCAGCTCTTCGTTGAGACGGTCACGCGTGATCTCGTCGAGGGCGCCGAACGGCTCGTCCATGAGCAGCACCTTCGGCCGAGTGATCAGCGCGCGGGCGATGGAGACCCGCTGACGCTGGCCTCCGGAGAGCTGGGACGGCAGGGCCTCGGCTCGTCCGCCCAGACCGACCAGTGCGAGCAGCTCCTGCGCACGATCCCGATCCTCCTGCGTGGCCTTTCCCGGGCCGATCTCCAGCGGCAGCAGCACGTTCTCGATCGCGTTGCGCCACGGCAGCAGCGCTGCATCCTGGAAGACGAAGCCGAGCTGCCTGCCCTGCCGAGCGTTCTGCGGGGTCTCGCCGAGCACTGTCACCGTTCCGGCGGTGGGCGTCAGCAGGTCGGAGATGATCCGCAGCAGCGTCGACTTGCCGCATCCCGACGGTCCCAGCAGCGAGGTGAAGCTGCCGGCCTCGAGCTGGACGGACACGCCCTCCAGCGCGGTGACCGGGCCGCCCGCGGTGTCGAAGGTGATTCCGACGCCGTCGATGAGGATCGGTTCCATGGTCTTGACATCAGACATGGTCAGCCCGCCTTCGGACGCACGTCGGCAGTCGCATCGAGGATCTGCCAGGTGGCGACGTCGTCGACCTTCGGCGGTGCGGAGTTGAACTGGCCGAGCTCGTCCCAGAGGTCGATCTGGGTCTGCCAGACCTCCTTCTTCATCGTGCCCCAGCCGTCGGTCTTTGTGTCGGCGTTGAAGATGTACTCCATGAGTGCTCCGCCGTCGTCCTTGATGTCGTCGAGTTTGAGCTCGGGCGACATCTCCAGCATTGCCTTCGCGGCCTCGTCGATGTTGTCGCGCACGTACGTCCAGCCCTTGGCCGTCGCTTCCATGTAGTGCTCGACGATCTCGGGATTCTTCTCGAGCACGTCATCGGTCGTGTAGTAGATGTACGCGTAAAGCGGCACGCCGAACTTGGCGAGGGGCATCGAGACGAAGTCCTCACCGATTTCGCGACGCTGGGACTTGGAGTTCAGCCATGTCCCGAAGGCATCGACCTGTCCGGTGAGCAACGGCGCGATGGTGTCGCCCGTCGCGACGTACTCGACCTTGTCGGGGTCGACCTTGTTCGCCGCGAGGAACGCCTTGAAGAGGATCTCGCTGGTTGCGGGGCCACCGACCGTCTTGCCGATCAGTTCTTCGGGAGTCTTGATCGGATTGTCGCTCTTGGAGATCCACGCGTACGGGTGCTCCTGAACGCCGACGCCGAATGCCTTGATCGGAATGCCCTGCGAACGCGCCAGCATCAGCGAGGGGCTGGACGAGATCTGGCCGATCTGCGACTCGCCGGCCGCGACCAGGGCGATGCCGTCGATGCTCGGGCCGCCCTGCTTGATCTTGAACTGCAGGCCGATGTCGTCGTAGTAGCCCTTCTGCAGGGCGATCGCCTCACCCATCTGGCCGGAGTTGAGCAGCCAGCCCAGCTGCATGTTCAGCGGGGTGCCGCCCTTCCCTCCTGGTCCGGCCGGGCCACCGCCCGGGGATGAGCACGCGGTGAGAAGGGCGTTGCCGAGCAGCAGACTGCCGACGGCGACACCCGTACCCTTCAGCAGGTTGCGTCGCGACATATCGGGGAACATCGGGTTGGACATGCGATTCTCCTCATTGAGATTCGGACGCGTCATGAACGCATCCGCCCTTTGGGGTTGGGTGGGCAGCACGATCATCAGGGCATGCCCAGGGCAGCCTGGTGGAGGCGTACTGCAGGTCGGTGTGGCTTCCGACGCGTGGGGTCGGGGTTGTGTCTGAGCTGTTACCAGGTGGGGGGCGTGATGACCGAGATCGACGCACAGGGCTCGTCGGAGCTGTTGGCGAACCAGTGCGGTATGGACGAGTTATACGTGATCGAATCACCGGCTTCGAGGACGTAGCGTTCCCCGTTGAGGTACACGTCCTTCTTCCCGGAGATGACGATCACGAACTCCTCACCGCCGTGCTTGAACGGCGTGGCCTCGGTCGTCGAGCCGGGCGGTGTGACCACCCAGATCGCTTCGAGGCTCCCGGACAGGTTGGGGGTCAGCAGCTCGAAGACGGTGTCGTCGCTCGACGACTCCGGTGCACGCCCCTTGAGGTCCCGGCGGGCATCCCTGCGAACGACGGGCGACTGGCTCTCCTCCTCGTCGGGGAACAGCTTCCCGACCGGGACGTTCAAGCCATGCGCCAACTGCACGAGGGTGGAGAACGAGGGGTTCGCGAGACCCCGTTCGATCTGACTGACGATCGCGGTGCTCAGGCTTGTGGCCCGAGCCAGGTCCGCGAGAGTGAGGCTCTTCGCCTTGCGCATCTCGCGCACTCGGCTGCCGATGGTCTCCAGGATGACGCTCACGCCCAACTCAGCGGGAGCTTCAGTGCTAACGTCGACCATGAATCCGATCCTCCGTGGAACGAGTGCGTGACTTTAGTATAGTTAAGAACTTCAGCGAGTCAAGCATTGACTACGAAGATCTCTCGCGATCAGGATCGCAGAGCGGCGTCTATGAGCACCTCGGCAGCCGTACGGGCCTGATCCGCAGCCGCGGGATCGCCGGAGATGGCGGCAGTGCTCTGCGCACCCTCCGCCAAGATCGACAGCTGCGCCGCGAGTATCTCCGATCCTCCGATGCCGGAGACCAGCGCGCTCATGTAGCGCTGGAACGACTTCTTGTGCTCACGCACGATCTCGGCGATCTCGGGATCGGTGCCGCCCAACTCTCCGAACGCGTTGATGAACGCACAGCCGCGGAAATCGTCCGTGCAGAACCAGTCCTGCAGGTAGGCGAAGACCGCGATCAGCTGCCCACGAGCATCAGGCCCCGCCGCACGAACGCGACCACCCAGGCCCTGCTCCCACTCCTCGTGCCTGCGTGCCAGCACCGCCTTCACGATGTCGGTCTTGGAAGGGAAGAGCCCGTACAGCCGGCGGAGTGACACGCCGGCGGCGGTGCGCAGCTCATCCATCCCGACCGCCGCGTAGCCCTTGCGGTAGTACAGCCCCTCGGCGGCGGCGAGAATCCTCTCGAGTGCCTCTTCATCGTTCATGTCACCATCCTACTTGACATGAGAACGATCGTTCTCTACAGTTGTGATCACCGACCGAGAACGCTCGTTCTCAGATCGGAATCGAGAGCTCATCCGAGCCCTCCGAAGACAAGGGAGAACATCATGGGATACATCACCGTCGGAACCGAGAACAGCACCGACACCGGGCTGTACTACGAAGACCAGGGATCCGGCCAGCCGGTCGTCCTGATCCACGGATACCCGCTCAACGGACACAGCTGGGAGCTGCAGACCCGCGAGCTCCTCGCCAACGGGTACCGCGTCATCACCTATGACCGCCGCGGCTTCGGGCGGTCCTCTCACGTGGGCACCGGCTACGACTACGACACGTTCGCCGCCGACCTCAACACCCTCCTCGAGACGCTCGATCTGCGCGACGTCATCCTGGTCGGCTTCTCCATGGGAACCGGTGAGCTCGCCCGCTACGTCGGCCGCTATGGGCACGAGCGCATCGCGAAGCTCGCTTTCCTCGCCTCGCTCGAGCCCTTCCTCCTCGCCCGCGACGACAACCCCGAGGGCGTCCCGCAGCAGGTCTTCGACGGCATCATCGCCGCGGCGAAGGGCGACCGCTACGCCTGGTACACGGACTTCTTCGCGGATTTCTACAACCTCGACGAGAACCTCGGATCCCGAATCAGCCAGCAGGTCGTGGACGCCAGCTGGAATGTCGCCACCTCCAGCGCACCCGTCGCCGCCTACGCGGTCGTCCCCACCTGGATCGAGGACTTCCGCAGCGACGTGGACGCGGTCCGCGAGAGCGGCAAGCCGGTGCTCATCCTGCACGGCACCGCCGACCGCACTCTGCCCATCGACGCCACCGCACGCCGCTTCCGTGCACTCGTCCCGAACGCGGAGTACGTCGAGATCGAGGGCGCCCCGCACGGACTGCTCTGGACTCACGCAGCCGAGGTGAACACCGCCCTGACGGCATTCACCGCCCGGTGAGCCGTGCCCGGGAGCGGGGAGAGATCGACAGATCGCTCCCCGCTCCCCATGCGCAGAGGTCGTGACGGCGGATCAGATCCCTGCCACGACCTCGACCGCTTCATCGGTGAAGGCCCGCTTCGGCACGAACGCCAGCAGCACGGCGGCGACCAGCGCGGTCACTCCGCAGACGATCCACACCGTCATGTAGCCCGAGAGCGACCCGGCGGTCGCATCGGCAGCATCCGCCCCGGCACCCACGACGCCGTTGAGCAGGGCGATGCCGAACACGCACGACGCGATCGCACCGCCGACGGTCTTGACGGAGTTGGTGAGTCCGGTCGCGACGCCGGTCTGGGTGGAGGGTGCGGCGGATGCGGCCGCAGCGGGCAGCGCCGCGACGAGGGCCCCGGAGCCGAGCCCGACGATCACCATGTTCACGATGACCTGCAGATACGTGCCGTGCAGGGGCAGGAAGAGCAGGAACCCGACGCCGACCAGCGTGGATGCGCCCATCAGCGTCACGCGAGGCGCGGTGAGCCGTGCGATCACGGGGAACAGCAGCGCGCCGGCGATCATCGCGATCAGATAGATGCCGATGATGAGCGAGGTGGCGAATCCGGTCGTGCCGAGGCCGTAGCCGTACACCGCCGGGTCGGTGCGCGCGAAGGTCGACAGCGGCGCCTGCGCGCCGAGCACGCTCACCCCGAAGAGCCCTGCCGTGAGGAAGACCGGCCCGAGCGCAGGAGAGCGGAACATGCGCACATCGATCACCGGATCGTCGTGCTTGAGCTCCCACAGCACGAACGGGATCACCAGCAGGATGCCGAGCACCACCACACCCCACGACCAGAAGCTCGTCAGGCCATCGGGCAGGCGCAGCAGGCTGAGCCCGCCGGTGAAGCAGATCAGCGCCACGGAGATGAGCGAGATGCCGACCGTGTCGAGGCGTCCGCCGGTCAGCTCCGGCGACTCCTTCACTCCGAACAGGATCACGAAGAAGCACACCACGATCAGCACGGCGGGCACCAACAGCACGACCCACAACGGCAGGATGTCGATGAGCGCCCCGCCGGCGAGCGCGCCGATGATCGCACCCGCCTCGAGTGCGGCCACGAGCATACCCGCAGCCCGGGCCGTGATCACCGACCGGCCCTCCATCCGGCGTGAGCGCGACCAGATGAGCGCGATCTCCAGTGGCAGCCACACCACGTAGAAGCCCATCAGCGCCCAGCCGATCAAGAACACGACGAACGAGTCGGTGAACGGCAGCACCAGTGCGGCCGCGGCCGTGAGTGCCGTCGAGACCAGCAGCATCCGCTTGTGCCCGATCATGTCGCCGAGCTTCGCGAAGGCGGGCACGACGAGGGCGGAGAGCATCAGCTGCGTTCCCTCGAGCCAGTTCACATCGGCATCGTGGATGCCCAGGTGCCGGGCGATATCGGTGAGCATGGGCGTGTAATAGCCCTGCAGCACGCCGCTGGTGAACTCGACGAAAGCGAGGAAGCCGACGACGGCCGCCAGCGCGCCGAAGGTCGTCTTGCGCAGGGAATCGGTGCGCGTCATCGCGCCTCCTGTTCGGGTTCTGGAGATCGCCCGGGCCCTTCGAGA
The DNA here is from genome assembly GCA_049646915.1 of Microbacterium sp. GTDB lineage: Bacteria > Actinomycetota > Actinomycetes > Actinomycetales > Microbacteriaceae > Microbacterium. The sequence continues at coordinate 12,724 of JBARWR010000262.1, forward strand.
GGCTCAGGGATCCTTGCCGTCACTGTAGTCGTTCGATGAGTGCGCGATGAAACCGCTCGCCGCGCTCGAGTGCGGTGATCTCCACGCTCTCGTCGACGCCGTGGATCGAGGCGCGCTGCGCGCTTGACATCTCCAGCGGCGCGAAGCGGTACACGGCCGGCGAGAAGCGGTGGAAGTGCCGGGAGTCGGTGGCGGCCATCATCACGTACGGGACGGCGGGAACCCCCGGATGCGAGACGCTGAGCGCCTCCTCCAACAGCGCGAACGGCACCCCGTCGGTCGCGGACTCCGGTGAGGGCTCGCTGCCCTCGAGCACCTCGATCGCGATGAGCGGGTCTGCGATGCGATCGCGCACCCGCAGCACCGTGCCGTCGATGCTCTCGCCGAGCGCGATCCGCAGATTGACGGTCGCGGATGCCTGTGAGGGGATGACGTTCGCGGCCGTCCCTCCGAATTGCATGGTCGCCGCGACCGTGGTGCGCACGAGTGCGGCCGGCTCGCCGCCGAGCCTGGCGAACACCTGCGCGGTGAGCGCCGGCATCCGGCTCAGCATCCGCAGTGCC
>JBARWR010000263.1:0-14929 GCA_049646915.1 Microbacterium sp.
CAGTCGCCCGAGGCGTTCGGCATCGAGGTCGGCGATGACATCGAGATCACGGCGGATGCCGCGGTCGGCGTCTTCCGCGCCACCCGACAGCTGCGGCACAACCTGCGTGCCCAGGGCTTCGTGCCGCACGCGGTCGTGCACGCGGCACCTGCGGTCACCGAGCGCGGCCTGCACCTCGATGCCGCGCGCAAGCACTTTCCGGCGGCGTGGATCAGGCAGCTGCTGCACACGCTCGCCGACATCGGCATCAACGCCCTGCAGTGGCATGTGTCCGAGAACGAGGGCTTCCGCATCGGCTCCTCCGCCTTCCCGGAGATCGTCTCGACCGAGCACGTCACCCGCGACGAGGCGCGCGCCATCGCCGATCTCGCCGCGGATCTGCACATCGATCTGATCCCCTCGCTGGACATGCCGGGGCACCTGCAGCATGTCCTGGATCGGCTTCCCCGGTTCCGGATGCCGTCCGGCGGTCCCCTCAGCGAACGCGCGCTCGACATCACCGACCCCGAAGCCGTGCGCTTCGCGCTCTCTCTGATCGACGATCTCGCACCGCTGTTCCCGCACAGCACCAGCTGGCATCTGGGCGGCGACGAGTTCGTCGACTTCGCGCGCATCGACGAGTACCCGACGCTGCTCGCCGCAGCGCGTGAACGGTTCGGGCCGACGGCATCCGGCTTCGACCTGCTCACCGGATTCGTCAACCGCGTCGCTGCACACCTGCGTCGGCTCGGCTTCGCCCCGCGGGTGTGGAACGACGGGATGCTGCGCGGCGAGGCCACGACCCTGGACGCTGACATCGCGCTGACCTGGTGGACGAACTGGCATGCCGACATGCGTCCCGTGCGGGCAGGACTGGATGCCGGCCACGACCTCGTCAACTTCAACGACGGCCTCTTCTACCACGTGCTCGGTGAGAAGGCCGGCTACACGTATCCGACCGCTCAGCGCATCTGGGATGCCGACTGGCATCCGGGCCTCTTCCCCGCCCTGCCGGACGGCACCCGGCAGGAGATCTCGGCCCCCTACCCGCCGCAGCTGCGCGGTGCCTCGTTCTCGATCTGGTGCGACGATCCCGACGCTCAGACCGCCGAGCAGGTGCTCGACGGCATCCGCCACCCGCTGCGTGCGATGGCGGAGCGGGCGTGGAACGGCACAAGCGCGCTGACGCTCGCCGAGATCACCGACATCGATGACCGCATCGGAGTGGTCGACGACACGATATGTTTCCCGTAATCCGCGACTGCGGGCAGGCCGACACCCGTCACCGGCCCACCCGCCGTCGAGAAAGGCCAGTCATGCCCGCATCCGCACCCCTGCGCTTCGGCGCGAACTACACCCCCTCGCAGAACTGGATGCACTCCTGGCTGTCGCTCGACCTCGACGACGTGCGCCGCGATTTCGCCGGCCTGGCGGAACTCGGCCTGGATCACGTGCGCATCTTCCCGCTGTGGCCGGTGCTGCAGCCCAATCGCACCCTGATCCGCGAGGAGGCGATCGCCGACGTGCGCGCGGTCGTCGACGTGGCGGCGGAGTTCGGCCTGGATGCTGGCGTCGACGTCATCCAGGGACACCTGTCGAGCTTCGACTTCATCCCCTCGTGGCTGTTCACCTGGCACGACAAGAACATGTTCACGCATCCTGATGCCCTCAGCGGCCAGGTCGCCCTGGTCGAGAAGCTCGGCGAGGCGCTGAACGACGCGGGCAATTTCCTCGGCTTCACGCTCGGCAACGAGACCAACCAGTTCTCGGCCGAGACGCACCCTCACCCGTGGCCGGTGACCGAGGCCGAGGCCGCGAACTGGATCACCCTGCTGCTGGATGCCGCCGAGCGCACCGCCCCCGGGCGCGACCACCTGCACAGCGAGTACGACGCCGCCTGGTACATGGACGGGCACGGCTTCACTCCGGCTCTGGCCTCGCGACTGGGTGCGATGACGACCGTGCACTCCTGGATCTTCAACGGCACTGCGCAGCGCTACGGAGGCCGCTCATCGGCATCCGACCGCCACGGCGAGTACATGATCGAACTGTCCCGCGCGTTCGCCGTCGATGCGCAGCGGCCGATCTGGCTGCAGGAGGTCGGCGCCCCGTCGAACTGTCTCACTCCCGAGGAGACGCCCGGATTCCTCGAGGCGACCGTGCGCTCGGCCGCCCGCACCGAGAACCTCTGGGGCGTCACCTGGTGGTGCTCGCATGATGTGAGCCGACGGCTCTCCGACTACCCCGAACTGGAGTACTCACTCGGCCTGATCGAGAACGGCGGCGACATCAAGCCGATCGGCCGGCGCTTCGCGGAGATCATCCCCGAGCTGCGTGCGCGGCAGGCGGCTCCGGCCCGTACGCTCGGCATCGTGGTCGAGGTGGATGAGGGCGACGTTCCGATGAGCCGTGCGGCGACGAGCCCGGGAGGTGCGATCTTCCAGGCCTGGGTGGACGCGTGCGAGTCCGGCGTGGACGCCGCGTTCGTCACCTCGACGGATGCCGCGGATGCCGCACTGCTGACGCGCCGCGGCATCACGGAGCTGGTGCGTCCTGATCTGGCCTCAGGCGTCGGTGTGTACTCCTCGAACAACACGGTCGTCTGAACAACACCGTCGTCGCGTAGCGCGCGTTCCGTTCGCGGCTCAGGCGGGCGGTGGGGCGGTGCTCTCGCGCACGGTGAGGTGCGGTCGCGGGCCGGTGCGGTCCGGCAGCCGCTCCTCGCTCTCGATCACGTCGAGCAGATACTCGGCCGCCTTCTCGCCGAAGCCAAACGTGTCGCGCGTCAGACAGGTGATCGACGGATGCATGAGCCCGGTCACCACGGAGTCGTCGAAGGATGCCAGCGACAGCCGCGCCGGCACGGCGACGCCCATCTCCTGCGAGACGCGCAGCCCCGCGATCGCCATCACGTCGTTGTCGAACACGACGGCAGTGGGCCGGTCGGTCCGGCTCAGCAGCGTGCGCATCGTGGCCGCCACCTCACCCGGCGAGTAGTCCGTGATGATCGTCTCGCCGGTCACGCCGCGCTCGGACAGCCCCGCCAGCACCTCCGAGCGCAGCCGCACGTGCTCGAAATCGGCGGGTCCCGACAGATAGACGATGTGCCGGTGCCCGAGACCGACGAGGTAGTCGAAGACCGTGTGCGCCGCCTGCGCGTCGTCCAGCCAGATCGTGGCGGCGTCGTCGGGTCCCGAGGGGCTGCCGCCGAGCACGATGCCGGGCAGTGCGAGCGAGCGCAGCAGCGCGGGGCGCGGGTCGTCGACGCGCGGGTCGAGCATCAGCACACCGTCGACCTGATTGGATCGCCGCCAGCGCCGATAGGTGTCGAGCTCCTCGCCTATGTCGGGGACGACGACCAGCTGCAGGCCGATGCGTTGCTGCGCGAGCGAGGACTGCGCGCCGGCGATCAGGTCGGTGAAGAACGCCTCGGTTCCGAGCGTGCGCGCCGGGCGGTTGACGGCGAAGCCGACCACCCCGGCACGGGAGCCGACCAGGGCTCGCGCCGTGGAACTGGGTCGCCACTCGTGCTGGTCGGCGATGGCGAGGATGCGCTGCCGGGTCTCTTCGCTGACACCAGGCCGCCCGTTGAGCGCGAAGGACACCGCACCGGGCGACACTCCCGCCTGTCGCGCGATGTCCGCGATGGTGACACGCTTGGACCGTGGCATAGACTCACCGTACTAGATCGTTTTAGTTGTGATCGTCCGACCGGGCCTGCACCGGCCGATCGCCCCCATTCTCCCATCGCGAAGGAGCGCCACCGTGCATGAAGAGACCTCGCTCACCGTCGGCCGCGTGAACCGCGTCCTCACCGAGCGCATCCGCCCCGCCATCCACTCCACCCGGGTCCCGCTGGAGATCTCCACGCATGTCCTGCCCGGCGAGCCGATCGCTCCCGCGGACGGCCTCGCGCTGGACTACGAGCCGTTCGCCGCGGGCAGCATGTGGGGTCCCGCGTGGGGCACGACGTGGTTCCGCGTGCGCGGCGAAGTGCCGGAGTCCTGGGCAGGCAAGCGCGTCGAGGCGATCATCGACCTCGGCTTCGACATCAACATGCCCGGATTCCAATGCGAGGCGCTCGCCTACCGTCCTGATGGGACTCCGCTGAAGAGCATCAACCCGCGCAATCAGTGGGTCGCGATCGAGGCCGAGGCCGGCCAGGCCGTCGAGTTCTATCTCGAAGGCGCCTCGAATCCGGTGCTGCTGGACTACCACCCCTTCCTGCCGACGCAGGAGGGCGACATCCAGACATCCTCTCCCGAGCCGCTCTACCGCGTGCGGCACATGGATCTCGCCGTCTTCGAGGCCGAGGTCTTCGAACTCGCGCTCGACCTCGAAGTGCTCATCGAGCTGCAGGCCGAGCTGCCCGAGACCTCCCCTCGGCGCATGCGCATCCTGCAGGCGCTCGATGACGCGCTCGATCACCTCGACCTGCAGCACATCGTCGAGACGGCGCCCGATGCCAGGACGCAGCTGGCCGCTATGCTCGCCTCCCCGGCGGATGCCAGTGCGCACCGCGTCGCCGCGATCGGCCACGCGCACATCGACTCGGCGTGGCTCTGGCCGGTGCGCGAGACGATCCGCAAGGTCGCCCGCACCACCTCGTCGATGACGACCCTCATCGACGAGCAGCCCGACTTCCTGTACGGGATGTCCAGCGCGCAGCAGTACGCGTGGCTCAAGGAGCACCGCCCCGAGGTGTTCGCGCGGGTCAAGGATGCGGTCGCCGCCGGCCGCTTCCTGCCGCTGGGCGGCATGTGGGTCGAGTCCGACACCGTCATGCCGACCGGTGAGTCGCTGGTGCGCCAGTTCTCGCACGGCCAGCGCTTCTTCGAACGCGAGTTCGGCATCCGCTCCAAGGGCGTCTGGCTGCCCGACAGCTTCGGGTACTCCCCCGCGCTGCCGCAGCTGATGCGCCGGGCAGGGTTCGAGTGGTTCTTCACGCAGAAGATCTCCTGGAACCAGCGCAACGTCTTCCCGCACCACAGCTTCCTGTGGGAGGGCATCGACGGCTCCCGCGTGTTCACGCACTTCCCGCCGATGGACACCTACAACTCGCAGCTGTCCGGCTCGGAGGTCGCCAAGGCCAGCCGCCAGTTCAAGGAGAACCGGGTCGCAACGATGTCGATCGCCCCGGTCGGCTGGGGAGACGGCGGCGGCGGCACGACCCGCGAGATGACGGGCAAGGCCTCCCGTATGGCATCGCTGGAGGGCGCCGCGCAGGTCGAGTGGAAGCATCCGGATGCTTTCTTCGACGATGCCAAGGCGGAGCTGACCGACCCCGCCGTGTGGGTCGGCGAGCTGTACCTCGAGCTGCACCGCGGCACGCTCACCAGCCAGCACGCCACCAAGGCACTGCACCGCTGGGCCGAGCAGGCGCTGATCCAGGCCGAGCTTTGGGCGGCGACGGCATCCGTGCAGCTGGGCACCCCGTATCCCTACGAGGAGCTGGACCGGCTGTGGCAGCTCGTGCTGCTGCACGAGTTCCACGACATCCTGCCCGGCACGTCGATCGCCTGGGTGCACCGCGAGGCGGTTTCCGTGCTGACCGATGTGCTGTCGGATGCCGATGACCTGGCCTCCACGGCGCGGAAGGCACTGGCCGGCGAGGGCGATCGCAGGCTGGTCTTCACGCCGACCTCGGTCGGCGGCGGGCGGGCGCTGGGCGCGGAGGAGATCGCGCCGAACCCGGCATCCGCCTCCCTCACCGAGACGCCTGACGGCTTCATCCTCTCCAACGACCTCATCACCGTCACGATCTCGGCGGAAGGTCTGATCACCTCGGCGGTGGACCTGGCATCCGGTCGCGAGACGATCCCGGCGGGAAAGCCGGCCAACCTGTTCCAGCTGCACCAGGACTTCCCCAACATGTGGGACGCATGGGACATCGACCGCTACTACCGCAACCGCGTCGACGACCTCACCGCGGTGTCGTCGGTCGCGGCATCCACCGAGGGCGGCGTGGCGACCGTGGTCGTCGAGCGCGCCTTCTCGGAGTCGCGCCTGACGCAGACGATCTCGCTCGCGCCTGGATCGCGCACTCTGCTGCTGCGGAACGACATCGACTGGCATGAGACCGAGAAGCTGCTCAAGCTCGCCTTCCCGCTCGACCTCTTCGCCCGCGAGACCCTCGCCGAGACGCAGTTCGGCTTCCAGCGCCGGGTCACCCACGTGAACACCAGCTGGGAGGCGGCGAAGTTCGAGACGTCCATGCACCGCTTCGTGCTGGCGCAGGAGGACGACGGTTTCGGCGTCGCGCTCGTGAACGACTCGATCTACGGCTACGACACCACGCGCGATGCAGACGGCGACGACGTCACCACCACCATCCGGCTGTCGCTGCTGCGTGCTCCGCGCTTCCCCGATCCCGACACCGACCACGGTCGGCACGAGATCGAGGTCGGGCTGGTGATCGGAGCGGATGCCGAGATCGCCACCGCGGAGGGCATCCGCCTGAACGCCCTGCCGGCCGTCGTGCACGGCGCGAACGAGGTCGAGCCGCTGGTGTCGGTCACCGTCGCGGGCATCGTCGTGTCGTCGGTCAAGCTCGCCGACGACCGCTCGGGCGACGTCATCGTGCGCGTGTACGAGTCGCTGGGCCGGCGTACGCGCGGCTCGCTGAGCGTGGACTTCGAGCACACGGGCATCCGCGAGGTCTCGCTGATCGAGGACGAGCTGGAGTCGCCGCGCACCGACGGCGAGCTGGTGCTGCATCCGTTCGAGGTGCGCACGCTGCGCATCGCGCGCGGCTGACGCACGGCTGACGCGGAGGCGAGGCGACAGCATCTGTCCTCGCCTCTGCGGACCGGTTGCGGGCTTTACATTGCGTTCCTATGACGCGACACTGAACAGACACAGCGAAGGCGCTAGGGACGATCTGACCGATCACATCGTGCGCGCGCCCGATCGCACCACACGAAGGGACGACGATGTCCGACCAGATCTGGCTCTATATCGCGCTCGGCATATACTTTGCCGCGATGCTGTACATCGGCTACAGCGCTTACAAGAAGACCAGCGGGCACGAGGATTACATGCTCGGAGGCCGAGATCTGCCCGCGTGGGTGGCGGCGCTGAGCGCCGGCGCATCCGACATGTCCGGCTGGCTCATCATGGGACTGCCCGGCGCCATCTACCTCACCGGTCTCATCGAGGCGTGGATCGCGATCGGTCTGACGATCGGCGCCTATCTGAACTGGCTGGTCGTCGCGCCCCGACTGCGCGCGTACACGCAGACCTCGGAGAACTCGATCACCATCCCGAGCTTCTTCGAGAACCGCACGAAGGACAAGACCCGCCTGCTGCGCGTCGTCTCGGCGATCATCATTCTCGTGTTCTTCACCCTGTACGTCTCGTCCGGGATGGTCGCAGGAGGCAAGTTCTTCGTCAGCTCGTTCGAGGGCGGCAGCTACGTCGTCGGGATGCTGCTGGTCACGGCCGTGACCCTCAGCTACACCCTGTTCGGCGGGTTCCTCGGGGCGTCGCTGACCGATGTCGTGCAGGGCATCATGCTGTGCGTCGCCGTTCTCGTCGTTCCCGTGGTCGCGGTCATCGCCGTCGGCGGGTGGGGCGAGGCCGTCTCTCTGATCACCTCGATCAATCCCAGCCAGTTCGACTTCTTCGGCGGAACCGGGCTCACCTCGGCGACGCTGATCGGCATCCTCTCCGGGCTGGCGTGGGGGCTGGGCTACTTCGGCCAGCCGCACATCATCGTGCGCTTCATGGCTCTGCGCTCGCCTCAGGCGGCCAAGACCGCTCGTCGCATCGGCGTCAGCTGGCAGGTGCTGTCACTGGGCGGCGCGGTCTTCGCCGGCCTCATCGGCGTCGCTTTCATCCAGAAGGAGGGCATCAGTCTCGCCGACCCCGAGCTGGTTCTGCTGACCATGGCGCAGACCCTGCTGCATCCGCTCATCGCCGGACTCGTGCTCGCGGCCGTGCTGGCCGCCATCATGAGCACGTTCTCCAGCCAGCTGATCGTGTGCTCCTCGGCGCTGGTCGAGGATCTCTACAAGGTGCTCAAGAAGACGCCACCCTCGGAGAAGCGTCTCGTGCTGCTGGGACGGCTGTGCGTGCTCGCAGTGGCGATCATCGCCATGCTGCTGGCGATCAACCCCAACGACACGGTGCTCGGGCTGGTCAGCTTCGCGTGGGCAGGGTTCGGCGCCGCCTTCGGCCCGATCGTGCTGCTGAGCCTCTACTGGCGCAAGCTGACGAACTGGGGCGCACTGGCCGGCATGCTCGTCGGCACGGTGACCGTGTTCACCTGGGGCGCACTGGAGGGTGGCTGGTTCGAGCTGTACGAGCTGCTGCCCGGGTTCCTGTTCGCGCTGATCGCCGCGGTCGTGGTGAGCCTGGCGACGTACAAGCCCAACGCCGACATCGACCGGGAGTTCACCGAGACGGGAACGCTCATCGTCCTGAAGTAGCTCGCGGACTTATACCGCGGAGAAGTTCCAGGGTTCTTTCGGATGCTTCGGCACGAAAGAACCCTGGGGCATGCGTGAGGCTGGAGGAAGACCTCATTCGCGCGCAAAGGAGCCATCATCATGGAACGTGACGACAGCATCCCCTTCGACACTGACGCCCTGCTGCACATCGACCGGCCGTACTGGTTCGATCGTCATCCCTCGCAGGCCGAGGGCGAGGACTTCTGACCTTTCGGATATCCGAGGAGCGACGGCTTCATCTCCGCCCCTGCTGAACGACGCCGCCCCTGCTGATTCCCGTGAATCAGCAGGGGCGGCGTAGCTGTACAGGGGCGAGGACGCGCAGCGCGCAGAGCGCGAGGTCAGGCTCCGCGCAGGCGCTCGGCCAGATACGCCTCGAGGCCGTCGAGCGGCACGCGCTCCTGGGCCATGGTGTCGCGGTCGCGCACGGTCACGGCGTTGTCGTCCAGCGAGTCGAAGTCGACCGTGACGCAGAACGGGGTGCCGACCTCGTCCTGACGACGGTAGCGACGGCCGATGGCACCCGCGTCGTCGAAGTCGATCGTCCAGCTGCCGCGCAGCGTGTCCGCCACCTGGCGCGCCAGCGGCGACAGCCGCTCATTGCGCGACAGCGGCAGCACGGCCACCTTGATCGGGGCCAGACGCGGGTCGAGCTTGAGCACGGTGCGGGTGTCGGTGCCGCCCTTGGCGTTGGGCACCTCCTCCTCGACGTACGCATCGACGAGGAAGGCCATCATCGAGCGGGTCAGGCCGAACGACGGCTCGATCACGTAGGGCGTGTAGCGCTCGCCGGATGCCTGGTCGAAGTACGTCAGCGAGGAGCCGGATGCCTCGCTGTGACTGGAGAGGTCGTAGTCGGTGCGGTTGGCGACGCCCATCAGCTCGCCCCACTCCTTGCCCGGGAAGCCGAAGCGGTACTCGAAGTCGATCGTGCCGGCCGAGTAGTGCGCGCGCTCGTCTTCGGGAACATCGAACCGGCGCATGTTGTCGGTGTCGATGCCCAGGTCCTCGAACCAGGCCCAGCACGCTTCGACCCAGTGGTCGAACCATTCCTGCGCCTCGGCGGGCGGGACGAAGAACTCGATCTCCATCTGCTCGAACTCGCGGGTGCGGAAGATGAAGTTGCCCGGCGTGATCTCGTTTCGGAAGGCCTTGCCGATCTGGCCGATGCCGAACGGCGGCTTCTTGCGCGACGCGGTGAGCACGTTCGAGAAGTTCACGAAGATGCCCTGCGCGGTCTCGGGGCGCAGGAAGTACAGGCCCGACTCGTCGTCGACGACGCCGAGGTACGTCTTCACCAGGCCGGAGAACGCCTTGGGCTCGGTGTACTGGCCCTTGTTGCCGCAGTTCGGGCAGGGGATCTCGGCCAGCCCGGTCTCGGCCTTGCGACCCTTGCGTGCCTCGAAGTCCTCGACGAGGTTGTCGGCGCGGAAGCGCTTGTGGCAGTTGAGGCACTCCACCAGCGGGTCGGTGAAGGTCTCGACGTGACCGGAGGCCTCCCACACGCGCTTGGGCAGGATGATGCTGGAATCGAGGCCCACCATGTCGCCGCGACCGCGCACGAACGTCTGCCACCACTGCCGTCGGATGTTCTCCTTCAGCTCGGTGCCGAGGGGACCGTAGTCCCATGCTGACCGCGAACCGCCGTAGATCTCACCCGCTTGGAACACGAACCCGCGGTGGCGGGCGAGGGCGATGACCTTGTCAAGACGGGACTGTTCGGCCACGGTGGCTCCAATGGTCGGATGCTACGGGGAATGTGACCCGTGATCACGGGCATCTTCGATCTTACCGTCGTCGCCCCGACGGCGAATCGACCGGTGCTGCAGGCCAGGGGAGGTGCGAAGGTGGAGAGCATGGAACAACGCGTGAGCTTCATCACCCTGGCCGTGCAGGACGTCGCGCGGAGTCGCGCGTTCTACGTGGAGGGCCTCGGGTGGCAGCCGATCTTCGAGGCGGACGAGGTGCTGATGCTTCCCGTCGCCGACCGCGTGATCCTGTCGCTGTGGAGCGTCGAGGGCTTCACGGCCGAGATCGGCGAGGCGCCGGCATCCGGCATCGCCCCGATCACCCTGTCGCACAACCTCGCCACCGAGGCTGAGGTGGACGACGTGCTCGCCGAGGCCGTGATACTGGGCGCGACGGTGTCGCCGGCGAGTCGCCGCGAATGGGGCGGCTACTCCGGCTACTTCGCCGACCCGGACGGATTCCGCTGGGAGATCGCGGTCAACCCCGGAGACACCGGCGCCTTCGTCCTCCCGCTCTCATCCTGACCCCTACGCGGTGAAGAGGTAGCCGCGGCCGGTCTCGAAGCCGGCGATGCGCAGTCCCCTGCCGAGCTGGTCCTCCATCTCGGCGCGCAGGCGCAGACGCCATTCGTGCGCGGCATCCGGATCGGAGATGCGCATGGGCTCGACGTCCGAGGGGATCTCGACGGTCGCGACCACGGCGTCGGATGCCGGGGGCTTGGCGATGTCGGCCAGCATCCACTCGACGTCGAGCCGGTCGCTCTCATCCCCTGCGTCACCGCCGCCGAAGATGCCGTAGCGGTTGACCGTGTAACCGGTCACGCGTGCCCCGAGCACCGTGAGGAAGAAGTGCGCGTTGCGGGCGACGAGCGGGTCGAAGGTCCAGGTGATGCGGCCGACCTCGCGGGAGAACGCCCACTGGCGCTGGTGCTCCTTGAGCTCGCGACCCCAGCCGCGACCGCGGTACTCGGGCAGCAGTGCGGTGATGTGCGAGTGCATGGTGCGCTTGCCCGGTTCGCCGAAGAACGCGATGGAGGCGCCGACCATGCGTTCCTCGCCGCCCGCGTCGTCGAACAGGCCGACGACGTAGTTGCCCGAGTGCTCCAGCGCGCGCAGCGTGCCGGCATCGATCACGCGCTCGGGGCCGCGGATGGAATCCAGCAGCTCCTGCGCGTCGATGATGAGTTCTACGGTGTCCAGATCACGGATGCTTCGCACCATCCCAGTCTGCCCCTCACTGCGCTCAGGACGAAACGCCGCGTCGTGTCAGCGTGCCGGGAACGCCTCTCCTCCGCCTGCTGCGAGCGCATTCGCGACGATCTCCAGATACTCCTGCATCATCTCCTCGGGCATGGCCGGCATCGACTGCTCCCAGTACGGCAGGATCGCTCCGCGCCCCTGCATCATGCCCGCCGGTCGTGCGTACGCCCACAGGTGCAGGTGCGCCGAGCCGTCGTTCCACCGCGAGAAGTGGCAGCGGGCGACGGCCGGGATCGCCTTGGTCGCCTCGGAGACGCGCTGCAGGACGGGCCCGAGCCCGGCGAGCACCTCGATCGGGGCATCCTCGAGCTTCACGTGCCGACGCGGCGAGATCGCACCGACGAACGGGATGCCCGTGGGCCCCTGCATCCCGCCGCTGACCCGCCACTCCTCGTCCTGCCAGATCGTGAACTCGTTCGCGGGGCCGCAGTGGTGGCACCTCGACGCGTCGAGTTCACCGCCGCGCGGCTTCTCGGGCACGAGCATGGGCTCCAATGGCAGCAGCTCGAACGCGGCGATGCTGGGCACCGGTCCGCTGCGTGGAACACCGCTCGTGTCGAGGGTCTGCCCGATCGGCGCCCAGCGGTGCCAGTCGGTGTCTGCCGGATGCTGTTCGGGGTCGCTCATGCCTCCATGGAATCACGGCCGGGCATCCGGACGGGGATGCCGAGTTCTTCTGCCGCGATCGCCATCCGGGTGTCATAGGTCCAGATCTCATCCACGGTCAACGCAACCGCCGTTGCCAGGTGAATCGCATCCAAGGTGAGCAGCACCGGCGGTCCGATGATTCGCGCACTCTCCATGATTGCTCGCGTCAAGGACGCGACTGCCACCCCATCCATGACTTCCGTGGCGGCCATACCGATGACCCGTGGCAGCTCGGCATCGATCCGGGTACGCGCAACGCGCCCTGCTTCGACCCGAGCGAGCGCGGACGTCACAAGGTGCGATCCGCGGTCTTGGGCTCCCGTCAAGGCATCGCGGAGCGCGAGCGATTCTGCCTCGTCAAAGATGCGCTTGACCAGTGCGCTCGAGTCAAGATAGATCCGGGTCACACACGGTCCTGCCGAAGCTCGTCGAGGATGTCCTGCGTCGTGACCCCAGCGGGAAGCCGCAACGTCGGCGTGATCGGACGGTACGGACGCTCCGGTGGTATCACCCAGTCCGGCCACGCCGCAGCCCGAGATCTTTCGCCCAGCCCAAGATGCTCATCGACAGCGCGACGCAGGATCTCTTGCTGACTGAGGCCGGTGCGTTCGGACTCAGCCTTCAGCGCAGCAGCCGCTTCGGACCGCAGTCTCAAGTTCATCGCCATGCGGCCATGGTACCGCTGAGGGCAGACACTGGTACCAGTCTTCTCAGAGCGTGCGGCCGTCGGGATCCCCTGGGCGCGCGGCTCGCAGCCGGGAGGGTGCAGGCCATGGCAGCACGAAACGATCCGCGGGCGGGCGCTGCATATCGCCGAAGTCGTCGATCTTCACGACCACACGCCCTGCGGCGTCCCCGTCCGACGGCGTCACCTCGACGAAGCGCACGCGCAGCGGCCCGGGAGCCTCGCCCTCCAGCATCCAGGTGTCGGCGAGCCAGCCGAGCCCGATCTCCTCCAGAGTCGCCTCGGCGTCGAGCCAGTCGACGGGAGCGGATGCGATGCGGCCTAACACGTCCACGGCCACCCAGTCCTCCCCCTCCGGACGGATCCAGCCGAGCAGCTCGCCGTCGTCGCGCCGGTGCGGTGTCCAGTCGTCGGGAAGCATCCTTCGACGCTAGCCGACCGGCCCGGCGCGAGTGCACGGCGTGCTGCCGAGCGCACAGGCTCCGCACGCGAACATGCCATGCACTCGGCGAGGCCCGTGCTCTCGACGGAAGAAGGTGGATCGAAGGGCGGCGACCCGACCGGCATCCGGGAGCCGATAGCCTGGCGCGATGGGCCGGGACGACGACAGAGCGAGAAAACGCCTGTCGCGTACCCCTTCTCACCCGGCGATCGTCGCCGTACTCGCCTTCGTCGGACTCTGCTCGGCGTTCATGTTCACCCTGGTGGTGCCGCTGCAGGCCGAGCTGCCGGTGCTGCTGAACGCCTCCCGCGAGGACACCACCTGGGTCGTCACGATCACCCTGCTCGTCGCCGCTGTGGCCACTCCGATCTCGGGCCGCCTGGGCGACATGTACGGCAAGCGCCGGGTCGTGATCGCCCTGCTGGGCGTCCTCATCCTCGGCTCGGTGATCGCGGCTGTCTCCACTTCGATCGTCGGCGTCATCATCGGTCGCGCCTTCCAGGGTGCGGTGACCGGCGTCGTTCCGCTCGGCATCGCGATCCTGCGCGACGTGCTGCCGCCGGCGCGACTGGGCACGGCCGTCGCCCTGATGAGCGCGACGATGGGTGTCGGTGGTGCGGTCGGGATGCCGGTGGCAGCACTCCTCGCCCAGAACGCCGACTGGCACACGCTGTTCTGGCTCGCTGCAGGACTCGGGGTCATCGGCCTCGTGCTGGTGATGCTCGTCATTCCCGATGACGTGCTGCTCGCGCCGGGACGGCTCGACATCGTCGGCGCGATCGGGCTGGCCATCGGGCTGACCGGCCTGCTGCTGTACGTGTCGCGGGGCGCCGAGTGGGGCTGGACCGGGCCGTTCGCGCTGCTCTGCCTGATCGGCGGACTCGTCGTGCTGCTCATCTGGGGCTGGTACCAGCTGAGGACGAAGGATCCGCTGCTGGATCTGCGCGTCGCCGCGCGCCCGGCCGTGCTCTTCACCAACATCGCCGCGATCGGGATGGGCTTCGCCCTCTTCTCCTCCAACGTCACCTTCCCGCAGATGCTCGAACTGCCCGTGGAGACCGGCTCGGGTCTGGGGCTGAACATGCTCGGCGCTGCGCTGATCGTGGCGACGTCGGGAGTCATGATGATGGTGGTCTCGCCGCTCTCGGGCTTTCTCGAGCGCACCGTCGGCCCGCGTCCGCTGTTCACGATCGGCACCGCCGCGATCGTGCTCGCCTACGTGTTCGTGCTGATCCTGTCGACGGAGATCTGGCACTTCCTGGTCGCCAACGTGCTGATCGGAATCGGCATCGGCTTCACCTTCGCCGCGATGCCGATGATCATCATGCGCGCTGTTCCGGCGAACGAGACCGGCGCCTCGAACGGGCTGAACGCGCTCTTCCGCTCGGTCGGCACCTCGACGGCATCCGCGGTGATGGGCGGCGTCCTCGCCGCGATGAGCATTCAGGTCGACGGCATCGCGGTGCCGACGCGGGAGGCCTTCCAGGTCTGCTTCTGGCTGGCCATCGTCGCAGGCGTCATCGCCTTCGTGCTGACGTTCCTCATCCCCCAGCGTCCGCACTCCGAGGAGCGTCCGGCACTGCGGGACTGAGCACACCGAACCTCAGTGGGTGTACTCCATGAGGTCGGTGCCGAGAACGCGGAACGCGTCGTGCGCGCGCAGCCGGTGACTGATCGACAGGTCGTCGAAGCAGACGGTGAGCGCGTAGGCGACGCC
>JBARWR010000264.1:0-3303 GCA_049646915.1 Microbacterium sp.
GTCGGGGTCGGGGCGCGGACCGCGGCCCAGGAAGATCTCGCCGACGGCATCCGGAATGCCCGTGCCCGAGTCGGAGAACTCGAGCTGCGCGTCGAGCGCGCGTTCGCCGAACTCCAGATCGGTCGCCCACTGCACCAGCACCGCATCGCGCAGCACCGGTCGGTTCAGACACCACAGCAGCGCCGCGCAGTCGTAGGGGTCGTCACCGGCGGGTGCCTCGAGCAGCGCCTCCGCGAAGGCGGGCAGGTCGTCGAGCAGCATGCAGGCGGTCGACACCGCATAGGGGCTGTCGGACGCGGTGATCCGGCCGCTGCCCAGGCGATGCCGCTCGAGAAGGGCTTCGATCTCGCGCAGCGCGCGTCCGACCCGCTCGCGTTCGACGAGGTCGCTGGCGGGCAGCTCGGCACCGGAGGTCTGGTCGCCGCTGACATCGCCGATTCCCGCGATGTCCGGGGTGTTCGGGATCTCCGCCAGCTCACGCACCACCGGATCCTCGTCGAGGTAGTCGCTCCAGCCATGGCCGGTCACGCACAGGGCGTCGACGATGCGCAGTCCGGCGTCGGTCGCGACGTCGAGCAGCGCTTCGATCAGAGCGAGGCGGGGCAGCAGGATGCCGTCGGGGACGGGCTGCGGTGCTTCGTCGGTGTAGACGACGACGGCGACCGCGTCGACGCCGCTGACCTGCAGCAGTGCGCGCAGGGCAACCTCGGCGAACTCCTCGGCATCCGTCTGCGGATCGGGCAGGTCGATGCGCATGGCACCGGAGGCGCGCGTGCCGTGGAACGGCAGCATGACGATGCTCTGCCGCGGGGTGAAGCCGGCCAGGGCCGGGACGATGCCGAGCAGCTCGGCGGGTTCTGTGGCGTGGATGATCGTGTTCATGCAGGGAGCCTGCCCGCTCGCGCCGACCTTCGAAGGGGCTGATCCCAGGGATTGTGAAAAGGTCGTCGTCGACGCCCATCGGTGCAGGACGATTGACAGGCTGCACCGCGTACGATGGAGCCGTGGACAACTTCTGGGTCGCGGCAGCGTGGTCGATTCTGCCGACCATCGCGGTCAGTGCGGTGTTCGTGATGGTGCTGCGCGGCATCCTGCGCTTCGATCGCACCGAGCGGAAAGTGCATGCCCGCATCGAGGCCGAAGAGCGCGCTGCGCGCGGTCTGCCGCCCAAGTCGCTCTGACCCGTTCGCCCGCGAGCCGCGTGAGATCGCGCGGTTGCGCTCGAAGTCCGCGCCTGCGGCTACGCTGAACCCAGGCGAACGGGCGGGGGTGTGATGTTCAACGTCGACAACTGGCCGTGGTGGCTGGTGCTGGTCTATGTCGTGATCGACATCAGCATGCGCGTCTTCGCCATCATCGTGGTGCCCCGCAACCGCCGCCCCACCTCGGCGATGGCCTGGCTGCTGGCGATCTTCCTGATCCCCGTGCTGGGCATTCTCATCTTCCTGCTGATCGGGAACCCCAAGCTGCCCCGCGCCCGCCGCCGCAAACAGGACCAGATCAACGCATACATCGCCGAGACCGCGCAGGGACTGTACCTGGGCTCGCTGCGGCCGGATCCGCCGCGCTGGTACCCGCCGCTCATCAAGATGAACGACGCGCTGGGGGCGCCGCCGCAGTCCGGCGACAACGACGCCCATCTCATCAGCGACTATCAGGAGTCGTTGGATGCGATGGCCGAGGCCATCCGCGGTGCCCAGGAGTACGCGCACGTCGAGTTCTACATTCTGCAGTCCGACACATCGACCGAGAACTTCTTCCGGGCCATGGAGGAGACCGCCGCGCGCGGCATCCCGGTGCGCGTGCTGCTGGACTACTGGGCGAACCGGTGGAAGCCGAAGTACCGCGAGACGGTCCGCCGACTCGACGCGATGGGTGCCGACTGGCATCTGATGCTGCCCGTGCAGCCGCTGCGCGGGCGCATCCAGCGCCCCGATCTGCGCAACCACCGCAAGCTGCTCGTGATCGACGGGCGCGTGGGCTTCCTCGGTTCGCAGAACGTCACCGACTCCTCGTACAACCTGCCCAAGAACATCCGCCAGGGCCTGCACTGGGTCGATCTGATGGTGCGGGTGCGCGGGCCGGTCGTGGCGAGCCTCAACGCCATTTTCTTGAGTGATTTCTACGCCGAGACCGATCGGGTCCCCGACAGCGTCGACATCACGCGCGTCGAGTTCGGCGACGGAGACCTGGACTGCCAGATCGTGCCCTCCGGACCGGGTTTCGAGGCCGAGAACAACCTGCGACTGTTCCTCGGACTGCTGTACGCGGCCAAGCAGCGGATCATGATCGTCAGCCCGTACTTCGTGCCCGACGAAGCGCTGCTGCTGGCCGTGACGGCGGCGGTGGACCGGGGCATCCAGGTGGAGCTCTTCGTCTCGGAGCAGGGAGACCAGGCGATGGTCTACCACGCGCAGCGCAGCTACTACGAGGTGCTGCTGCGTGCCGGTGTGCGCATCTGGATGTACCCCAAGCCGTACATCCTGCACACCAAGACCCTCACGATCGACGACGAGGTCGCGGTGATCGGCTCGAGCAACATGGATATGCGCTCGTTCGGTCTGAACATGGAGGTGTCCATGCTCGTGCGCGGCGAGGAGTTCGTCTCCGAGATGCGCCTGCTCGAGGATGAGTATCGGTCTCTGAGTCGAGAGCTCACCCTCGCAGAGTGGGAGAAGCAGCCGCTGCGCTCCACGATCCTGGACAACCTCGCGCGGCTCACCTCGGCGCTGCAGTGATCGATCCAAGACGGGGTATGAGACGAACGCCTTCCGGGCGACACTGGAGAGTATGAGCATCTCGCGACGTCGTCTGCTTCCGTCCGTCCTCGCGCTCGCCGCGGTGGCGCTGCTGTCCGCCGGATGCGGGACTGGTCCGGCTTCTCCGGGGCCGACGAGCACGGGAGGGCCGGATGCCGGAGGACCGGCGTCCGAGCGAACAGTGAATGACATCGAGGCGGCCTGGCTGGATGACGGCAGAATGATCGCTGTGGTGACGTGGGGGTCGTCGACGCCCACGTGCCGACCCGCGCAGGCCGAGGCCGTCGCCGATGAGCAGGCCGTGACGATCACCTTGACCGATCCGAAGGAGGCAGCCGAGGGCTGCGACAGCGATCTCGTACCGCGGGCCACCATCGTGATGGTGCCTGAGGGCGTCGACGTCGCGCAGGATGTCGAGCTGGAGGTCACCTATAGCGACGTCCGCGACGACACCGACCTCGACGGGCTGGACGCCGCGCCGCAGGGCCTGGGCGAGCAGCAGCCGTCCGCCGGCTGGTTCGACGACGAGGGCATCGTGCTGCTC
>JBARWR010000265.1:0-7254 GCA_049646915.1 Microbacterium sp.
CCGTGGCAGAGACCCTCGAGGTGGTGGCCGGTCTGCGCGATCTGCACGTCACTGTCGCAGCGCTCATCGCGAACCGGCGCTCGCCGGCCGACTCCGGCGACCTTCTGCGCTCCCGGCGTGCGGCGGAAGATCAGCACCTGCAGAGGGTGCGCGAGCAGGTGCCCGATGTGCCGATCATCGAGGTGCCGCTCGTGGCCGGCGAGCTCACGGGTCTCCAGGCGCTGGAGGCGCTGGCGGGGCTGGTGGAGGGCGCGGAGACGATGGACTGGTGACCTCCCGGTCTGCTGAAGCCTGAGTCGGCACGCCAGCAACGCTGATGCGCGTAGAATAGCCGGACAAGCACTGATCCGGCCATCACCGGGGAGCTCTCGGAAGAACGCAGGCGACTGCAAGTAGAACCGAGCGGGGCAGGCCCGTCATCGCCGCAGTGAGAGTGGCATCGCCGTGAGGCGCGGCACGTGAGGTGGTACCGCGGTCCGTGAGGATCGTCCTCGCAGCAGCATCCACCCACGACACTGCGAGCGCACATGACCTACCCCCGCCCTTCGACTACAGGGACCGCTTCCGCCTTCGGCCCGGCCGCCGTCACTCCGAGTCCGCGGTTCCCCGAGATCGAGACCGAAGTGCTCGACTTCTGGAAGTCCGACGACACCTTCCGGGCGTCGATCGCGCAGCGTGAGGGCGCCGACGAGTGGGTCTTCTACGATGGCCCTCCGTTCGCCAACGGCCTGCCGCACTACGGGCACCTGCTCACCGGCTACGCGAAGGATGTCTTCCCGCGCTTCCAGACCATGCTGGGCAAGAAGGTCGACCGGGTGTTCGGGTGGGACACGCACGGACTGCCCGCAGAGCTCGAGGCGATGAAGCAGCTCGGCATCACCGAGAAGAGCGAGATCGAGGCCATGGGCATCGACGTCTTCAATGCGAAGGCGCGCGAGTCGGTGCTGACCTATACGCACGAGTGGCAGGACTACGTCACCCGTCAGGCGCGCTGGGTGGACTTCGAGCGCGGCTACAAGACGCTCGACCTCGGCTACATGGAGAGCGTGCTCTGGGCGTTCAAGACGCTCTACGACAAGAACCTCGCCTATGAGGGCTACCGCGTGCTGCCGTACTGCTGGCGCGACGAGACCCCACTGTCCGCCCACGAGCTGCGCATGGATGACGACGTCTACCAGGACCGTCAGGACCCGTCCGTCACCGTCACGTTCCCGCTCACCGGCGCCAAGGCCGAGTCCCTGGGCCTCACAGCCGTGCGCGCTCTCGCCTGGACGACCACTCCGTGGACACTGCCCACGAACCTCGCCCTCGTCGTCGGCCCGGAGATCGACTACGTCGTGCTGCCGGCCGGCCCGAACGGCGCCGCCGACATCGTGGCGGGCGACGATCCCGCCGAGAGCGACGCGCATCGCTATCTGCTCGCCCGTGATCTGCTCGGCGGCTACGCCAAGGACCTCGGCTACGAGTCCGCCGACGATGCGCTCGCCGCCGTCGAGAAGACCATCCTCGGCAAGGAGCTCCAGGACGTCACCTACGACCGACTGTTCGACTACTACGCCGACACCGAGACGTGGGGCACCGAGAAGGCCTGGCGCATCCTCGTCGACGACTACGTCACCACCACCGACGGCACCGGCATCGTGCACCAGGCGCCCGCATTCGGTGAAGACGACCAGCGCGTGAGCACCGCCGCAGGCATCCCCACCATCCTGTCGCTGGATGAGGGCGGCAAGTTCCTGCCGAACGTCACGGATGTCGCCGGTCAGCTCTGGATGGACGCCAACATGCCGCTCATCCGCCTGCTGCGCGGAGCCGGACGGATGCTGCGAGAGCAGAGCTACGTGCACTCCTACCCGCACTGCTGGCGGTGCCGGAACCCCCTGATCTACAAGGCTGTGTCGAGCTGGTTCATCCGGGTCACCGACATCAAGGACGACATGCTCGCGAACAACGAGCAGATCACCTGGGTGCCCGAGAACGTCAAGCACGGCCAGTTCGGCAAGTGGCTGGAGGGCGCCCGCGACTGGTCGATCAGCCGCAACCGCTACTGGGGCTCGCCGATCCCGATCTGGAAGAGCGACGACCCCGAGTACCCGCGCGTGGACGCGTACGGATCGCTGGCGGAGCTGGAGCGCGACTTCGGCACGCTGCCGCGCAACCCTGAGGGTGAGATCGACCTGCACCGGCCGTATATCGACGACCTGACCCGGCCGAACCCCGACGACCCCACAGGCAAGAGCACCATGCGCCGCATCGAGGACGTCTTCGACGTGTGGTTCGACTCGGGCTCGATGCCCTACGCGCAGGTTCACTACCCGTTCGAGAACCAGGAGTGGTTCGACTCGCACGCTCCCGCCGACTTCATCGTCGAGTACATCGGGCAGACTCGTGGCTGGTTCTACGTCATGCACGTGCTGTCCACCGCGCTGTTCGACCGACCGGCCTTCACCGGCGTCAGCTGCCACGGCATCGTGCTCGGCAGTGACGGCTACAAGATGTCGAAGTCGCTGCGCAACTACCCGGACGTCAGCGAGGTGCTCGACCGCGACGGCTCGGACGCCATGCGCTGGTTCCTGATGTCGAGCTCGGTGCTGCGCGGCGGAAACCTCGCCGTCACCGAAGAGGGCATCCGCGCCGGGGTCCGCGAGTTCCTGCTGCCGCTGTGGAACTCCTGGTACTTCTTCGCGACCTACGCGAATGCCTCCGGCGGGTACGAGGCGACCTGGCGCACGGATTCGACCGATGTGCTCGACCGCTACATCCTCGCCCGTCTCGGCGACCTCGTCCGCGAAGTGCGCACCGACCTGGAGGGACTGGACTCCACCACGGCATCCGCTCGTCTGCGCGACTTCGCCGAGGTGCTGACCAACTGGTACATCCGTCGCTCGCGCGACCGCTTCTGGGAGGGCGTCACCGACGACCCGAAGAGCCGTGAGGCCTTCGACACGCTCTACACGGTGCTGGAGACCGTCGCCCGTGTGGCGGCGCCCCTGGTGCCGCTGATCAGCGAGCGCGTCTGGCAAGGCCTGACCGGCGGGCGCAGCGTGCACCTGACCGACTGGCCGGATGCCGAGCAGTTCCCCGCTGCCGATGACGTGCGCGACGCCATGGACGCCGTGCGCGAGCTGTCCAGCGTCGGCAACGCGCTGCGCAAGAAGGAGAAGCTGCGTGTGCGCCTGCCGCTCGCGCGGCTGACCGTCGTGTCGCCGCTGGCCGGTGATCTCACGCAGTTCGAGGGCATCCTCCGGGAGGAGCTGAACGTGAAGGCCGTCGAGTTCGTCCAGCTCGCCGACGACACCGCCGCGACCTACGGCATCAGTCACCGCCTGAGCGTGAATGCGCGCGCCGCCGGCCCGCGCCTGGGCAAGGACGTGCAGCGCGTGATCGCAGCCGCCAAGGCAGGGCCGTGGAAGGAATGGAAGGGCGCGGTCGTCGCCGGCGGCGTCGAGCTGCAGCCGCACGAGTACGAGCTCGCGCTGGAGACCGCGGGGCGTCCGGAGGGCGAGGCCCTCGCGCTCGTGCCGTCCAGCGGCTTCATGCTGCTCGACACCATCACCACGCCGGAGCTGGAGGCCGAGGGCCTGGCACGCGACGCCATCCGCGTCGTGCAGGAGGCGCGCAAGAACGCCGGGCTGGACGTCAGCGACCGCATCGTGCTGGCGCTGAACGCGTCGACGGAGAACGCCGAGGCGTTGCGGCAGCACGCCGACCTGATCGCGGGGGAGACCCTCGCGGTCGGCTTCGCCGTGGAGGCGACGGAAGGGATCGAGGAACTCCTGGCAGATGTCGCGAGCCCCGGTGACGGCGTGTTCCGCAGCGGCGCGAAGGCTCTGGGTGCGAACAAGGAGGCCGTCATCATCACCATCGATGCGACCGCGCAGGAAGGAACCGCGTGAACGACGAACAGCGCGCCGACGCTGTCTACGAGGCGCTTCTCGAGCGAGCGGGGGAGCGCTGGGTGCAGCCGCGCAAGGAGCGCACCGCGCGCATCCTGACGCTGCTCGATGACCCGCAGCGCACCTACCGCGTCGTGCACATCACCGGGACGAACGGAAAGACGTCCACCGCGCGGATGATCGAGAGCCTGTTGCGCGCCCACGGGCTGCGCACCGGCCTGTTCACCAGCCCGCATCTGAAGCGCTTCACGGAGCGGATCATGATCGATGGCGAACCCATCGACGATGGGGCCGTCGCGGATGCCTGGGACGAGATCGAGCCGTTCATCGGGATCGTCGACGCCGAGCTCGAAGCAGCGGGCGACGCGCCGCTGACATTCTTCGAACTGCTCACCGTGCTCGCCTTCGTCGCTGCCGCCGACGCGCCCGTCGACGTGCTGGTGCTCGAGGTCGGCATGGGCGGCTCCTGGGACTCGACGAACACCGCCGACGGGGATGTGGCCGTGTTCGCGCCGATATCGATGGATCACGCCGACCGCCTGGGCGACACGATCGAGAAGATCGCCGAGGTCAAAGCCGGCATCATCAAGGACTCCGCCGCCGTCGTGTCCGCCGAGCAGAAGCCCGAGGTCGAGGCCGTGCTGCGTCGTGTCGCGGGCGAGAAGAGCGCGACGCTCGCCTTCGAGGGCGACGCATTCGGGCTGTCAGCGCAGACCCTCGCGGTCGGCGGGCAGCTGATCAGCATCAAGGGCCTCGCCGGGGTGTACACGGACGAGTACCTGCCGCTGTACGGCGCGCACCAGGGACACAACGCGGCCCTTGCCGTGGCCGCCGTCGAGTCGCTGATCGGCGGCGCGACCCAGCCGATCGCTGCGGACATCGTCTCCGACGGACTGCAGAACGCCACCTCGCCCGGCCGGCTGCAGCTGGTCGGGATCGCTCCGACCGTCGTTGTGGATGCCGCGCACAACCCGCACGGTGCGGCATCGCTCGCCCGCGCGCTGGACGACAGCTTCGACTTCGACGAATGGGGCCTGGTGATCGGCGTCTTCGCCGACAAGGACGCCGCGGGCATCGTCGATGAGCTGCTGCCTGCCGTCAGCGAAGTCTTCGCCACGTCTCCGGACTCCGAGCGGGCCGCGGCGGCAGATGCCATCGCGGATCTCGTCGAGGAGCGCGGTCGCCGCGCGAGCGTGCATGCCACGCTCGCCGAGGCCGTCGACGCCGCTCGGGAATGGGCGGCATCCTCCGACCGCCGTGCGGTCGTCATCGCCGGTTCCATCGTGCTCGCGGGAGAAGCGCTGCGACTCTCCGAGGATGAGGACTGGAAGAGCGGATGGCGCGCATGAGCACCCCGCGCGCACGTGCACCGCGCACGCTGACGCAGAAGCTGGGTTCGGTCGTGCTCGGTTTCGAAGCCGTCGTCGTGTTCCTCGCCGGACTCACCGTCTACGGGCTGAAGGCACTGCCCGAAGCGATCCCACCCTGGTGGGGGATCGTCGGCGGCTCCGTGCTCGCCGTCGCCATGATCGCGTTGGCCGGCGCCATCGCGCGTCCCGGAGCGATCGTGGTGGGCTGGGCGCTGCAGGTGCTCGTGCTCGCCGCGGCATTCCTTGTTCCCACCATCGCCCTGGTCGCCCTGATTTTCGGCGGCATGTGGGCGTATGCGACCATCGTGGGGGCCCGGGTGGACCGGAAGACCCCCACCGACACCAACACCGAGCACCACACAGAGAGCGAATGACATGGCCACTGAAGAAACACTCGTCCTCGTCAAGCCGGACGGCGTCGCCCGCGGCCTGACCGGCGACATCCTCGCCCGCATCGAGGCGAAGGGCTACGCGCTCGTCGACATCCACCTGGTCGAGCCCGACCGCGACCGTCTCGCCGCGCACTATGCCGAGCACGAGGGCAAGCCCTTCTACGAGCCGCTGATCGAGTTCATGATGTCAGGACCGTCCGTCGCGATCCGCCTGGCGGGCAACCGGGTTATCGAGGGCTTCCGCTCTCTGGCAGGCACCACCGACCCGACCACCGCGGCTCCCGGAACCATCCGAGGCGACTTCGGTCGCGACTGGGGCCTGAAGGTTCAGCAGAACCTCGTGCACGGCTCGGACAGCCCCGAGTCGGCGGCACGCGAACTGGCCATCTGGTTCGCCTGACGTTCGCACGTCCACGGGCTCAGCGCTTCATCGGCGCTGGGCCCGTCGGCGTCAGAACAGCAGTCCGGCCATCTCGCCGAGGAAGTCGAGTCCGGCCAGCTGGGCCATCGCGATGACGATCGCATAGGCGACGATCGTCATGAGCGGCACCCAGGCCATCATCCGGCCCGCCCATCGCTGCACGCCCGTCGACCGGGTCAGAGTGCCGTTGCGCAGCAGGTGCACGACGGTCGCGATGAACGTCGGAATCGTCGCCGCCCACGTCACCATGCACCAGGGGCACAGCACCGACAGCTCGTAGATGCTCTGGCCGATGAGCCAGCAGACGAAGGCGAATGCTCCGAGGATTCCGAGCCCGAACAGCGCCCAGAACCAGCGCGGGAAGCGCACGCCGGCGAGCAGCGCGACCCCCATCACGAGCACGGCCATCCATCCGGCGACGCCGATGAGCGGGTTCGGGAAGCCGAACACGGCGCCCTGCCAGGAGCCCAGATTCTTGTCGCACTGGATCAGCACGCTCACGAAGCAGCTGGTCTGCTCGGAGGGATTCTCCAGCAGGAAGAACTTCTCCAGAGTCAGCTGGAAGGCCGCCCACCAGCCCACCAGGCTCGCGATGATCAGCCAGATCCCGTACCCGACGTGCCGTGTGCGCTGCGTGCTCATGTGTGGATTATCTCAGCGTCGGCTATGCGCTTCACCGGAGTTCGACGCGCGCGTCGCGACGAGGATGCGGCAGGCAGCGCCGCGAGGTGCGATAATGGCTCGAGATGACATCGCGAGCGTTCGCGGTCGCATCGTCAAGACTTCGGGGTCATATGCCCCACGTGATCTGGCCATGGAGCAGATCGCACGCCGATTGAGTTCGCGGCTGCTGTATCGCCGCACGAGTTTCCGCGGCACCCAGTGCCCGCGCAGGGAGTAAGCCAGAGATGGCCGTTGAGAATGATGACAAGACCACACCTACCCTCGACACGACCCCGGCGCAGCCGGTAGCAGAGGACGCCGCTGTCGCGGAGTCTGTCGTGGACACGGCAGGGACCGAGACCGAGTCGGATGCGGCGGATGCTCCGGCAGACGCCCCAGCACCGGCTGACGAGACCCCTGCACAGCCCCAGGCGAGTGCAGAGCCCCAGGCGAGTGCCGAGTCTGAGCCTGCAGCGCCTGAGGCGCCTGCAGCGCCTGAGGCGCCTGCAGCG
>JBARWR010000266.1:0-2234 GCA_049646915.1 Microbacterium sp.
CGCCGAGGCCGTCCGCGGCGCCTACCGTTCCTCGTCCGCGCCGGTGGAGGTGCTGCCGCTGTACGGCCGGCTCTCCGCCGCCGAGCAGCACCGGGTGTTCGAGCGCTCGAAGATCGCCGGCGTGCGACGTCGTGTCGTGCTGGCCACGAACGTCGCCGAGACGAGCCTCACGGTTCCCGGCATCAAGTATGTGATCGACACCGGCACGGCCCGCATCTCGCGGTACAGCGCGCGCTCGAAGGTGCAGCGGCTGCCGATCGAGGCGGTGTCGCAGGCATCCGCGAATCAGCGCTCCGGACGCGCCGGTCGCACCAGCGACGGCATCGCCATCCGGCTGTACTCGGAGCAGGATTTCGAGGGACGCCCGGAGTTCACCGAGCCGGAGATCCTGCGCACCTCACTGGCATCCGTGGTGTTGCAGATGCTGTCGCTGGGCTTCAGCGACATCACGGAGTACCCGTTCCTCACTCCCCCGGATTCGCGCGGCGTGAAGTCCGCGCTCGAGCTGCTCACCGAGATCGGCGCCGTCGAGCTGACCCGCGGCTCCCAGCCGCGCCTCACGCGCATCGGGCGGGAGATCTCGCGGATGCCGATGGATCCCCGCTTCGCCCGGATGCTGGTCGAAGCGGCGTCTTCCGGACCGGCTGTGCTCGCCGACGTCATGCCCATCGTGGCCGGGCTCTCGATCCAGGACGTGCGCGAGCGGCCGTCCGCCGATGCGCCGCAGTCGGTGCGCGATGAGGCCGACCGCTCGCACGCGCGCTTCGTCGACCCGACGAGCGATTTCCTGACCCTGCTGAATCTGTGGAATCACCTGCGCGAACAGCAGAAGGAGCTCGGCTCCAGCGCGTTCCGGCGAATGTGCCGCAGCGAGCATCTGAACTACGTGCGCGTGCGCGAGTGGTTCGACGTGCACCGTCAGCTCAAGACCCTGGTGAAGACGTCCAAGGGTGACTCCCGCCCCACCGGTGCGGGTGCGTCCGACCCGGATGCCCTGCACCGCGCGATCCTCGCGGGCCTGCTCTCTCAGATCGGCATCCTCGACGAGCGCACGGCCGCGAAGAGCGCCAACAAGTCCAAAGGCGAGAAGCGACGCATCGCCGAATACCGCGGCGCACGCGGCATCCGCTTCTCGATCTTCCCGGGTTCCGGACTGCGCAAGAAGTCCCCGCAGGCGGTGATGGCCGCCGAGATCGTGGAGACGTCGCGCATGTTCGCGCGCACCGTGGCCGCGATCGATCCGGCGTGGGCCGAGGCGCTGGCGGGCGACCTCGCCAAGCGTCAGGTGACCGAGCCGCACTGGTCGAAGGATGCCGGCGCTGCGGTCGCCTACGAGAAGGTGACGCTGTTCGGGGTGGAGATCATCCCGCGTCGGCGCGTCCAGTTCGCGCGCATCGACCGGGCCGGAGCACGCGAACTGTTCGTGCGGCACGCGCTGGTGGAGGGCGAGTGGGATCCGTCGCGGATCGACAAGCGGGTCAGCGCGTTCTGGCGGGCCAACGCCGAGCTGCGGCGACGGCTCGAGAAACTCGAGGAGCGCGAGCGCCGCCGCGACATCCTCGCCGGCGATGAGACGGTCTTCGCGTTCTACGACGAGCGCATTCCGCACGAGGTGTTCGACGTGCGCTCGTTCGAGAGCTGGTGGCGGGAGGCCCTGGCGGCCACCCCCAAGCTGCTCGTCATGCGCGAGAGCGACCTGCTCGAGGACGACGGGCGTGCAGATCAGTCCGAGTTCCCGACCCGGTGGACGCAGGGCGACCAGGTGCTCGGTCTGGCCTACCGGTTCGAGCCCGGCGCCGAGGACGACGGCGTGAGCGTGGTGCTGCCTCTGGCGCTGCTGCAGCAGGTGCGCGACACCGGCTTCGACTGGCAGGTGCCGGGGCTCCGTGATGAGCTCATCACCGCACTGCTGCGTGCGCTTCCGAAGGCCATCCGCCGGCACGTGGTCCCCGCAGCCGACTGGGCGGGGAAGTTCAGCGAGCAGATCGCCGACGGCGGCCCCGAGAATCACGGTGGTATGCCGGAGCGTTCCCTGAAGGAGGCACTGGCGCGGTTGATCCAACCGCTCGCGAATCAGCCGGTCTCGACATCCGACTTCGACGACGAGCGCGTCCCCGGGCACCTGCGGATGAACTTCCGCGCCGTGGACGAGCGCGGGCGCGTCGCGGACTCCGACAGAGACCTCGCGACCCTGCAGCAGCGCCTGTCGGACCGCTCGCGCCAGAGCGTGGCGC
>JBARWR010000267.1:0-1656 GCA_049646915.1 Microbacterium sp.
GGCGGTGACGCCGGCACGGGCGAGGATCTGGCCGGCCGGCACGTCCTGGCCGAGCACGAGGGCGAAGAACAGGTGGTCGGGGTCGATATAGGTCGAACCCGACGAGCGGGCGACCTGGTAGGCATGAAACAGCGCGCGCGAGGCGCTGGGCGTCAGCGTCGCGGCATCCACGTCGGCCGTGCCGCGGTTCTGCGGCAGGCGCGCCTCGACGGCGGCGATGATCGCGGCCGGGTCCACGCCGACACGCTCGATGGCGGCCGAGACGCTGTCATCCTCGACGATCATGCGCAGGATGTGAAGGGCGTCGAGCTCGGTCTGGCCGCGCTCCAGCGCGAAGCGTCCCGCACTCTGCAGGATCTGCTGGGTGCGCGCGGTGAGGAACCGGCTGAGGTCGATCGAGCGACCCTGCCGCGCCTGCTCACCGGCGAGATAACGGGCCAGGAACTCGTCGAACGAGCCCGAACCCGCCTGGTTGAAGTCGTTGGGCATTTCGCTTCCTCTCAAGACTTGAGTGCAGTTCTATCAACTTCAACGTCACATGATGACGCCTATTCCCGGTGTCCGTCAAACCCGCCGAATAGACTCGTCGCATGTCCACGGTGCTCTATGTCTGCGTGCGGCCGGAGCGCAGTGCGGCGGATGCCGAGCACCGATCCTTCGCCCGCGATCTGGGCGTCCACCGTCTCGACCGCCTCGATCTGCTGCATGCCTCGCTGGAGACCGTCGAGTGGGAGCAGTACGAGGGCTTCGTGATCGGCGGCTCGCCGTTCAACGTCACGGATGCCGACAAGTCGGACGAGCAGCTCATCGTGGAGCGTGATCTCGAGCGCATCGCCGCCCGCGCCATCGACGGCAGCGCGAGCGCGTTGTTCACCTGCTACGGCATCGGCGTGGTGACGCGGATGCTGGGCGGCCGTGTGGACATGGATCATCCCGAGCGCGTTCAGGCCGCGCGGATCCGGATCACTGCCGAAGGGACTGCCGATGCCCTGTTCGGACCGAACAGCCCCGAGATGACGGTGTTCACCGCGCACAAGGAGTCCGCTGCCGAGACCCCGCCCGGCGCGGTGCTGCTGGCCACCAACGAGGCGTGTCCCGTGCAGGCGTACCGCGTGGGTGGGCGCCTGCACGCCACGCAATTCCACCCGGAGGCATCACCACAGGACTTCGCCGATCGCATGGCCGTGTACCGCGCGTCCGGTTACTTCGATGCGAGCGAGTACGCCGCCACCGAGAAGATGGTGCTCTCGGCATCCGTCGACGGCGCCGACCTGCTGCGCCGATTCCCGCTGCTGCTCGCCTGAGCTGCGCGGCATCCCTTCATCCGGCGCGCGACGGCCCGGCACGCCTGCATCCGACACAGGACATCCACCCGATACAGGACGATTTTCGCAATTCCTTCCTGTTCTCGCCGACTCTCCTGTCCTCGGTGAACGCGAGACCTGCCGCTCAGCCCCGCAGCATCCCGATCTTCTCGTCGAGATAGCCGGCCAGCGGGATCAGTCCGCCGCTCGGCGACCAGCGCACACCCGGTTCGCCGTCGAGCAGCGCGAGCGGGCCGGATGCCGAGCCGGCATCCACCGCATCCGCGTCCAGCACCTGCCAGCCGATGTGCAGGACCTCACCCTCGGCGAATCCGCCCCGGCGGGCCTGAGC
>JBARWR010000268.1:0-1524 GCA_049646915.1 Microbacterium sp.
GGGCTGCGGCACGCGGCCGGCCCCCGATGATCTCGTCGATCACGTCGAAGGCGAGCTCGCCGATGCTGCCCTGCGGCACGCTGTTCGCGAGCGCGACGACCCCGACCTGATGCTCGGGGCTGAAGCACACCTGAGAGTTGAATCCCGCGAACAGACCGCCGTGCGATACAAGGGGACCATGCGTGCGGCGCACGCCGTTCCACCCCAGCCCGCGCGCCTCCGACCAGTCGCCGGCGGCGAGGAGGGTCGGCTGCTGCATCTCGCGCATCGTCGACGCCGAGAGCACCGCGCTGTCGTGCCCCACCGCGGCCGCCAGCTGCGCGGAGACCCACAGCGCCAGGTCGTCCAGGCTCGACCACAGGTCGCCATCGCCCTCTGCGAGTGCGGAGTCGACCGACGCCGCAGCCGTCGGGCGGTCCTGGAACCTCGACGGGTGATGCCCGACCGCGCACCGTTCAGGGTGCGGCGGATGGGCTCCCGACTCGCGCATCCCGAGCGGTGCCAGCAGGTGCTCCGGGGCGTACTGCGCCCAGCGCTGCCCTGATGCGCGGTGCACCACGTGGGCGAGCACCCGGAATCCCAGGTTGCTGTACCGGAACATGGTGCCGGGGGTCGTGAGGATGCGGGCGCGTGAGAGCACATCGAGGATCTGCGGCGAGGTGTGCACCGGCTGTGCGAGCAGGTCGAGCGACGGCGCCTCCCCCTGGAGCCCCGACGAGTGCTGCAGCAGCTGACGGAGGGTGACGCGAGCGGCGCCGCCATCGAGCCCGCCGACTTTCGCGAATTCGGGGACGTGATCGACGACCCTGTCATCGATGGAGAGACGACCCGCATCCCGCAGCTGCAGCACGGCGGTCGCCGTGAACGTCTTGGTCACCGAGGCGATGCGGAACAGCGTCGACCGGTCCGCGGGGGCGCCCGCATCCAGGTCGGCCATCCCGTACTCGACGATCTCGCGCAGTCCGTCCGCGTCGATGACCCCGAGCACGAGGCCGGGCAGTCGGTGCTTCTGCGCGAACTCGACCGCGCGTGCCGCGGTCGTCACTGCTCACCCGCCGCCTTCGATGTGACATCCGGAGTCCCGCTGACCGGGTTGTGGGCGAGGAAGACCGGGCGTCCGGTGACGGGATCCTGCACGATGGAGGCGTTGACGCGGAACACGTCGTGCAGCAGCTCAGGGGTGATGACATCGTTGGGCGCACCGTCGGCTACGATCGTGCCGTCGTGGAGACAGACGATGCGGTCGGCGTAGGCGGCAGCCTGGTTGAGGTCGTGCAGGACCATCACGACGGTGATGCCGTGCTCGCGATTGAGCGCCTGCACGAGGTGCAGCACCTCGAGCTGGTATCCGATGTCGAGGTAGGTGGTGGGCTCGTCCAGGAACAGCAGGGGGGTGTCCTGCGCAAGGGCGAGCGCGATCCAGGCCCGCTGCCGCTCACCGCCGGACAGCTGCGCGACGTCGCGGTCGGCGAAGGCCTGCAGGCCGGTCACGGTGATCGCCCAGCGCACTGCCTGGTGGTCCTG
>JBARWR010000269.1:0-15048 GCA_049646915.1 Microbacterium sp.
TGCCGTGCGCGATCGCGCCCTCGGGGCCGTCGGTGCGCCCGGCCTGCGCGTAGGTGAACAGCTGCAGCTCGCCGCCGAAGACGACGGCGTACTGCTGCAGCGCCTCCGCCGCGTCGCCGGGGAACAGCAGGTAGGGAACCAATCCAGTCATTCGGCGAGCGTACCCGCCTCGATCGCCGGAGCGTACCCTCCTTTGCGCACCGAGTGCCTCGGATGCTGCCGAGCGCACGGCTTGCCTTGCGACGTTCCCGTGCTCTCGGCGAGGTCCCGTGCTCTCGGCGACGTTCCCGTGCTCTCGACGGGACGAGCGAGGCTAGAGGTCGACGCCCACCAGCACAGGCTCGGGCTGCAGCAGCAGTCCGAACTCCGCGTGCACACGGCTCTGGATGAAACGCGCCAGCTCACCGAGCTCCGCGGCGGTCGCCCCTCCCCGGTTGGTCAGCGCCAGGGCGTGCTTGGTCGAGATCGCGGCGCGCGAGCGCGGCAGCTTGAACCCCTTGCCGATCCCGGAGTGCTCGATCAGCCAGGCCGAGCTGACCTTGACCATCCGCTCGGGCGAGTCGGCGCGCGGCGTGAGTCCGAAGTAGTTCTCCAGCGGAATCACGGTCATCGTGTCCAGGTCGGGCTCGACGGGCCAGCGCGGGCACTCCGGTGGCAGGGCGCGGGCGACGCGCTCGGGCACGATCGCGTTCTGGAAGAACGACCCCGCGCTGTGCGTGTCGGGATCGTGCTCGTCCAGCAGCATCCCCTTCGCGGCACGGGTCTGCAGGATGCGGGTGCGCACCCATTCCAACGGAACCGGCTCGAAGTCCTCCAGACCCAGGGCCCGGCGCAGCTGCTCGCCGCGGATGACACGCCCCGCTCCGTCGGTGACCGCGAGGTCGAGGGTGACCGAGACGATCACGGCGCGACGCTGCTGCGCCTCGCCGTAATGGTGCTTGAGCACCGAGGTGCGAAAGCCCAGACCCAGCTCCGCGGCAGGCACCACGACGGGGCCTCCCGCACCCTCGTCGATCAGCTCCACCTCCACCAGGGTCTCCTGGATCTCCTGCCCGTACGCCCCCACGTTCTGCACGGGTGCGGCGCCGACCGTGCCGGGGATGCCGCTCATCGCCTCGATTCCGGCATAGCCGCGCTCGACCGCGTAGGCCACGAGGGCGTCCCAGTTGTGTCCGGCCTGCACGCGCAGCCGGATCCGACCCTCGTGCGGGGACGGCAACTCCTCGATTCCGGAGGTGAGGATGCGGATGATGGAGCCTTCGAACGGCTCGTCGCCCACGAACAGGTTCGATCCCCCGCCGAGCACGAACCAGTCCTCGGCTCCAGTCCACACCTGGTGCAATGCGTCGATGAGCTCGGCGCGCGTGGTGGCATCCAGCATCCGCTCGGGGGCGGCGCCGGTGCGCAGGGTCGTCAGCCCGCGCAGCGGGATCGGGGTGACCTCGAGTGACGTCATCTCAGAGCGCGACCCGCAGCTGCGCCTTGACGAGCACGGTCGTCTCGGCGGACTTCACCGTCAGATCGATGCGTGCGGACGACTCGTCGACGACTCCCACCTTGGCGACCACGTGCACATCGGCGCCGGTCTCGGGGTCGACGACGACGGGCTTGGTGAAGCGCACGCCGTAGTCGATCAGCCGCACATCGGCGGGGAGCGCCGCGAGCACGACCGATGAGGCGATCCCCATGGTCAGCATCCCGTGCGCGAGCACGCCGGGCAGACCGACCGAGGCGGCCACGTCGTCGCGGTAGTGGATGGGGTTGAAGTCGCCGGATGCGCCGGCGTAGCGGACCAGCGACTCGCGGGTCAGGTGCACGGTGCGCTCGGCGATCACGTCACCCACGGTGAGCTCCGCTGTGAGATCAGTCATCACTTCTCCTCCTCGGAATCCTGGCCCACCAGCAGCACGCTGGTGGCGGTCACCACGTGCTCGCCGGCTGCGTCGGTGATGGTCGCATCGCTCGTGATCATCGCGTTGCCGCCGAGCGTGCGGATGCCGGTGACGGCCAGCCTGCCGACGAGCTCGTCCCCCGCGACGATGGGCCGCGAATACGTGAAGCGCTGCTCGGCGTGGATGGTGCGCGCCAGCACGATGCCGGAGTCCGGTTCGGCGAGCAGCTGCTGCAGCGTGAGGTCCTGGATCACCATCGCGAAGGTCGGCGGTGCCACCACATCGGCGTAGCCCGCGGCTTGGGCTGCGGCGAGATCGGTGTGCTGCGGGGCGTCGGCGAAGACCGCGCGGGCGAACTCGCGCACCTTCTCACGACCGACGAGGTAGGGGGCCGTCGGCGGGAACTCCCGGCCGACCAGTTCGTTGTTCACGGGCACCCCTCGATCCTATCCGGGGTGTCCCCACCTCGAGACTTCTCCTCCAGCACGAGACCACACGCCAGTGGCCCCGTCTCATGCTGGAAGGGAAGTCTCGACGGGGGGTCAGCGGCTGCGAATGGCCTTGATCGCCATCTGCACGGCGATCGCCAGGACGAACACCGCGAACAGCATGTTCCCGGCCGCCGGATCGATCAGGGTGGCGATCCACGCGCCCAGCGCGGTCGTCGTGCACGCCGAGGCTCCGATGATGATCGCGCCGAGCAGATCGACGTTCCGGTGCCGGAGGTTGCCGATCGTGCCCGAGACGGCCGTGGGGATCATCATCAGCAGCGATGTGCCCTTGGCGACCAGGTCGCTGGTGCCGAAGATCATCATCAGCGCGGGGACGATGATCACCCCTCCCCCGACCCCGATGAGCCCGGCGATCACTCCGGTGAGCATTCCGGTCAGCACGAGCCCGGCCCCGCTCAGCCAGGTCAGCTCGAACTCCGCGCTGCGCGAGGGGATGACCACGAACAGACTGACCAGCACGACGAGCAGGAACACGACGAATCCCCAGCGCAGCGCCCGCTGCGAGATCCTCGGCATCAGGCGGGATCCGATCTGCGCCCCCACGACGGCCCCCGCGGCCAGGATCAGGGCGGCGATCCATTCGACCGAGCCCGACAGCGCGTACGAGATCACGCCGACGCTCGCGGTGGGCACGATCGCCGCGAGCGAGGTTCCGGCCGCACGACGCTGGTCGAAGCCCATCAGCACCACGAGCAGCGGGACGATCACGGTGCCCCCGCCGACGCCGAACAGTCCGGACAGCAGTCCTGCGGTCAGTCCGATCCCCACGAAGGCGAGATATGCGCGAGGCCCCCGGGCGATAGTCGGTTCATCGTGCACCGCACCAGACTATCCCGGGAGCCCCGCGATCCCGACCCCGTGCCGTCACACCTCCTGATCGGCGGTGATGGGCACCACGATCGTCTCGGTCAGGTGCTGCTCGTACCGGGTCTGACGTCGGCGCAGCCACAGGGCGCCGAGGATCAGCACGACGAGCACACCGTACGCCGCGGCGGCGAAGGGCTGCATGATCAGCGTTGCGGGATCCCCCTGGCTCAGCTGCAGCGCCTTGCGCAGCTCGGCCTCGCCCATCGGACCGAGGATCATCCCGACCACGAGGGGCGCGACGGGGATGCCGAAGCGACGCATGAAGTAGCCGAGCACGCCGATGATCAGCAGGATCACCACGTCGGCGATCGAGAAGCGGATCGCGTAGGCGCCGAAGGCCGCGAACATGAGGATGCCGGCGTACAGGTACGGCCGTGGGATCTGCAGCAGCTTGACCCACATCCCCACCAGCGGCAGGTTCAGCACGATCAGGATCAGGTTGCCCAGGTACAGGCTCGCCACCAGTGCCCACACCAGCGCCGGCTGGTTGGTGAACAGCTGGGGGCCCGGCTGGATGCCGTAGGACTGGAACGCGAAGAGGATGATCGCGGCCGTCGCCGTGGTCGGCAGCCCCAGGGTCAGCAGCGGCACGAGCACACCGGCCGCGGCGGCGTTGTTGGCCGCCTCCGGTCCTGCCACGCCTTCGATGGCACCCCGGCCGAACTCCTCCTTGCGCGTGGAGAGCTTGCGCTCTGCCGCATAGGAGAGGAACGTGGCGACATCCGCCCCGCCCGCCGGGATCGTCCCGATCGGGAACCCGATCGCGGTGCCGCGCAGCCAGGGCTTCCACGACCGCTTCCAGTCGTCCTTCGTCATCCAGTTGCGCCATCCCTTCGTCACCGGGATGACGTCCACTCCGCCCTGCCGCAGCTTCGCCGCGACGTACAGGGTCTCGCCCACGGCGAAGAGGCCGACGGCGACCAGGACCACGCTGATCCCCTCTCCCAGCACCGGCATCCCGAGGGTGTACCGCTGTTGGCCGGAGAGGTTGTCGGTGCCGATCAGACCGATGAACAGACCGATCGCCAGCGACAGCACGCCGCGCGAGACCGACCTGCCCATGAGTGCGCCGACGGTGATGAAGGCGACCACGATGAGCGCGAGCTTGTCGGCGGGGCCGAGCGAGACGGCGAAGTCCGCCAGGATGGGCGCCAGCAGGGTGAGGCCGATCGTGGCGATGGTACCGGCCACGAACGAGCCGATGGCTGCGGTCGCGAGCGCTGCCGCGCCCCGGCCGAGCTTGGCCATCTTGTTGCCTTCGATCGCCGTGACTATCGATGCCGATTCGCCTGGCGTGTTCAGCAGGATACTGGTCGTCGAGCCGCCGTACATCCCGCCGTAGTAGATTCCGGCGAAGGTGATGATCGCCGCTGTGGCGTCCAGCGTATAGGTCAGCGGAAGCAGCAGCGCGACGGTCATGGCCGGGCCGATGCCGGGCAGCACGCCGACGGCGGTGCCGATGAAGACGCCGATGAACGCCCACATCAGGTACTGGGGCTGCAGCGCCGTGGCGAAGCCCTCCAGCAGCAGAGTCCAGCTGTCCAT
Organism: Microbacterium sp.; assembly: GCA_049646915.1. Classification (GTDB taxonomy): domain Bacteria; phylum Actinomycetota; class Actinomycetes; order Actinomycetales; family Microbacteriaceae; genus Microbacterium. Next base: position 4,817 of record JBARWR010000269.1, read on the forward strand.
CAGAACATCCCTCCCAGCCAGGCGAACGCCGGGCCCCAGGGCAGCGACAGCCCGAGCAGTCCGCCGAAGACGACCTGCACGGCGAGGGCCACCACCAGCCCGATCACGAATCCGAGCCACCAGCGCCTCGCGCCGAGAGTCCAGGCGACGATGCCGAACAGCACCGCGGCGGCGGGCGCCCAGCCGACGGCATCGATCAGCAGCAGGTGCGCGATGAGCGCACCGACGATCTTCGCGAGGGTGAGCCAGTCTGTGCGGGCGCTCGAATCGATGTCCTCGCCGTCATCGGGCTCGGCGCGATCGCCGCGCAGGACCCCGACGACGACGGCGAGTGCCGTGCCGATCAGCAGGACCGAGACGGCGATCGGGAACACGGTCGGCCCGACCTGGATGCCGACCGGGACATGGATGCTGAACGCACCGATCAGCGCGAGGATGCCGAGGACGAGCATGAGCAGGGCGAAGACGAGCTCCCCGACGGGGACCCGTGGGGCGGGCCGAGTCTCCTCGGCCCGCCCGTTCGCCCCGATGGCCTGCCCTCCTGCTCCGATGAGCCGGGCAGTCATCTCAGATCAATCCGATGTTCTTCAGCGTGCCGGTCACGTCGGTGATGTTCTGCGTCACGAAGTCGTCCAGCTCGGAGCCGGTGAGGAGGGCATCCGCCCACCCCTTGGTCTCGAGCTCCTTCTTCCACTCCGGGGTGTCGTGCATCGCGGTGACGATGCGCTCCAGCTCCGCACGGTCGGCGTCGGTGATGTCGCCGGGCGCGATCACCCCACGCCAGTTGGTGAGCACCACGTCGTAGCCGGCATCGGTGATCGTGGGAACACCGGGCAGCTGCGGCACCTCCTCGGCGCCCGACACGGCGAGAGCGCGCATGGTGCCCGCCTCGATGTGCTGCTGGAACTCGGCGACGCCGGAGATGCCCGCCGCGACCTTGCCGCCGAGGATCAGCGACACGGCCTCGCCCCCACCCGCGTTGGGCGTGTAGTTCAGCTTCGCGGGGATCTCGGCGCTCTTCAGCCCTGCCGCCTCGAGCATCAGGCCGGCGAGGATGTGGTCGGCACCGCCGGCCGATCCACCGGTGACCGTGACCGCCTGCCCCCTGTCGACGATGTCCTCCACGAGGTCCTCGAGATCCTTGTACTTCGAGTCAGCCGGCACGACCACGACGAGCGCCTCATCCGTGAGGCGGGCGATCGGCGTGGTGTCCTCCAAGCGCACCTGCGAGCCGTTCGTCTCGATGGCGCCGACCATGACGAGTCCGTTGACCATCAGCGTCGCAGAGTCCTTGACGTTGGCGAGCTGCGCGAGGCCGATCGTGCCGCCGGCACCGCCGACGTTGGTCACCGGCGCGGTCTTCACGATGTCCTGCTCGGTGAGCACCTTCGCGATCGTGCGACCGGTCTGGTCCCATCCCCCGCCGGGTTCGGCGGGCACGATGATCGAGACGTCCGAGAAGCTGGGCTTCTCGTCCCCTGGTTTCGAGCTGTCGCCTCCGCCGGCCTGCGCCGAGCATCCGGTGAGTGCGAGAGCGGCGATGGCCGCGACCGCGATGAGGGCAGAGCCCGGCTTCTTCGTACGCTGTTTCTTCATGCGCTCCTCCTTGAGCATTCGGGATGCTGGCAACCGTATGAGCGGCGACGACGCGTCCTCTGCTTCCGAAATCATTGGTCGAGGTTTCGAAAGTATTGGTCGCGGATGCCTCTCCCACTCGGTTCCGTGCGCTCGCGCGTGCGGGGAGAATGATCCTGTGGCCTCGATGATGAAGCGCGCGTCGCAGGAGACGCGGGACGGCAGGATGACGCTGCGGGTGCAGCTGATCCTGCTTCAGGCGCTCATCGTCGCCACGGTCACCCTCATCGCCGGCGTCACGGCTGGATTCATCCAGGCGCACACGGTGCGCGACGCGTATGAGGATCGGATGCTGGCGGTCGCCCAGTCCATCGCCTCCATGCCGGTCATCCGCAGCGCGTTCCACGACACCGACCCTGCCGCGACCATCCAGCCGCTGGCGGAGACGATCCGCAAGGCGTCGGATCTGACCTATGTCGTGATCGCGGACGCCGACGGCATCCGCTATTCGCATCCGAACCCCGCTCGCATCGGCGAGAAGGTCTCCACCGATCCGTCCGTGCCGCTGTCCGGGCAGATCTACATGGGCACGCAGACCGGCACACTGGGGCCGTCCTGGCGGGTGAAGGTGCCGATCTTCGCCGATGACTCGCAGGTGATCGGCACGGTCTCGGTCGGCATCCTCGAATCGCAGGGCGACGGCGAGTTCGCCGGCAACCTGTTCTGGATCATCGGGGCGATGCTGGCCGCGGTGGTCATCGGCGTATTCGGGTCCGCCTGGGTCACCGCCGTGATCCGCCGTCGCATCCACCGCCTCGAACCGCATGAGATCACCGCACTGGTGCGCAACCAGGAGACCACCCTGCACGGCCTGAGCGAAGGGGTGATCACGGTGGATGCACGCGGGGTCATCACGCTCGCGAACGACGCCGCCGCACGACTTCTGGGAACGGATGCCGCAGAGCTGACCGGCTTCGCGGCCGATGACGTGCTGAGCGACGAGCTGCTCTCGGTGCTGCGCGACGGCGAGGACGCCGGCCGTCCGGTGATCGTCGGCAGCAGCGTGCTCGTCGCCCGCAGCACCGGGGCACGGGTGGACGGCGCCGCGGTGGAGGCCAGCCTGCTGCTGCGCGATCACACCGAGCTGCACGATGTGGTCCGCCGCGTCGAGGCGGCCGACGCGATCATCGCGTTCCGTCAGCGGGCCGGTCTGCCCAAGGGCCTCAGCACCGAGACGCTCTCACGCGTGTCCGGCGCGCTGATCGAGCATCCGGATGCCTCCGCGGCCGAGATCGGAGAGGTTCTGTCGGTGTCGCGGGTGAGCGCACGACGCTATCTCGAGCACCTCGCGAGCACCGGACAGGCCATCCGCTCGCTGGATTACTCCACGAAGGGACGGCCGGGCACACGGTATCGCCTGAACAAGCCGATCGGAACCCTGGGGACTGCGTCCCGTTCTGTGCGAGACTGACTCCCACACGCGTCCTGGGTGCCTGACGCAGGGCGACCGATCGAAGGAGATCACATGCTTCGCAGCACCTACCCCGATGTCGAGATCCCCGAGCTCTCCATCTACGACTATCTCTTCAGTGACCTGGATGAAGCCACCCTCGATCGTGTCGCCATCATCGACGGGTCCTCGGGTGCCGAGACCACCTATCGGCAGCTCATCGGCCAGATCGGCCTGTTCGCGGGAGCCCTCGCGGCACGCGGAGTCGGAGTCGGCACGAAGGTCGGCCTGCTGTGCCCGAACGTGCCGGCCTTCGCCACGGTGTTCCACGGCATCCTGCGCGCCGGTGCCACGGCGACCACGATCAACTCGCTGTACACCGCCGACGAGATCGCGAATCAGCTCCAGGACGCCGAAGCCGAGTGGCTCGTCACGGTGTCGCCTCTGCTCGCCGGCGCGGCAGAGGCTGCCGCGCGCCTGGGCATCGCCGATGATCATGTGATCGTGCTCGACGGAGCGGAAAGGCATCCGAGCCTGCGCGACCTGCTCGGCGAGGGCCATGCCGCCCCTGTGGTGAGCTTCGACCCGGCGACGCATCTCGCGGTGCTGCCGTACTCGTCGGGGACCACGGGACGCCCCAAGGGCGTGATGCTCACGCACCGCAACCTGGTGGCCAACGTCGCACAGGCCCGTGCACTGCTGAGCGTCGGCGCAGACGACCGAGTCCTCGCTGTGCTGCCGTTCTTCCACATCTACGGCATGACGGTGCTGCTGAACTTCGCCCTGCTGCAGCGCGCGGGGCTGGTGACGATGCCGAAGTTCGACCTCGTCGAGTTCCTGCGGATCATCCAGGAGCACCGCACCACCTGGGTGTTCGTCGCCCCACCCATCGCGGTGGCCCTGGCGAAGCATCCGATCGTCGATCAGTACGACCTCTCGGCCATCAAGGTGATCTTCTCGGGAGCCGCACCGCTCGACGGCGCGCTGGCCGCGGCCGTCGAGAAGCGGCTGCACTGCGAGGTGGTGCAGGGTTACGGCATGACCGAGACCAGCCCCGCGGTGAACCTCATCCCCGCCGAGCGCCCCGAGATCGACAAGTCCTCCATCGGCCCGCTGGTGCCCAACACCGATGCGCGGCTCGTGGACCCCGAGACGGGAGCCGACGTCGACGTGCCCGACTCGGGCGCGAGTGAACCCGGCGAGCTGTGGGTGCGCGGACCGCAGGTGATGGTCGGCTATCTGAACCGCCCCGAGGCGACGGCCGAGATGCTGGATGCCGACGGCTGGCTCCGCACCGGCGACATGGCCACCGTGACCGCGGACGGCATCTTCCGGATCGTGGACCGGCTGAAGGAGCTCATCAAGTACAAGGGCTATCAGGTCGCCCCGGCCGTCCTCGAGGCGGTGCTGCTGGAGCATCCGCAGATCGCGGATGCCGCGGTGATCGGGGCGCACGACGACGACGGGCAGGAGGTGCCGAAGGCGTTCGTCGTGCGGCAGGCGGATGCCGAACTGTCGGCCGACGAGGTGATGGCATTCGTGGCATCCCATGTCGCCCCGCACGAGAAGGTGCGTCAGGTGGAATTCATCGACGTCATCCCGAAGTCGAGCTCGGGCAAGATCCTGCGCAAGGATCTGCGGGCGGCCTTATAGCGGCGGAGCTGCGCGACGGCGCAACCCGGTCGTTGAGCGAGTTCGGCGGAGCCGATCGAGTCGAAACGGCACGCAACGAGAAAGCCCGCCGTCCCCGAGGGGACGGCGGGCTTCTTCGTTCGCTGTGGCTTACTTGCCGGCCTCGACGAAGCCTGCTGCCTCAGCAGCCTCGGCGGTGCGGAACCACACCTCGGCGACCGTGGCGTCGTACCACTGGCCACCGGGCTGGTGGAACTTCATCGAATCCTTGTTGCCCTTGATGTCGAAGCCCTCGGGAGCCGAGCCGTCCTCGAGAGGAGCGGCCGAGTCGGCGCCGAAGCCACCGTCGACGAGCGCCGCGGGAGCCGCGGTCTCCTCGGCGGGCTTCTCAGCCTCGGGGGCCTTGTCGGCGGCCTTGTCCGCCTTCGGGGCGGACTCCGCCTTCGGGGCGGCCTTGGCGGACTTCTTCACCTTCGGGGTGACGGGCTCGAGGACGAGCTCGATCACTGCCATGGGGGCGTTGTCGCCCTTGCGGTTGCCGACCTTCGTGATGCGGGTGTAGCCACCCTCGCGCTCGGCGACGAGCGGCGCGATCTCGTTGAAGAGAATGTGTGCGGCTTCCTTGTTGGAACGCAGCACGGTCAGCGCACGACGGCGGGCGTGCAGGTCACCGCGCTTGCCGAGCGTGATGAGGCGCTCAGCCAGCGGACGCAGGCGCTTCGCCTTGGTCTCGGTCGTCTTGATCGACTTGTGGACGAAGAGCGCTGCTGCGAGGTTCGCGAGAAGAAGGCGCTCGTGGGCGGGGCCGCCTCCGAGGCGGGGTCCCTTGGTGGGCTTGGGCATAATCTAACTCCTGGTCAGAAAGAGGGTTTCAGAAGGACTCGTCTTCGGTGCCGCTGTAGAAGTGGGCGCCGTCGAAACCGGGCACCGAATCCTTCAGCGACAGACCGAGCGAGACGAGCTTGTCGCGCACCTCGTCGACCGACTTCTGTCCGAAATTGCGGATGTTCATCAGCTGCGTCTCGGAAAGGGCGACCAGCTCCGAAACGGTGTTGATGCCCTCACGCTTGAGGCAGTTGTACGAGCGCACCGACAGATCGAGATCCTCGATCGGCATGGAGAGCTCGCTGGAGAGGACAGCCTCGACCGGCGCGGGGCCGATCTCGATGCCCTCGGCCTCGACATTCAGCTCGCGGGCGAGGCCGAACAGCTCGGTGAGGGTCTTGGCTGCCGATGCGACGGCGTCACGGGGACTGATCGAGTTCTTGGTCTCGACGTCGAGGACGAGCTTGTCGAAGTCGGTGCGCTCACCGGCGCGGGTGGCGTCGACCCGGTAGCTGACCTTCAGGACCGGCGAGTAGATCGAGTCGACCGGGATCTGACCGGCTTCGGCGTACTCGTTGCGGTTCTGCGAGGCGGACACGTAGCCGCGGCCGCGCTCGATGGTGAGCTCGAGCTCGAAGCGAGCGGTGTCGTTGAGCGTCGCGATGACCAGTTCGGGGTTGTGCACCTCGACACCCGCCGGAGCGGAGATGTCGGCTGCGGTGACCTCGCCGGCGCCCGTCTTGCGCAGGTACGCGGTGATGGGCTCGTCGCGCTCGCTGGAGACGACCAGCTGCTTGATGTTGAGGATGATCTCGGTGACGTCCTCCTTCACACCGGGGATCGTGCTGAACTCGTGCAGCACGCCGTCGATGCGAATGGTGGTGACCGATGCGCCGGGGATCGACGAGAGAAGGCTGCGACGCAGTGCGTTGCCGATCGTGTATCCGAAACCGGGCTCCAGGGGCTCGATGATGAACCGGCTGCGGTTCTCGGAGATCTTTTCCTCGTTGAGAGTGGGACGCTGTGCAATGAGCACTATGTGTTCCTTTCGATCACATGCCCGCTATATGACATGTGTGGGATGAGGTCTTCAGTTTTGGGAAATCTGCGGGCGACTGTGCCGGTCCCCTGTCGAGGACCGGCACAGTCACGCGAAATCAGACGCGGCGACGCTTCGGCGGACGGCAGCCGTTGTGCGCCTGCGGGGTGACGTCCTGGATGGACCCCACCTCGAGGCCGGCGGCCTGCAGCGAGCGGATCGCGGTCTCGCGGCCCGAACCCGGACCCTTCACGAAGACGTCGACCTTCTTGACACCGTGCTCCGAAGCCTGGCGAGCAGCGGACTCCGCTGCCATGCCTGCGGCGTACGGCGTCGACTTGCGCGAGCCCTTGAAGCCCACGCCACCCGACGATGCCCAGCTGATGACAGCTCCGGACGGGTCGGTGATCGAGACGATGGTGTTGTTGAACGTCGACTTGATGTGGGCCTGGCCCAGCGCGATGTTCTTCTTTTCCTTGCGGCGCGGCTTGCGCGCGGCGGCCTTGGGTGCAGCCATGAAAGTGTTCTCCTATTCCCTGGCCGCTTAGCGGGCCTTCTTCTTACCGGCGACGGTGCGCTTCGGGCCCTTGCGGGTACGGGCGTTGGTCTTGGTGCGCTGACCGCGGACGGGGAGACCACGACGGTGGCGGATGCCCTCGTAGGAGCCGATCTCGACCTTGCGGCGGATGTCTGCGGCGACCTCGCGGCGCAGGTCACCCTCCACCTTGTAAGTGCCTTCGATGTGATCGCGGAGTGCGATGAGCTGCTCGTCGGTGAGGTCCTTGACGCGGACCGACTCGTCGATCTCGGTCGCCTTGAGGATCTCGACGGAGCGGGTACGGCCGATGCCGTAGATGTAGGTGAGGGCGATCACCACGCGCTTGTCACGCGGGATGTCAACGCCGGCAAGACGTGCCATGCGGTTCTCCTGGAGTGTTGTGGAGGTGTGGAGCAGCATCCGTTCCCGGGCCTCCGCCCCGAGGTGTCCGCCGCTTGCGCGGCATCCGATGCTGCCTGTTTGCGATATTGAGTTGTTCAGGTCCGGATCGGATGCCGTGAGGCTGCCGATCCGGTCCCGGCTCAGCCCTGACGCTGCTTGTGGCGCGGGTTGCTCTTGCAGATCACCATGACGCGTCCGTGACGACGGATCACGCGGCAGTGGTCGCAGATGGGCTTGACGCTGGGCTTGACCTTCATGATGTTTCCTGTTCGCTGTCTTCACCGAGCGGGCCGGAGGCCCGAGGTGTTACTTCTCGACCGATCAGCGGTAGCGGTAGACGATCCGGCCGCGGGTCAGGTCGTAGGGCGAGAGCTCCACGACCACGCGGTCCTCAGGGATGATGCGGATGTAGTTCTGCCGCATCTTTCCGGAGATCGTCGCCAGGACCTTGTGCCCGTTGCTCAGTTCAACGCGGAACATCGCGTTGGGAAGAGCCTCGGAGATCACGCCCTCGATCTCGATGACACCGTCTTTCTTAGCCATAGCCTCGCTGACGCTTCTGCAGATCGGTCGATCTGCGTGGATGGGTGGTGGTGTGATGCCTGCCTTATGCGGACACGCCGAGATGAGGCGCAAGGCACCAAGGGTCTATGTTAGACCGTCCGGGCGTGTCCGGCAACTTGAGGTCAGCTGATGAGGTCGGCGAACTTCTTGAAATCGGCACTGTCACTCATGTCAAGGCGCTTCCCGTTCAGGTCCACGGTGGGCGTGCCCTTGATGTCGTGCTGCGAGGCCTGCGCAGTGCCCCACTTCTTATAGGTGCCGTCGGTGATGCAGTCGGATGCGGCGCCGGCGCCGACTTCCTCCGCATAGCCTGCCAGCTCCTCATCCGTGCGACCGGGGGAGTTCTCCTCAGGCTGGTTCGTGAACAGAGATGCCATGTAGTCCAGGGCCTTGTCCGGCGCCTTCTCCGCGACGCAGAACATCGCGTTGGCCGAGCGGGACGAGTATTCCGCACCCTGCGAATAGTGATCGAGGATGGCGATCGGGTGGTATTCGAGCGTGATCTTTCCGTCGGCAGCAGCCTTCTGCAGCTGCGCCCCGTAGGTCTGCTCGAACTGATTGCAGATCGGGCACATGAAGTCGATGTAGACGGCGACAGTGTCATCGCCGTCGCCGTAGGTCAGCGCCCCCGTCTCGGAGTTGATCAGGTTCCCCTTCGGGGCGGGCCCGGCATCGGTCGCCTGGTTGTTCATCCACACCACAACTGCGCCGAGTGCGACGAGCACGATGACGACCGCGGCGGAGATGCCGATGGCGAACCAATTGCGCTTGCTCTGGGCCTGAGCCATGACTGTCCGATCTTCTGCAGAAAAAGGTCACCCCATTCTGCCGCGAACACGCTATGTCCCGCATGTGAGTGCGCCGTGGCATCCGCCCGCCCCGGCATCCGTCCCCTTCCCCGCGAGACTTGCCTTCCTGCGTGAGACGGCACGTGTGGTGTGCCGTCTCACGCAGGAACCGAAGTCTCGCCCGGGGCACAGACGCGGCGTTCTTCCTGCACAAGCGAGAGTCCACAATGAGTTGTCCACCTGCACCGGGAATCGACGGGGGTGGAGCGACGCCTGCGCTCCAAGATGGACGGATGCTGCTACTCACTGACCGCGCGACCCTGACGTCTCCCCTGCCCCTGGTCACGGTCGACGAGGCCCGGATGCTGGGAATCGCGCTCCACAAGTCCACGTACATCCGCCTTCGTCGAGGTATCTATGCTGAACGCGCCGACTATCTGGAGCTCCAGCCGTGGAAGCGCTATGCCGTCCGCGTGCACGCTTTCACGCGTCGGCATCCCGAGGCCGTGCTCTGCTTGGAGTCCGCGGCTGTCATCCACGGTCTTCCGCTCTTCGGTGAGACGCGTGACATCCATGTGTATGCGCCCGATCTGACGACGTCACAGCGATTCGGTGATGTCTGCGTGCACACCAGCGTGGATGACCGGGAACTCACTCAGGTGGGTGGGATTCCTGCCACATCACTGCTGGACACCGTGATCGATCTCGCCCGGGTGCTGACTCCGGCGCGCGGCCTCGCGGTGGTTGACAGTGCGATTTCCCCGGCCCAGGGCGGCACTCTGCGGATACCCGTGCTGCGAGACCGTTCGAACGTTCAGCGCAATGCGCGGGGACGCGCACGCCAGCGCTGGGTCTGGGATCACGCCGATGGACTTGCGGAGTCGCCCGGGGAGAGCGTCAGCCGGGCTGTCATCTCCTGGTGCGGCTTCGAAACACCGGAGCTGCAGCATCGCTTCCGCTATGAGGGTCACGACGATCGAGTCGACTTCCTGTTCCCCTCGAACGGCGCCATCGGCGAATCGGATGGCTGGGGCAAGTATCAGCTCGGGAATACGGCGAAGGCTGCGGATCTTCTCGCCGAAGAGATGCGCCGCGAGGACAGGCTGCGTCGCCACCGGCACCCATTCGCCCGTTGGGATCTCGCGGACGCGTGGCGGGTCGCACCGCTGCGCGCGGCACTCACCGCTGCGGGGGTGCCTCGTCGGCATCCCGAGCAGCCGGCGATGCTGGCCACCCTCAAGAAGCGCGATCGCGAGCGTGTGCCGAAACGGGTAACCGGCCGGTGACCTCCTCGAGACTTGCCTTCCAGCATGAGACGGCACGTCTGCCGTGCAGTCTCATGCTGCAACAGAAGTCTCGCGGAAATGACGCGGTGTGCGCCGCGCGGTGCGCGCGGGGGCGGCGGGAGCGTGCGCTACG
>JBARWR010000270.1:0-4386 GCA_049646915.1 Microbacterium sp.
GCAGCGGAGCGGCCATCGCCATCAGCGCGGCGCTCCGGCGGTGGTTCCGGGCCCGATCACGAGTCGAAGCTCAGGCTGAGCTTGCGCAGCAGGCCGGCCAGCCGGTCGCGGTCGGCCCGCGGCAGAGCGTGCAGCATCTCCGCCTCGGCATCGACGAGGCGGGTGATGGCGGCATCCACCCGCACCCGGCCGTCGTCGGTGAGGATGACGAGGATGCTGCGTCCGTCGCCCGGATCCGCCGCGCGGCGTACGAACCGTCGTGCGACGAGCCGGTCGATCCGGTTGGTCATGGTGCCGCTGGTGACGAGGGTCTGCTGCAGCAGCTGCTTGGGCGACAGGGTGAACGGCGCGCCCGCGCGGCGCAGCGCCGAGAGCACGTCCCACTCCCACGGCTCGATGTCGCTGCGGTGGAAGACCTCGCGACGCGCCCTGTCGAGCTGACGCGAGAGACGGTCCATGCGAGAGAGCACTTCCAGAGGGGAGAAGTCCAGGTCGGGTCGCTGCGTGTTCCACGCACCGACGATCCGATCGACCTCATCCGCCTCGCTCATCCCTCCATCATCCCGCATCCCGGATCGAGAGCCGAGCGACGAGGGCACCGCTGTCGACGTGGCAGACTTGTCACGCGGCTTATGGGCTCGGCTCGGCCGCGGTCCGCCGTGGTGTAATGGCAGCACGACAGCCTTTGGAGCTGTTAGGTCCAGGTTCGAGTCCTGGCGGCGGAGCATGACGGAGAACACGCTCGCGATCATCGTCCTGGCCGCCGGCCAGGGCACCCGCATGAAGTCACGCCTGCCCAAGGTGCTGCATCCGATCGGCGGGCGGCCGCTCGTGGGCCACGTGCTGTCCACGGCCCGTTCGCTGGGTGCGCAGCACATCGAGGTGGTCGTGCGGCATGAGCGCGATCAGGTGGTCGCCGCGCTGGCCGAGCAGTATCCGGATGCGGTGTTCGTCGATCAGGATGACGTGCCGGGCACCGGCCGTGCCGTGCAGGTCGCGCTGGACGCGCTGCCGTCCGACTTCGACGGCGACGTGCTCGTGCTCTCCGGAGACTGCCCGCTGGCGGATGCCGAGACGCTGACCGGCTTCCTCGCCGAGCACCGCCGGGCGGATGCCCCCGCGACGCTGATGACGGCTGTCGTCGACGATCCCACCGGCTATGGCCGGGTGATCCGCGACGCGGACGGCGGTGTGGAGCGCATCGTGGAGCAGAAGGATGCCGATGCCGACGAGATCACCGTGCGCGAGATCAACGCCGGGATGTACGTCTTCCGTGCGCAGGCGCTGCGTACGTATCTGCCCGCGGTCGGCGTCGACAACGCGCAGGGCGAGATGTATCTCACCGATGTCCCCGCTCTGCTGCGTCGCGACGGCGGCCGGGTCGCGGCATCCGTCGTCTCCGATGTCACGGTCACCTACGGTGTCAACGATCGTGTGCAGCTGGCCGAGGTCGGTCGCCTGCTCAACCAGCGGATCGTGCGCCGCTGGCAGCGCGAGGGGGTGACCGTCATCGATCCGGCGACGACGTGGATCGACGACGACGCGAAGCTCTCGGCCGATGTGACCATCCTGCCGAACACGCAGATCCTGCGTGCCAGCGTGATCGCCGCGGGCGCCACGATCGGCCCGGACACCACCCTGATCGACTGCGAGGTCGGCGAGGATGCCGTCGTCAAGCGCACCGACGCGAACCTCGCCGTGATCGGCGCGCGCGCGACCGTCGGACCGTTCTCCTACCTTCGCGCGGGCACCGTGCTCGGCGCCGACGGCAAGATCGGCGCCTACGTCGAGACGAAGAACGCGCAGATCGGCGAGGCCAGCAAGGTTCCGCACCTGTCGTACGTGGGCGACGCCACGATCGGCCGACACGTCAATCTCGGTGCGAGCACCATCACGGCGAACTACGACGACGTGCACAAGCACCGCACCGAGATCGGTGACGAGGTGCACACCGGCTCGCACACCGTGCTGGTCGCTCCCGTTAGGCTGGGAGCCGGAGCGAAGACCGGTGCAGGCGCCGTCGTCCGCAAGGACGTACCCGCAGGCTCGCTGGCCATGAGCGTCGCCCCTCAGCGCAACATCGAGGGGTGGGTCGAGAAGAACAGGGCAGGAACCGGCGCGGCGGATGCAGCCGTGCGGGAACGATCGGCGGAATAGGCGGCTCGAATGGGGCACAAGAAGAAGACGGTTGCACTGGATCGGGCGAAGGGGGTCGCCCCCGGTCTGATCGCGAAGACCAAGAAGCGTCTGGTCGTCGCGGGCGGACGCTCGCATCCCGCGCTGACCGCCGCGGTCGCTGCGGCACTGGGCCAGGAGATGGCGCCCGTCGAGCACCGCACCTTCGCCTCCGGTGAGATCTACGCCCGCTTCGAGGTGTCGATCCGCGGCTGCGACCTGTTCATCGTGCAGTCCTTCGGGGAGCCGATCAACGAGTGGCTGATGGAGACGCTGATCATGCTGGATGCCGCCAAGCGCGCATCCGCCAAGCGCATCACCGTCGTCGCCCCGTACTACCCGTACGCCCGGCAGGACAAGAAGGGCCGCGGCCGCGAGCCGATCAGCGCGCGCCTGATCTCCGACATGCTCAAGGTGGCCGGCGCCGATCGCATCATGAGTGTCGACCTGCACGCCGCGCAGATTCAGGGCTTCTTCGACGGTCCCGTCGATCACCTGTTCGCCAAGCCCGTGCTGCTGGAGCACTTCCGGGGCACGCTGACACCTGAGGACCGCGAGACGCTCACCATCGTCTCGCCCGACATGGGCCGGGTGCGCGTCGCGGACACGTGGTCCGACAGCCTCGGCGCGCCGCTGGCGATCATCCACAAGCGCCGCGATCCGAAGGTGGCCAACCAGGTCTCGGTGCACGAGATCGTCGGAGCCGTCGAGGGCCGCACCTGCCTGCTCGTCGATGACATGATCGACACCGGCGGCACCATCGTCAAGGCCGCCCAGGCGCTGAAGGAGAACGGTGCGCGCAAGGTGATCGTCGCCGCCACGCACGCGATCTTCAGCGACCCGGCATCCCATCGCCTGCAGGATGACGCGATCGACCAGGTCGTGGTCACCGACACCATCCCGCTGACCGAGTCGCGACGCTGGGATGGGCTCACCATCCTGCCCATCGCTCCGCTGCTCGCGGCGGCGATCAAGCAGGTCTTCGAGGACGGCTCCGTCACGAGCATGTTCGGCGGCGACGCGTAACTCCACAGATACTCATAGGCGGATGCCGCAGGCTGGAGGCATGAACACCCCTCCCGCTCTTCGCACCGGCGTCGCTCTCACGAGTATGGCCGGTGCCCTGCTGCTGGCCGGATGCTCTGGCGCGGCGCAGGCCGAGGCTCAGAAGGCCGATCCGGCGCCGACGTCCACCGACGCCACTGCGCCCTATGCGGATGGCACCTACACGGCCGACGGCGCGTACAAGACGCCCGAGACCGTGGAGACGATCTCGGTCACGATCACTCTGAAGGACGACGTCGTCACCGACGTCGAGGTCACCGGTGATCCGCTCACCCCCGAGACCACCCGCTATCAGGGCGAGTTCGTCGCCGGGATCGCGGATGTCGTCGTCGGACACAAGCTCGACGACCTCGAGGTCGACCGGGTGGCGGGATCGTCCCTGACCAGCGGCGGATTCGATCAGGCGCTTGTGAAGATCAAGGATGAGGCCGCGGACGCAGCCCTGGCGAAGTAGGCGGCGTGGGCGTCTGGGGATTCGAGGCGATCGGGACGCGCTGGGAGATCGTCACCGATGAACCCCTGACAGCAGGGGCCCGCGATGCCGTCAGTACGCTCATCGCCCGCTTCGACGTCGAGTGGTCGCGGTTCCGGGCGGATTCCGTCGTGTCGCGGCTGCGTGCACAGGGCGGCACGATTCCGGCCCCGGTGGACGCGAAGATCATGCTCGACGCGTACCGGGAGCTGTCCGCGGCGACTCGAGGCGGGGTGAATCCTCTCATCGGCGGGGGACTGGACGCACTCGGCTATGACGCCGAGATCAGTCTGCGGCAGGGCACGCCGCGGGCTGCGCCGCAGGACTGGGAGCGGATGCTGCGCTGGAGCGCATCCGAACTGACGCTCCTCGAGCCCGCGGTGATCGATGTCGGGGCGCTCGGGAAAGGGCGCCTGGTCGACCTCGTCGCCGCGGCGCTCGCCACCGTGCCCGGTCGCGTGATCGTGGATGCCGGAGGCGACCTCGCAGTGCGGGGCGGGACCGCGCGAGTGGCCCTGGAGCATCCCTACGATCCGAGTTCCGCGATCGGCGTCGTCGAGGTGAGGGATCGGGCGCTGTGCGCCTCGGCCGTCAACCGCCGAGCCTGGGGCGACGGACTGCATCACGTGCTGGACGCGCGCACGGGCAAGCCGGTGCGCACCTGGGCGGCGACC
>JBARWR010000271.1:0-3593 GCA_049646915.1 Microbacterium sp.
CCTCGGAGCTGAGCGAAGCACCCCAGGGCGAAGATGCGCCGCAGAGCCGTCAGCAGTTCGAGGCCGTGCTGCGCGTGGCCGAGGAGCAGGCCAGTGTGCTCATCCAGAACGCCGCCACGCAGGCCGAGCGTCTTCTCGATGCCGCACGCGAGGAGGCCGAGAACAAGCGGTCCGAGCTGGCGGCCGATGTCGCCCGCATCACCGCGCAGGCGCAGCACGACGCCGATCAGGTGCGCCTGAAGATCGATACCGAGCTCACTGCGCACGAGGCGCGCCTGGAGCGCGAGTCCGCTCATGCCGCGGAGAAGGTCGCGCAGGCCGAGCAGGAGGCCGCGACCGTTCGCACCGAGGCCGAGAAGGGTGCCGCCGCGCTGCGCTCGATGGTCACCCGCGAGACCACCGACCTGCGCTCGGATGCCGAGCGCGAGGTGCGCGAGATGAACGCGCGCGTGCTGGAGTTCGAAGAGACTCTCACTCGTCGGCAGGACGACGCGCAGCAGGAGTTCCTGGTGCTGCACAACCAGGCCGTCGCGCACGCCGAGCGCATCACGGCGGATGCCAACGAGCAGGTCGCCGCATCGCTGGAGCACGCGCAGCGCATCTCATCGAAGGCCGACGACTACGAGCGCCTGATGCGCTCGCAGGCCCAGGCGATCGAGGCCGAGGCGCAGGTCAAGTCCCGCGAGACCCTCGAGCGCGCCCGTGCCAAGGCGCAGAAGATCATCGAGTCGGTCACAGGCCACGCCACCGACGCGCTGCGCGACGCCGAGGATCGCACCCGTCAGCTGCGCTGGCAGCAGCAGCAGCTGACCAGCTTCATGGCCGAGGTGCGTGAGCTGATCCGCCCCGAGGGCGTGCTCACCGCTCCGGCGTCGGATGACGCTGCACCGGCATCCGATGAGGGCGACGTCGACGCCGAGCCGGATGCCCTGCTGGACGAGCCCGAGCTCGCCCCGGAGGACGAGTCGGACGAGGACGAGTCGGACGACGACGAGTCGGACGACTGACGCCCCCACCTTCTCTTGAGCGTGTCCCACAAGTGGCGGGTCCGAAACCTATCGGCCAGCCATTTGTGGGACACGCGCTTTGCCGCGGGGTGAGTAACGGTGGGTGGATGCCGGGCGAGCCCGCCACTTCTGGAACATGCGCCCGGAACGCGGGGGAGAACTGGCACCCGGAAGGCGGGGGAGAACTGGCAGAGGCCCGGGCAGCCCGAGCGGTCTTGACCAGCCGTGCAGGCACTCGGCTGGACTCAAGGGAGACGGCCTAGACTCGGAGCATGGCTCAGCGGAACACCTGGCAGCGTGAACGTGTGCGTGATGCGCTCACGGATGCGTCCGGTTTCGTGAGCGCGCAGACCCTGCACGCCGACCTGAGGCAGGCGAACACCGGCATCGGACTCGCCACCGTGTACCGCGCCCTGGCCGGCCTCGCGGCAACCGGCGAGGCCGACTCGCTGCAGAGCCCGGATGGCGAAGCGCTGTACCGCGCCTGCGCCACGCAGGGCCACCACCATCACCTGATCTGCCGCTCCTGCGGGCGCGCCGTCGAGATCGAGGCCAAGGACGTCGAGCAGTGGGCCCAGCGCACCGCCGCCCAGCACGGCTTCCGTGAGCCCGAGCACGTGGTCGACATCTTCGGCCTGTGCACGGAGTGCGCCGACCGCCGCGACCTCGCGGGAGCAGACGCGTGACCTCAGCCTCGGCCCGGATGCCGAAGGCGCCGTCCACCAGCACGCCGCATGCCCATCGTCATCCGCCGAGCCGAGTGCCCCTCGGCACGGCGCTCGCCGTCGGCATCGGCATCGTCGCCGTCCTCGTGCTCATCGACGTCTTTGCGCCGAACCTGTTCCCGAAGGCGCTGCCCGATCGCGCACAGGACGGGCTGACCCTCTCGCTGAGCGTGCTCATCGAGGCGCTGCCGTGGGTGATCCTCGGCGTCGTGCTGTCGATCGTCGTGCAGGTGTGGCTGCCCTCGGATGCCGTGCAGCGCTGGCTGCCGCGCAACGCGTGGCTGCGCCGGGCGGTGCTGTCGCTGCTGGGCATGTTCATCCCGGTGTGCGAGTGCGGCAACGTGCCGTTCGCGCGCGGACTGATGATGCGCGGGCTTGCGCCCGCCGAGGCGATGACGTTCCTCGTCGCCGCGCCCATCGTCAACCCGATCGTCATCCTCACCACGCACGCCGCGTTCGGCTGGGACGGCGGCATTCTCATCGCGCGACTGGTCGGCGGCTACCTGATCGCGAACCTCATCGGCTGGATCTACAGCCGCCACTCCGACCCGCAGTCGCTGCTGACAGCGCGCTTCGTGGAGACCTGCGAGCAGGCCGCCCACGAGCCCGGGTCGCCGGTGCGGCGCAGCCTGGTCCACTTCCTCGTCGAGCTGCGCGCCGTGATGCCGGCCCTCGTGATCGGCTCGGCTCTCGCCGGCGCCGTGCAGGTGCTGGTCCCGCGAGACGTGCTGCTGGCGATCGGATCGAACCCCGTGCTGTCGATCCTGGCGATGGTGGCGCTGGCGATGACGGTCGCGATCTGCTCGAACGTCGACGCGTTCTTCGCGCTGTCGTTCGCCTCCACCTTCTCCTCGGGGGCGATCATCGCCTTCCTGCTGGTGGTCCCGCTGGTCGACGTGAAGATGCTCGCGCTGCTGCGCACCACCTTCACCGGGCGCGTACTCGCGGGCCTGGTGGGCATCGTGGTGCTCAGCGCCTGCGCCATCGGGATCGGGGTGAACGTCCTTGGCTGATCCCCACGCCGAAGCCCGTCGTCCGCAGAGCCTCGCCGCCCGCTGGCTGGGCGTGGGACTGGCGACGGTGATCTCGGTGGTGACGCTCGGCCTGGGTGTCACCGGCAGGCTCACCCTGTACATCAGCCCCGAGACGGTCTGGTTCGCCTGCGTGGCCGCCGCGGTCACCCTGATCATCGCCGTGTGGTCATGCACCCTTCCACTCGGCGCGGAGGGCGACCACGATCACGACCACGGGGCCGCCGCGACGGGTGCGCATGCCGTGCGCCATCGGATGCTGCAGACCACCGCCGTCGTGAGCGGCGGCATCATCGCATCCGTCGTCGTCCTCGCCGCTCTGGTGCTGCCCCCGGCATCTCTCTCCGCTCAGCTGGCGATGTCGCGGTCCGGCGAGGTCCCGGTGCTGTTCGCCGGAGCCGACGACGTGACCCTGGGCGTCGCCGACACCACGACGTTCGGCGTCGGCGACTGGGCGAGTGCGTTCGCGACCGCCACCCGTCCGGAGAACTACGACGGTGCGGCCGTGACACTGACCGGCTTCGTCACTCCCGCCGAGGGGGATGCCGTCGGCCTCACCCGCATGACCATCACCCACTGCGTGATCGACGCGCAGCCGGCGACCGTGCCGCTCGGTGGCGTGACCGAGAAGTACGCCACGGGCCAGTGGGTCGAGGTCACCGGCACCGTGCGCGCCGAAGCCGACGGCACGCTGCGCATCGAGTCGACAGCGGTGAAGAAGATCGCCGAGCCGAAGGACCCGTATGAGTACTGACGGATCCGGCAACGGCGCCCCCCTCACCCGCGCCCAGCTGCGCGCGCTCCGCGAGGCTGCTGAGGCTGCTGAGGCC
>JBARWR010000272.1:0-2573 GCA_049646915.1 Microbacterium sp.
CCTCGGAGCGGCGCCGGCTGCGCAAGCAGCGGCGGCAAGCCGCCGCCCGACTCGTCGCCGAGCAGAGTCACGTCGAGAAGGAAGCGGCCCAGGCCAAGGCCGATGCTGAGCGGGCCGAACGCCGTGCCACGGTCTACCTGCCCGCCGCCGGCGAGCCCGGCCCAGCGGCGCTGAGAGCACCAGGCCGGTTCCGGGTGCCCCGGCATCAGGACACCAGCGCCGTGCTCGCCGGGCAGTACCCGTTCCTGGCCGAAGCCGGGCTCGGAGCCGCGGGAATCTTCATCGGCCAAGACCTCTACAGCGGCTCATCGTTCGTGTACGACCCGTGGGAGCTGTACCGGCGGGGCATCATTACCGCGCCGAACCTGATCTTGGCCGGGATCGTCGGCTCCGGGAAATCCTCGCTCGCCAAGAGCCTCTACACCCGCAGTTTGCCCTTCGGGTACCGCGTCTATGTCCCCGGCGACCCCAAAGGCGAGCACTCCGGCGTCGCGGAAGCAGTCGGCGGGAAAGCGATCATCCTCGGGCACGGGATGGGCAACAGGCTCAACCCCTTGGATGAGGGCTACCGGCCCGGCGGTCTGTCCGACGAGGAGTGGGCCACGACCCTCGCGGCGCGGCGTCGCGATCTGCTCGGAGCCTTGACCGAGACGGTGCTGGATCGGCGGCTGGCGCCGTTGGAGCACACCGCGATCGACACCGCCCTCGCCGGCGCGGTCCGCGACGCGGACGTGCCGATCCTGCCGATGGTGGTCGACCGGTTGCTGCGCCCCGACCCTGCCGACGACCCGGACGGCCGGCTCACCGAGGACGGCCGCCAAGTGGGCCACGCGCTGCGCCGGTTGGTGGCCGGAGACTTGGCCGGTCTGTTCGACGGGCCGAGCACCGTCAGGTTCGACCCGTCGTTGCCGATGGTCAGCCTCGATCTGTCGCGCGTCACCGAGAACAGCACGCTGATTTCGGTGCTGATGACCTGCTCGTCGGCATGGATGGAAGCCGCCCTGCTCGACCCCAACGGGGGCCGCAGGTGGGTCGTCTACGACGAGGCATGGAGGCTCATGTCCCACCCGGCGCTCCTGCGCAGGATGGACGCGCACTGGCGGCTGGCGAGGCACTACGGGCTGGCGAACCTGCTCGTGTTCCACAAGCTCACCGACTTGGAGAACGTCGGCGACGCCGGATCGGCGAACCGGGCGCTGGCGAACAGCCTGCTGGCGAACGCGGAGACGCGGATCGTCTACCGGCAGGAGACCGATCAGCTCGGCCCTACCGCCGTCGCGCTCGGGCTGACCGGCACCGAACGCCGCCTGCTGCCCGGACTCGGCACCGGGCAAGGGCTCTGGCGGATCAAGGACCGGGCCTTCGTCGTGCAGCACCAACTCCACCCCGCCGAGCTGGCCGCGTTCGACACCACCGCCCGCATGACCGGCAAAGGCTAGAAGTTCCCCGGATTCCTGAACGTTCGTCGGGATTCCAGACGGTTCATCGGTCGGACTGACGGTTCCTCGGGATCGCTGAACAGTTCCTCCCGGAGTCGTGACCGGCCCGGCCGGGAACCCCCGTGCGCCCTGCGGCCCTCGACTGTTGCCGGTGGGGGCGGGTGCACCTGGCGGCATGAAGAAACCCGAGCCGCAGCCTGAGCCCGTCCCGGTCTCCATCCCGCTCGTCGTGCTCGATGTGCGCGAGGACGGCACCGTGACCGCCACCGTCGACGGGAAACGGCTCGACCCCGACCCTTTCGCGCCGCCGTGGCGGCGAACCTCGTTCGGGCAGATCATCGACCGCGCCACGAACGACCGGACGACACCGGCCAGGGTCGAGGTCCGCGAAGCGGACGGCACGACCTTCACCGACATCATCGCCGCTCGCCGCCGGCGTTCCCGCCCCGAGCACGAACCGGAACCGGAGGCGCCAGCCGGGCCGGTGTTCCACACCGTCGAGGGCGAGGGATTCGTTCCCGGCGAGGACGTGGCGGTCGCCGTCGTCACCGGGCACACCGACGCCGCCCACACCGGCACCGCCCGCGCCCTCATCGACCCGGCCGGAGTCAGCATCGACCGGGCCGGCGGGGTCAGAGAGGTCATCCTGTTCGGCCGCGTCTCCGGCACCACGATCATCCGGCGAGTGCCGTGAACGAGCAGGGCCGGCAGACCGGCTCGTTCGGGGACGAGCTAACCAACGCCGCCATGATCGGGCTGGTCGTCCTGTTCGGCGTCGCGCTGATCCTGCGCGCCGCGGGATCGGTGGCCGCGTTCCTGACCGGCACGCCCCAGCCGGCCGGCGATCCCGCCTCCGGGGTCGGAGTGCTGTTCCACCCCGGCGACCCCGCCGCGGCGCTCGACGCGGACGGCCTGAACCCGGTCGTCTACTGGATCGTCGCCGGGCTGCTGCTCGCCGGCCTCGTCACCGGCGGGCTATGGGCGTGGCTGCGGCTGCGCCGCCACACCCACCGGATCGAAGCCGACCCACGCCGCATGGCCGGGATCGCCACCCGGCACGAAGTCGCCGCCGCTGCGTCGGACAAGGCGCTGCTGCGCCGCGCCGGAAACCTGCGCCCCGATCTGAACGACCCC
>JBARWR010000273.1:0-4229 GCA_049646915.1 Microbacterium sp.
AGCCGGATGAGCTCAACGGGTTCGGGCTCGTATAGGTGCCGGATGCGTCGATCACCGCTCGTCCCGTCATCTCCTCCGCCCTCCCGTCCGCCGTCGTGACGCGCAGCAGGAACGGCGTCGACTCCCGACCCGCCGTTCGGGTGCGATCCATGCCCTGCCTGGTCACCGCACTCGCGCGGGTGCCGTATCGGATCCGGGAGCGGATCGCGTCGAGCTCGGCCAGCGGCATCAGGTACTCGTCGACGAGCTCATGTCCGCTCGGCGCCCGGCCCTCATCTACCGGCGGGGCCCACCCGGCGGCGTCCAGCAGCCTTCGTGACGCGGGGTCGATCAGGTGCCGCCACGGCGAGAACAGGCGCGTGTGCCCCCACAGGCGGATCGAGGAGGCCGGGCGGTCACCGGCCTCCAGCACCACGAAGTCGATGCCCCGCTCAACCAGATTCGCCGCGGCGGCCAGACCGATCGGGCCGGCGCCGATGATCACCACGGGCAGCGTCGCCAGGCGATCGGTCACGGCCGAACGGGGTGTGAGATCGATCAGGGTCATGCTGGCCTCCCGGCATATATCGATGAGTATCGATGTTCAGTATCGACGCAGATATAGATGCCTGTCAATATCGACTATCATCGATACATGGTCACGATGCTCGAGGTCACCGACGTCACCGCGCCACGCGGCGGGACGTGCTGCGCACCGCTGGTGAAGAAGCCGCTCACGCAGGCGGATGCCGAGCACCTGGCCGCCACACTGAAGGCCCTCGCCGATCCGGCCCGCCTGCGACTGCTGTCGATCGTCGCGTCTTCGCAGGGGCAGGAGGCCTGCGTGTGCGATCTGATCGAGCCGGTCGGACTCTCGCAGCCCACCGTGTCGCATCATCTGAAGGTGCTCACCGAAGCCGGATTCCTGTCACGCTCCAAACGCGGCACGTGGGCGTACTACCGACTCCTTCCGGATGCGCTGACGGGCGTCGCCGACATCCTCGCGATCTGACCTCCGGCTAGTCCGCGGTCGCCGCAGGACGCGTGCAGACCCGCTCGATGAGCGTCTGCCAGCTGTCCTCGAACGAGCCGACGCTGCGCGCCGTGGGCGGCGGCGGAGCGCTCAGCGCGAGCAGCAGCGGCCCTTCCAGTGCCAGCGTGAGCTGCACCGCCAGGTTGTCGAGGTCCTCGACGCCGATATGCGCCCGCGCCAGCAGCATCCGGATGTGGATCTGAGTGAACTGCGCGCCCGAGGCGGGCACCTCGCCGCCCGGCTCCAGAGTCTCCCGCATGACCTGCAGATGGTTCACCAGATGGGAATAGCGCGCACGACCATAGGCGATCAGCCGCTGCACCGGGTCGGCACCCGGACCCAGCGGAGGCTCCCCCTGCATCACACGCTGCTGGAAGGCGAACTCGTCAGTGCCGAGCAGGTCGCGGAAAATGCCCGCTCTCGAGCCGAAGGCGCGCACGACTGTCCCCTTGCCGAGTCCGGTGCGCTCAGCGAGGCCGTCCATCGTGATCCCCGACGGGCCGCGCTCGGCGAGCACCTGCTGAGCGGCGGCGATCAGGCGCTCGTGATTGCGCACCGCATCCGCACGCTTGGGGCGCGGACCGCCTGGCTGCAGAAGAGGAATGCTCACGGTTTCAGATTAGGCGGAATAATAAACGGGGGATAGTCCGTTTACCCCGGTATGCACGTACTCATCACCGGCGGAACCGGTCATTCCGGCTCGCATATCATCCCCGAACTCATCTCCGCGGGCCACCAGGTCACGGGCCTCGTCCGCTCGGACGAGGCCGCAGCGGCAGTCACCGCGCTCGGCGCCACGGCCCGCCGCGGCGACCTCCGCGACCTCGACGATCTCAGGCAGGCCGCTTCCGAGTCCGATGGTGTCATCCACGTCGCCCATCGTCAGGATCTGCTGCCGGTCGGCGGGATGGATGCTGTCGCGGCCGCTGAGATCCAGGTCATGAACGCCTACCGTGATGCCCTCGCCGGGACCGGCAAGCCCCTGGTCGCGGCCGGCAGCATCGGCTCTCCCGGACACCTGGGACGCCCTGCGATCGAGACCGACCAGGCGCTGTCCGCAGACGCGGAGCACAGCGGTACTCTTCGGATGCGCAACAGCGTGGAGTCCGCCGTCATCGGCTTCGCCGAGCAGGGCGTGCGCTCCTCGGTCGTTCGGATAGCCAACATCGCGCACAGCACGGTCGATCAGGCTGGATTCCTGCCGACCCTCATCGCGCTGGCGAAGGAGAAGGGATTCGCCGGCTATCCGGGCGACGGCTCGAATCTGTGGAACGCCATCCATATCCGCGATGTCGCCCGCATCTACCGACTTGCGCTGGAGAAGGGCGCACCCGGCCGCTACTGGCACGCCGTCGCGGATGGAGAAGTTCCTCTCCGCACGCTCGCCGAGGCGATCGGCGCGCGGGTAGGCGTGCCCGCCGTGAGCGTTCCGCTCGACGAGCTGATGGTGCCCGGATACTTCGGGTTCCTCTCCAACATCGTCACGCACAGCTACCCGGCATCCAACCTCATCACCCGTCGGGACCTGGGCTGGGAGCCGCTCGAGCCCAGCCTTCTCGACGGCCTCGACAACGGCCACTACTTCCCGGTCCGTTGAGCCATCCGAACACCACCCAGAAGGAGACTGACATGAGCACCATCACCATCATCGGCACCGGCGGCATGGCCGCCGCGATCGCCGGACGCGCGTCCGCGTCCGGACACGCCATCCAAGTCCTCAGCCGTGACACCGCGAGCGCCCAGGCATTCGCGGACCGGTTGGCGATCGACGCGACTGTGGGCGTGCACGGCACCGTTCCGGCCGGCGACCTCGTCGTCCTGGCCGTGCCCTACTCCGTCGCCGCATCCGTGGTGGGCGCGTACGGCAACGCGCTCGCCGGAAAGGTGATCATCGACATCACCAACCCCTACTCCCCCGAGCCCGGGGCCCTGGTCACCCCTGCCGGAAGCTCCGGCGCGCAGGAGATCACCAAGCTGCTGCCCGCAGGGACGACCGTCGTGAAGGCGTTCAACACCCTGGTCGGCCAGGTGCTGGCCCGCGGCGGAAGCCGTGACACGTTCGTGGCATCCGACGATCCGGCCGCCAAGGAGCGCGTCTCGGAGTTCATCACCAGCCTCGGCCTGCGTCCCCTCGACGTCGGCGGGCTGGCGATGGCACGCAACCTCGAGGCCACCGGCACGCTTCTGATCGGCCTGGCGCAGAACGCCCTCGGCCACTTCGACTTCGCCCTCAACGTCGACGCCGGATGAGCCGCGGACGGCACCTGTAGATCCCACCCCCCCAAAAAAAACAGAGAAAGCGACACACTATGACCCGCATCTTCCGCCTCGACGCCTCCATCCGCGGTGAGGCGTCCGTCAGCCGCGCACTGTCGGACACCCTGCTCGAGACCCTGACCTCGGAACTCGGCGACGTGGCCACGGTCACACGCCGCGACCTCGCCGCCGACCCGGTGCCGCCTGCCACGTGGGGCCTGGCCGCGAATGCCGGGTTCGTGCCCGAGGATCAGCGTTCGGACGAGCAGGTCGCCGCGGTCGACTACGCGCGGATGCTCGCGGACGAGGTCGACTCCGCGGACGTGCTGGTCATCGGCGCCCCGTTGTACAACTTCGGTGTCTCGCAGCACACCAAGACCTGGCTGGACGCCATCATCACCGACAGCCGCTTCAGCCCCGGCACGCAGCCGGGCGCCGGCAAGACCGCCTTCATCGTCGCCTCCCGCGGTGGCGGCTACTCCGAGGGAACACCGCGTTACGGCTGGGACCACGGCACCCCGTGGCTGGTGCGCATCTTCCGCGACGTGTTCGGCTACGAGATCGAGATCATCGAGACAGAGCTGACCCTCGCCGAGCACAATCCCGCGATGGCCCACCTGGTGGACCTCGCCAAGGAGAAGCGCGCTCTGGCGCATGAGGCGGCCGAGGAGCACGGCAAGCGCGTCGCGGCGAGCTTCGCAGACGCCGCTGCCGCGTAGGGCGGAAAAGGGCGAGAAGCAGGCGGTCCATCGTGGCCGCCTGCTTCTCGTCTCAGCACTCCTGACGCACGAAGGAGGACCGCATCAGAGGAAGGCGACGCCGCCGGCATCCGGGAACCGTCGAAACCTCGCGTAGTCGTCCAGTGCCCGCAGTGCCGCCCATGCCACCACGGCGCTGGACCGAGGGCGCTCGGGCGACGGCGCATTGGTGACGATGGCGCGCACCTCGCCGAGCGCACCAG
>JBARWR010000274.1:0-6704 GCA_049646915.1 Microbacterium sp.
GCTCAGCGCGGCGCGCACGGGCATGCTCACCGTGGACGTCGGAGCGCCGCAGCTGGCGATGCACTCGTCGCGGGAGTTCATGGCGGCGGCCGACGTCGAGTTCTATGCGCGGGCGCTGACGGCGTTCCTCAGCCCCGCCTGACGACCCTCCCGCGGGGCACGAGAAAGAGCCCGCCACCCGGGCGGGCTCTCGCGGGGATGACGGGGCGCTCAGCCGATGAACGCCGCCAGGTCCTGCTCGAGCGCGAACTTCGGCTTGGCGCCGATGATCGTGGTCTTGACCTCGCCGCCGTGGAAGACCTTCATCGCCGGGATGGAGGTGATCTGGTACTGCATCGCCAGCTCCGGGTTCTCGTCGACGTTGAGCTTGAGGATGGTGATCTTCTCCGGGTTCTCGGCCTGGATCTCGTCGAGGATCGGCGACACCATGCGACACGGCCCGCACCATGCAGCCCAGAAGTCGACGAGGACGGGACCCTCGGCCTGGAGCACGTCCTGCTCCCAGGTCGCCTGGGTGGTTGCCTTGGCAGTCATGAATTCTCCTTGTTGTCTGTCGTGCGTTGCAACACCGGGTGCGGTGAAAGTGTTCCCCGCAGCTCAGCTGACGACGACTTCGGCGGCGTGGGCCGCCGGCACCTCGATGGATGAGTCGCCGAGGGATGCCAGGAAGTGCTCCACATCGAGCGCGGCGACCACGCCGGAGCCCGCGGCTGTGGCCGCCTGACGATAGGTCGGGTCGATCACGTCGCCGGCGGCGAAGACGCCGGGCACCGACGTGTGCGAGGAGCGGCCGTCGACCCAGATGGTGCCCTCGTCGGTGAGGTCGAGCTTGTTGTGGACCAGATGGGTGCGCGGGTCGTTCCCGATGGCGACGAACACGCCCTGCACGTCGAGCTCGCGCGTCGCTCCGTCGACCGTCGATCGCAGCCGGACGCCGGTGGTCTCGAACTCGCCGAGGATCTCCTCGACCTCGCTGTTCCAGATGAACTCGATCTTCTCGTTCGCGAACGCGCGCTCCTGCATGATCTTCGACGCGCGCAGGGTGTCCTTGCGGTGGATCACGTAGACCTTCGACGCGAAGCGGGTGAGGAACGTCGCCTCCTCCATGGCCGAGTCGCCTCCGCCGACGACGGCGATCGTCTTCTCGCGGAAGAAGAAGCCGTCGCAGGTCGCGCACCAGGACACGCCATGACCGGAGAGCCGCTCCTCGCCCTCGATGCCCAGCTTGCGGTACGCGGATCCGGTGGCGTAGATGACGGCGGATGCCTCGTGCACGGCGCCCGAGCCCAGTGTCACCTTCTTGACCGGCCCGTCGACGTCCAGCGAGACGACGTCGTCGTACAGCACCTCGGTGCCGAACTTCTCGGCCTGCTCCTGCAGCTTCACCATGAGGTCGGGACCCTGGATGCCTTCCGGGAAGCCGGGGAAGTTCTCGACATCCGTCGTCTTGGTCAGCTCTCCGCCCACCTCGACCGAGCTCGCGACCAGCAGCGGCTGCAGGTTGGCACGCGCCGCGTAGATGGCGGCACTGAATCCGGCTGGACCCGATCCGATGATGATGACCTGACGCATTATTCTCCTCTGCCCGCAGACGAGGACACCGGATGCGATGAACCCGCCACGACTGCTTAAACCAATGGTAACCGGGGGACATTCCCTCAGGCTGAGCGGCTCAGCATCCGGTTCAGGGCCGTGGTGCGGTCGCGGGTCAGCGCGACGGCAGGAAGCGCGTGACGAGACCGCGAGCGGATGCCAGTTCGGGAGCGCGGATGATGATCAGGATGAGCGCGTACACGACAACGGCCACCAGCCCGATGACGCCTGTACCGACCGCGCCGAGCAGCTTGTCGACGAAGACCGAACCGGTCTGGCCTGCCGTCCACCCCTCACCGGCGCCCATCAGGACGAACGCTCCCCAGCCGGCGAATCCGGCCGGGACTGCGGCGATCGCGAATCGCAGCAGGGACAAGAGGGTGCTCGGCAGCTCCAGCCCGCCCAGCCGGTTGCGAAGGATCAGGATGGCGATCACCACCTGCACCAGACCGGCAATCGACTGACCGAGCGCGATTGCCGCCGCGAGCTGAGCAAGCGGCACCGTCGCGCCGGCGAGCACCGAGAGGCTGATGATCACCGCGACCTGCACGAGCGTGAAGAGGAACGGCGTGCGGGTGTCGCCGAGAGCGTAGAATGCGCGCTGCACGATGAACAGTACCGAGAGGGGCAACAGCCCCAGCAGATAGCAGACCAGCACCGGAGCGGCACTCACCGCCTTCTCCGCCGAATCCGTGAAGATGCGTGTCGCGGGTACCGCCGCCACAGCAAGCGCGACGCCCGAGCCGACGATGAACAGCGATACCGCGCGAATGCAGCGTGCGACGTCGCTGCGCACCTCGTCGAACCGCTTCGCGGCGGCGTGCTCAGCGATCTGAGTGAAGTAGGGCGTCCCGATCGAGACCGCGAAGATCGAGTACGGCAGCATGAACACCAGCCAGGCCACCAGCATCAGGTTCGTCGAGGGGTATTCCCCGGAGGCCGCCGTCACCACGCGCGTCTGGATCCACCCGGCCACCTGACCGGCTATCACCATCAGGAACGTCCACCCGGCCAGCGTGCCGACCCCGCGCAGTCCGACGCCGCGCCAGCGGAAATCAGGACGCAGTGTCAGCCCGGTGCGGCGCCAGGCGAACAACAGCATCACAGCCTGCACGACGATACCGGCAGTGGCCGTGCCGCCGAGCACCGCGATCATCGTCGGATCCCACATCGACACCGCGCTGCGGCCGTCGCCGAACAGGGCGATGAAGATGAGGAATCCGATGATCGAGATGATGTTGTTGGCGACGGGAGTCCAGGTGTACGGGCCGAAGACCCGCTTGGCGTTGAGGGTTTCACCGATCAGTGCATACAGCCCGTAGAAGAAGACCTGCGGCAGGCACCAGTACGCGAAGGCCGTCGCCAGGGCCAGCTGCGTCGGGCTGAAGTCCGGCGCGTACAGGACCACCAGCCACGGCGCGGCCGCAACTGCTGCGGCGGTGACCGCCAGGAAGACGACGGTTCCCAGCGTGAACAGTTTGGAGATGTACGCCTGTCCACCATCCTTGTGGCTCGCAGAGCGCACGATCTGCGGGATGATCACGGCGGTCAGGATTCCGGTCTGGATGATCGTGAAGACGTTGTTGGGCAGCTGGTTCGCGACGCCGAACGCGTCACCGGCGCGCCCGATGCTGCCGATCGCCGCCACGAGCACGATCGTGCGCACCAGTCCGGTGATGCGCGAGACGAGAGTCCCCGCGCCGAGGATGGCACTGGCTCGGCCGAGACTGCTCACTCGTTCTCCTTCATCGGCGCATCCGCGCCGGCATCAGCATCCGACTCCCTCGCATCCCGGCGCCGACGGCGCACGGTGCGGATGAGTCCGAAGACGAACAGCAGCGCGATCGCGGCACCCAGGATGCCGATGCCGATGCCTTCCCAGTCGGCGCGCAGCGTGACATCCGCCGAGGTCGGCTGGCCGATGGCGACGTCGGTCGCGCTGGTGAGACGGAAGTCCACTCGCACCTCGCCGCTGGCCACGCGCGCCTCGATCGGCACGTCGACGCGGGCGACGCTGGCGCCGATCACCTCGACCGGGGTGGTCGGCGCGATGTCCAGTCGAGGATCGGAAGGGTCGCTGTGCAGTGTCACATGCACGGTCCACGGCAGGTCGTTGCGCACCCAGACGGGCAGAGGCGCGGCCGACGCGATCAGCTGCACGGGCTTGGGCTGCTGGATGCTGACAGAGCGCAGCGTGTTCTGCACGCTCGTCGCTCTGGCTGCCGCACTCTCGGCGAACTCCTCGTCGGTGAGGGCGACGCCGATGGTGCGCAGCATCCGGATGCGCTCGGGCGCCAGCAGCACGGCGGGCACGTCGAGGATCGACGAGAACGCCTGCATCCGCTTCTCGTCCCCGAGCATGGACTTCAGTGCGGTGCCGCGGGTCGTATCAGCGGTGGTGGTGAGTGCGGCGGATGCCGCGGGCGCGGTCTCCAGGGCCGATAATCTCAGCGGGGGGGTCGCGAACAGGCTCAGCAGGTCGCGCACCGCGACGGGGGAGCGGGTCTCCGAGCGGTCGAGGCCGACCAGGATCGTCGAGGACTTCTGTTCGGCGAAGAACAGGTGCCCGGCCGCTCCGGCGAGCTCCCGGGCGATCGCGGGAGCATCGGTCAACTCGGCAGCGGCGGACAGGCGTGCGGATGCTGCCGCATCCGTCACCAGAACATCGTGCCCTCTGACGGTGCTGTGTGCGGTCGCCTCCTTGGACAGGGAGGTGGAGGGCAGGATCGTGGTCGCCGCTCCCTCGAGGTAGGTGTCGAACGCGTCGAGGTCCTGCTCGGTCACGTCGGCGCGCGGCCACAGCACGTGCGTCTGCGCACCGGATACGGCCGACAGTGCCGCGTTGTCGGGGAGGGCGGGTGTCGGCGTCGGCGTCGCAGTCGGATGGGATGTCGGGGCGGGTGTGCTTTGCGCGAAGTCGTCGGGCTGCAGCAGCGGTGTCAGATCGAGCGGTCCGAGCAGACCGGCCTGATCCGCCTGCGCCTGCGTGGCGGCATCCGCGTCGCCGAACTGCAGAGTGACGACGTCGTTCGGCAGACGTTCGAGGCGCTCCAGCCAGTCGACGGCGCTCTGCGGTGCCCGTGATCCCAGTATCCGGATCGATGCCGGGATCGCCGGGTCGACCGCGAGGATGGCCGACGTGCCGGTGATCGCGTCGAGCTGGCCGGTCAGGTTGCCGTCCGCAGCGGTCAGCGCCGTCAACTCCTCCACGGTCAGCAGGGCGCCCGCGGCGGGGGTGGCCGTGATGGGGATGAGCACGCCGACCACGGGTGAGCCGGGCGCTGACACCACGAGGACGGTGGTCGCCGAGAGGTTCCAGACCGTCGTGTCGGCATCGTCGGTCGAGGCACCGGTCAGACGGGCGCGCACCGGGTAGACGCCGGGCTTCAGGCTGCCGAGGCTCACGGCATCCGCGATCATGTCGACCGTGCCGGTCGTCCCCTGATCGAGCTCGGGAGAGGGTGCGGTCGCCACGGTGTGGAAGTCGCCCGGCGCAGTCTGTTCATCCAACCAGGCGTCGAGCGCCGCGCCGTCAGGCAGCGGGGTGCTGTCGACCTCGAGCGACAGGGAGCCGGCGCTCAGCGCGTCGTCGCTGTCATTCGCGATCGTCACTGTGCTCACCAGCGGTCCACCGGGATCGATGGATGCCTCGGTGGACACCATCAGCTCGACGCCGGCGGTCTCGGGCTCCGGATCATCGGCGGCCGAGGCCGGAAGGGCGCTGCCGATTACGCCGTTGAGGGCGACGGAGCCGACGACGAGCACCGCGGCGAGTCGGCTCAGCAGCCTGGACGCGCGCGGGCGGGAGCCGTTGCGGGGGGAGATCGCGGTCATAGTTCAGGTCGGCGGTGCCGAAGGATCGGCACGGTCGACGCCCCCGATTCTAGGTGGCGAGCGGCTGTGAACCCTGAAGGCGCGTAGAGTGACGGCCGTGCCGGATCATGCCCAGCCCCTCCCCGACCTCGTGCTCGCGCAGGCGCTCGCTGCCGATCTGGACGCTGCGGACTTCCGTTCCGACCCGCTGCGGCTGCTGTGGGGCGAAGAGCCGGATGATGCGCTGGCGCGCGGGCTTCGGGAGCCGATCCTGCGCGCGATCGCCGAGCAGACGGGTGCCGCGGCGACACTGGGCCGGCTCTTCGTGCTCGGGATGCCGCAGCCGCAGGATGCTGTGCAGCGGGCGCTCCCGCGGGTGGGCGTCGACGGATTGGCGGCCCTGGGGCTCGCGACGATCCAGGGCGGCGAGGGTGATCAGGGCGGCGACGTGGTGCCGCAGTCCGTCATCCGCCCGCAGTCCTTCGTGGATGTCGACGGCGTCGGCGAGTGGTGGATCGCCAGCGACCTCGACGAGATCGCTCTGGGCAGCTCGCTTCCCGCCGATCACGTCCTCGGCGTGGGCGGTGCATCCCGCACTCTCGCGGAACTGGTGATCCCGGCACCCGTGGAGCGCGCACTGGATCTGGGCACCGGATGCGGCATCCAGGCGCTGCTGGTCTCCCGGCATGCGCAGGTGGTGGTCGCCACGGACATCTCCGAGCGCGCGCTGGCCTACGCCGAGCTGAACGCGCAGCTCAACGGCGTGCGCAACATCGAGTTCCGTGCGGGCAGCCTGTTCGAACCCGTCGCCGGCGAGGCGTTCGATCTGATCGTGTCGAACCCGCCGTTCGTGATCACCCCGCGCGCGACGGGTGTGCCCGAGTACGAGTACCGCGATGGCGGCCTGATCGGCGATGCGCTGGTCGAGCAGTTCCTGCGTGCGGCACCGGAGCACCTGCGTCCCGGTGGGGTCGCCCAGCTGCTGGGCAATTGGGAGTCCCGCAGCGGTGCGGCAGGCCTGGATCGAGTGAGCTCATGGATCCGCGAGGATCTGGACGTCTGGGTGATCCAGCGCGAGGAGCTCTCGCCGCTGGCCTATGCCGAGCTGTGGATCCGCGACGGCGGCACTCTGCCGCGGGATGCCGAGTTCACCCGCCTGCTGACCGCCTGGCTCGACGATTTCACCGCGCGGGACGTGACCGCGATCGGATTCGGCTACATTCTGCTGCGCCGTCCCGCATACATTCCGGGGGCCGACACGCCAGATGTCGGACCGTTTCGCGGAGAACGTCCTGCAT
>JBARWR010000275.1:0-3381 GCA_049646915.1 Microbacterium sp.
ATCCGCATCCCCGGCGCGGCCGGGCGCGCCTACCGCGCCGGGGACAACCTCGCCGGCGATCACGTCCAGCGCGGGGCACGCACCTGGCACGAGTTCGTGAGCCAGCTGGCAGCGGCCGATCTCGCACGTGACTGAGTCCAGCGTCCGCTCAGGAAGATCGCGAAGCGTCGATCCCGCTGGTCACGATGCTCGCTCCTCGTCATCGGTGCTGTCGAACTGCGAGCGGAACTGTCCGTATCCCTCCGCCTCGAGTTCCGAGGCGGGGACGAATCGGAGTGCGGCGGAGTTCATGCAGTACCGCTGTCCGCCGGCTTCGACGGGACCGTCGTCGAAGAGATGGCCGAGATGGCTCTCCGCTCCGGCGGAGAGGACCTCTGTGCGGACCATCCCGTGCGAGATGTCGGTCTTCGAGCGGACGGCCTCCGTCTCGATGGGCTTGGTGAAGCTCGGCCATCCCGTGCCGCTCTCGAACTTGTCCTTCGACGAGAACAGCGGCTGACCCGAGACGACATCCACATAGATGCCGTCCTCATGGTTGTCCCAGTACTCGTTGTCGAACGCGGGTTCCGTGCCACCTTTCTGGGTGACGCGGAACTGATGGGATGTGAGGCGGTTCACTGCCTCGGGTGTCCTGCTGTACTCGTGCGACATGTTCTCTCTCCTTCATCGGCGTCGCTGGCTGCGGCGTCATCAGGGACAACGCCGCAGTCGTCCGAATTGGTCCCGGCAGTATGGGTATCGGCTGTGAATCTGCGATGCCACCCCCGGGCCGTCATCCACGTGGCCGCCGCGACAGGTCGAGAAACGCCAGCAGCTGCGGGAGCATCTCACGGCGTAGAGTCTCGGCAGGAGGACCCATGCCGCGCCTGCTCATCGTGCACCACTCCCCCTCGCCGAGGGTGAGGGGGATAGCGGATGCCGTGGCGCGGGGCGCCCGACATCCGGACATCAACGATGTCGAGGTCGTCGAGCGGGCGGCCCTCGAGGCGACGGCGGACGACCTGCGAGCCGCTGACGGCATCCTGCTGGGCACGACCGTGAACTTCGGCTACATCTCCGGCGCCCTCAAGCACTTCTTCGACACCACCTACCACGAGGTGCGCGAGGAGACCGCGAAGCGTCCGTTCTCCTACTGGATCCACGGCAGTCACGACACGACGGGGGCCGAGCAGGCCATGGCCTCGATCACCACCGGCTACGGCTGGATGCTCGCGGCAGAGCCGGTGGTGCTCATCGGAGAGGTGACCCAGGTGCACATCGATCGCTCGGCCGAACTCGGCGCCATCATGGCCGCGACGGTGATGCGCTGATCGCAGGGCCGGTCAGGCGGATCGCCCGTACTGTCACGAACGCGCCAGATACCGCGCGAGGGCCTCTGCTGCGGCCTCGTGATCCACAGCATCCGCCTCCCCCGACATCGTGATCGTTCCCACGATCTCACCGGCTGCCTTCAGGGGAATCGAGCCCCCGTACGCCTTGACCGCGTCGTGGTCGACGTCATCGCGCTCTTCGAACGGGGTTCCCGCCTCGAGGTGACGCATCTTGACCAGCATCGAGGCCTCGCCGAGCAGGAGAGCGGCGGCAGCCTTGGCCCGCAGCCAAGGATCGTTCCCCGGCCCGGTCGCCTTCAGCTTCGCGCGGAACACCAGGTCGTCGCCCAGCACGATGTCGACCGCGAGGTTGAGGTCTCGTTCGGTGATGACTCCCACGGCGAGCTGGCCGAGCCGGACGGCGTCATCGTTGCCGAAGGATCCCAGATCGATGTCGTTGAGGTACTCGAGTTCGGCGACGGTGTAGGTCGGAACGGTTCTGGACATGGTCACTCCTTGATTGATACGGGTGCGGCGACGGTTGTCGTCGCATCGATTCGACGTTCACGACGAGTGGCCGCCACCGCGAACAGCAGCACGACGACCGCGAGCACGGTCGTCGCCGCCCCCGTCCACAGGGGCGCCGTGTAGCCGAAGCCGGCGGTGATCGCGAGGCCGCCGATCCATGGGCCGATGGCGTTGCCGACGTTGCCTGCTGCGATAGTAGCCCCGGAGGCGAGGGTTCCCGCGTCTCCGGCGTAATGGATCACACGAACCATGTAGACCGAGAGCGGCCCGAATCCGAACGCGCCGACCAGCAGCATGGACACGACAGTGACGACCGGGTTCGCCGCGGTCAGCGCGAATACGACCAGAGCCACCACCAAGCCGACCAGCGACCAGCCGAGGGTGCCGTCGATCGACCTGCCTGCCAGCCGGCCACCGGCGTAGTTGCCGAACACGAGGCCGACCCCGAACACGACGAGCAGCCACGGCACAGCAGAGGCTGCGAAGCCGCTCACTTCGGTCAGGGTGAACGCGATGTAGGTGAGTGCACCGAACATCCCGCCGAACCCCAGAACGGTGATCAGCAGAGACAGCCACACCTGCTTCGAACGGAACGCTCGCAGTTCGTCGCGCAGCAGACCGGGAGCGTCCACGTCATGCGCAGCCGGCACGAGGGCCCATACGCCGGCCAGGGCGATGATCCCGACCACCGTGATGACCCAGAACGTACTGCGCCAGCCGAACTGCTGGCCGATGACGGTGCCGAGGGGGACCCCGAGCACGTTTGCGACTGTCAGACCTGAGAACAGCACCGCGACCGCTCGCCCCCTCCTCTCAGCCGGCACCAAGCCGGCCGCCACCACAGCTGCGACACCGAAGAACGCGCCGTGGCTGGCAGCGGCGATGATCCGCCCCGCCAGGAGCGCGCCATAGCCCGGCGCCACCGCCGAGAGCAGGTTGCCCACGACGAAGACGATCATCAAGCCGATCAGCACCCTCTTCCGCGTGAAGCGCATGGTCATGGCCGTGAGGCCCAGAGCACCGACTGCCACGCTGAGCGCATAGCCCGAGATCAACCAGCCTGCGGTCGGCGCGTCGACCGAGAAGTCCGCGGCGATGTTCGGCAGCAGCCCGGCGATGATGAACTCGGTGAGTCCGATCCCGAACGCGGCGACCGCAAGTGGGATGAGAGCCAATGGCATGATCGTGTCCTTTGTCCTATGTGGCGCGTGTATCGCTCCGTACGCGGAGTCCAGCGCCAGGACCGGGTTGGACATTCCCTCCATAAACCTCATACTTTTGAGCTGATCCATCGATATTGTTGAGGTCTGACCACGGCGTTGACGAGAGGATCAGCGAATGGCAACAATCCGTGCTCTGGAGTGTCTGGTGGCGGTCGCCGATACCGGGTCGATCACTCAGGCCGCTCGGCTGCTGCATGCATCTCAGCCCGCCGTCTCCCACCAGCTCGCCTCATTGGAGCGTGAGACTCGCACGGCGTTGATCCGGCGCGCACCACGGGGTGTGACGCTCACCCCGGCTGGGCGAGCCGCGGTCGTGGAGG
>JBARWR010000276.1:0-2133 GCA_049646915.1 Microbacterium sp.
GGCCTCCGGCATGGGCGGCGGCCGCCTGAGAGGGCGGGACAGGACGGCCGATGTCGAGCGCACCCTCCCCGTGCGCAGCATCCGCTCGGTGCGGGTGCTGGACAGCTGAGCGCTGTCCTTCGCTGGTGCGCCGCCACGCCCTGCGTCTCAGCCGGCCGGTAGACTGGTGAGCTATGTCTGATGGCCCTCTGATCGTCCAAAGCGACCGCACCGTGCTGCTCGAGGTCGCGCACGCCAACGCGGAGGCCGCCCGCCACGAGCTGGCGATCTTCGCCGAACTCGAGCGCGCGCCGGAACACATCCATACGTACCGCATCACGCGTCTGGGGCTCTGGAACGCCCGAGCAGCCGGGCACACCGCCGAGGACATGCTCGACACGCTCGAACGCTGGTCGCGCTTCCCCGTGCCGCCTTCCGTGGCCGTCGACCTGCGCGAGACCGTGAACCGTTACGGACGCCTGGTGATCGAGCGCGATGACGAGGGCGTGCTGATGCTGCGCTCGAGCGACCCCGCCGTGCTGATCCAGGTCGCCAGCAACAAGCGCATCCAGCCGTTGCTGATCGGTCACCCCAACCCCGACAGCTATGCGATCGACGCCTGGGCGCGCGGGCAGATCAAGCAGGAGCTGCTGAAGATCGGCTGGCCGGCCGAGGATCTCGCCGGCTACACCCCGGGAACCCCGCACGAGATCGCCCTCGCCGAGGACGGCTGGGCGATGCGCCCGTACCAGCACGAGGCCGTCGATGCCTTCGCCCGGGAGGGCTCGGGAGTCGTCGTGCTCCCCTGCGGCGCCGGCA
This sequence comes from Microbacterium sp., assembly GCA_049646915.1. GTDB lineage: Bacteria > Actinomycetota > Actinomycetes > Actinomycetales > Microbacteriaceae > Microbacterium. The sequence continues at coordinate 799 of JBARWR010000276.1, forward strand.
AGACGATCGTCGGCGCCGGCGCGATGGCGGCAACCGGCACGACGACGCTGATCCTCGTCACGAACACGGTCTCAGCGCGCCAGTGGCGCGATGAGCTGATCCGGCGCACGTCGCTCACCGCCGAGGAGATCGGCGAGTACTCCGGGCAGGCCAAGGAGGTCAAGCCCGTCACGATCGCGACGTACCAGATCCTCACAGCCAAGCGGAAGGGCGAGTACGCGCACCTCGCCCTGCTGGATGCTCTGGACTGGGGCCTCATCGTCTACGACGAGGTGCACCTGCTGCCGGCGCCGGTGTTCAAGCTGACCGCCGATCTGCAGGCGCGCCGTCGCATCGGCCTCACAGCCACCCTGGTCCGCGAGGACGGGCGCGAGGGCGACGTGTTCAGTCTGATCGGCCCCAAGCGCTTCGACGCGCCCTGGAAGCAGATCGAGGCGCAGGGCTTCATCTCCCCCGCCGCCTGCTACGAGGTGCGGGTGGATCTGCCGCCGAGCAATCGGCTGGAGTATGCGGCTGCGGCCGACGACGAACGCTATCGGATCGCAGCGTCCGCTCCGGCGAAGATCGATGCCGTGCGCGAGCTGATCGACAAGCACCCGGGCGAGCGCATCCTCGTGATCGGGCAGTACCTCGACCAGCTCGAGACGCTGTCCGAAGCGCTGAACGCCCCGCAGATCACCGGCGCGACGCCGGTCGACGAGCGGGAGGAGCTGTACCGGCAGTTCCGCGAAGGCGAGATCTCGCTGCTCGTGGTCTCGAAGGTCGCGAACTTCTCCATCGACCTGCCCGAGGCCTCCGTCGCCATCCAGGTCTCCGGGTCGTTCGGCTCGCGCCAGGAGGAAGCGCAGCGACTGGGGCGCCTGCTGCGACCGAAGCAGTCCAACCACACCGCGAGCTTCTACACGCTGATCGCCCGCGACACGGTCGACCAGGACTACGCGCAGAACCGACAGCGCTTCCTCGCCGAGCAGGGCTACAGCTACACGATCCTCGACGCGGATGAGCTCACGGCTGCGTAGCGGCCGGCTCCTCGCCAGGTTTCAGCCCGCAGCGCCAGCAGGGTGCTGTCAGATCGTCGAGGAGGGCACCGCACTCGGGGCAGACGTTCGCGAGCCAGCAGGCACTGTCACCGCCCTCGTACTCGTCCATGCTCCGGATGCTACTCCGCTGGCCGCCGTGCGTGCTCACGCGCCTGCAACCGTTGCCCCAATGGCCACGCCGAGGGAGCCGAAGAACACCACGGCGCTGAACAGCGCGTGGAAGGTGACGCGGGCGGGGAGCCGCCCGGCGAACACCGTGCCGACCGCGAGCCCGTAATCACGCAGGCCCGCAGAC
>JBARWR010000277.1:0-11928 GCA_049646915.1 Microbacterium sp.
GGATGGCGTCGACGAGTCGCCGTTCGACCAGCTCTGCGCGGCCCTCGTCGCCGATGGGCTGGAAGAGCGCTCCCTGCAGGCGATGCGGCTGGCGCGGTGGGGTGGATTCCGCCGACGGCGCGTCGGACCGCAGCTGCGGTGACGGCATCAGTGAATCCATATCTGGATTGTCGCATGACGGACGCGTGCGAAGAAAGACTTGAAATATGTCCTACGGTTTTATAGGTTTACGGAACCTTCCCAGTTCGACGATGACCGAGGAGCACGACATGACGACGCCCGCACCGCTGGCGCAGAACACCGACAGCGATCTCTCCGGTCACGGCAGCGTGTCGCTGCAGGGGCTGAGCAAGTCCTTCGGAGAGTTCACCGCCGTGCGCGATCTGGATCTGCACGTCGCACCGGGGGAGTTCCTCTCGATGCTCGGGCCGTCCGGCTCCGGCAAGACGACGGTGCTGCGCATCATCGCCGGCTTCGAGGAGGCGACCTCAGGCACCGTTCGGCTGTCCGGTGTCGATGTCACCCGCACGCCGCCGCATGCACGCGACGTGAACACGGTGTTCCAGGACTACGCGCTGTTCCCGCACATGAGTATCGCCGACAACGTCGGATACGGGCTGCGGGTGCGCGGTGCGGGGAAGTCCGCGCGTATCGAGCAGGTGCAGGAATCGCTGCGCCGGGTGCGCCTGGACCACGTCGCCGACCGCCTGCCGCACCAGCTCTCCGGCGGGCAGCGCCAGCGCATCGCTCTGGCACGCGCCCTCATCCTGCGCCCGCAGGTGCTGCTGCTGGATGAGCCGCTGGGCGCGCTGGACAAGCAGCTGCGCGAGCAGATGCAGATCGAGCTGAAACAGATCCAGCGCGAGGTCGGCATCACCTTCGTCTTCGTCACGCACGACCAGGAGGAGGCGCTGACTCTCAGCGACCGTGTCGCAGTGTTCAACGACGGCCGGATCGAGCAGATCGGCAGCGCGCGAGAGGTGTACGAGCAGCCCCGCACCGCGTTCGTGGCACGCTTCCTCGGCCTCTCGAACCTCATCGATGCGGACCTGTCCGAGCAGTTGACCGGGAAGCGTCTGACGATGAGCATCCGGCCGGAGCGGGTGCGGATGCTGTCGGCCGATGCCACCCCTGGCACAGGGGAGGTAGCGCTGGCAGGGATCGTGACCGAGACGGTGTACACCGGGCCCGCCACCCGCTACCTGGTCAGCACCGACGGCGGCGTCGACATCATCGCCGAGCGCCCCAACGCGCACGACCTCACGGGCACGGCCGAACCCGCGCGCGGCGACCGCGTTCAGGTCGCCTGGAATCCGATCCACGCCGCACGACTTCCCTGAGGACCGTCCGCGGCATCCCATCCCCGACACAGAGATCACGAAGGAGCGATCACATGAAGAAGAAGGTTCTGGCTGTCTCAGCCATCGCAGCGACGGCGGCACTGGTGCTCACCGGCTGCTCCGGACAGGACACAGGCGGCGGACTGTCCATCGAGGTGCCCGACGTGCCGATGCTGAAGGAGCTCGGCGAGAACGAGAAGGAGGTCAACATCGTCGCGTGGTCCGGATTCGTGGAGCCGGCCTGGGCCGATGCGTTCACGGCCGACACCGGATGCACCGTGAACCGGCGCATCGCGGGCACCAGTGATGAGATGGTGCAGCTGATGCGCACCGGCGACTACGACCTCGTCTCGGCCTCGGGAGACGCGAGCCTGCGCCTCATCGCGGGAGGAGACGTGCAGCCGCTCAACCTGGAGTTCATCCCGCACTTCGGCGACGACATCGTCGAGGGGATGAAGGGGCAGATCTACGACACCATCAACGGCAAGTCCTACGGCATCCCGATCGGTCGCGGTGCCAACATCCTCCAGTACGACAGCGATGTCGTCACCGAGGAGCCCACCAGCTGGGATGTCGCCTGGGAGAAGGACAGCCCGTACGCCGGCAAGATCATCGCCTACGACGCGCCGATCTACATCGCCGACGCGGCCGTCTACCTGATGGCTCACAAGCCCGAGCTCGGGATCGAGAACCCGTACGCGCTGGATGAGAAGCAGCTCGAGGCGGCAGTCGATCTGCTCAAGCAGCAGCGTGGCATCGTCTCGGAGTACTGGGCCGATCCAGCCGCGCAGATCACCTCCTTCGCCGGGGGCACCACGGTGCTCGGCACTTCGTGGGAGATCCTGCGCAAGCTCACCGAGGACGACAAGTACAAGAGCGTCCTGCCCGAAGAGGGTTCGACCGGCTGGTCGGATGCCTGGATGCTGGCCGCCGAGTCGAAGAACCCGAACTGCGCCTACGCATGGATGGACTACGCGTCCTCTCCCGAGGTGAACGGCGCGATCGCGATGAACTTCGGCATGGCGCCCGCCAACGCGGCCTTCTGCGACACCAGCGAAGAGGCCGAGGCGCACTGCGAGTACTTCAACGCCACCAACGAGGAGTACTTCGAGAAGGTGTGGTTCTGGACCACTCCGATCGAGCAGTGCATCGATGGACGCACCGATGTGACGTGCACCAACTTCCAGCAGTGGACGGACGCCTGGACGTCCGTCAAGGGCTGATCCGCAGCAACCGCCCACACCGGGGCGGGGGAGAGATCCCTCGCCCCCCAACCTCCCTCTCGACGACGACAGGATCGAAATGAAGCGCCGTGCACGGATCGCGGGCCTGCTGGCCCTGCCGATGACCTGGCTCATCGGGATCTACATCTTCTCGCTCGTGATGCTGCTCACCACCGCGTTCTGGCTCACCGACCCCTTCACCTCCAAGGTCAAGCCCGGCTTCACGATGCGCAACTTCGAGCAGCTCGTCACGAACCCGGCCTACCTGTCCACCTCGCTGCGCACACTGGGCATCGCGCTCAGCGTCACCCTGCTCGCGATCCTCATCTCCGTTCCGCTGGGCATCTTCATGGCCAAAGCGGCCTCTCCCGCACTGCGCGCCTTCCTGGCGGTATCGATCACGCTGCCGCTCTGGGCGGGCTATCTGGTGAAGGTGATCGCCATGCGAATCACGTTCACGCAGAACGGGTTCCTGAACTGGATGCTCTCACCGTTCGGCATCGAAGGGCCCGGCTTCGCCGTGGTCACCGTGGTGGTGACCCTCACCTACCTCTGGCTGCCCTACATGGCCGTGCCCGTGTACACCGCGATCCGTCAGCTCCCGACCAACCTGTTCGACGCGTCCGCCGACCTCGGGGCGGGGGCCTGGCGCACCATCCGCACGGTGGTGCTGCCGCTGATCAAGCCCGCCATCATCGCGGGATCGGTCTTCACCTTCTCGCTGAGCCTCGGCGACTACCTGGTCGCGAAGTTCGTCGGCGGTGACACGCAGATGATCGGCAGCGTCATCGCCTCCAACATCAATCTGAATCCGCCGCTGGCGGCGGCGTTCTCCCTCGTCCCGATCGCGTTCGTCGTCATCTATCTGGTGAGCGTGCAGCGCACCGGTGCTCTCGAAAGGATGTGAGCGGAGCATGCTGAGACTGTCCCGCACCTCGCGGATCGTGCTCGGAGTGATCGTCGCGATCATCCTGGCCTACATGTACATTCCGCTCATGCTGGTCGTGCTGAACTCCTTCAACTCCACGCGCATCGCGAGCTGGCCGGTCACCGGCTTCTCGCTGCAGTGGTGGGGGCGGGCATTCACCAGCCAGCCGGTGCGGGACGCACTGCTCAACTCCGTGCTGGTCGCCACCGGCGCCACCGCGATCGCCCTCGTGCTGGGCACACTGGTCTCGTTCGCCCTGCAGCGTCATCGCTTCTTCGGCCAGCGCGCGGTGAACCTGCTGGTGGTGCTGCCCATCGCGCTGCCCGGCATCGTCACCGGTGTCGCGCTGAGCAACACCTACAACCAGATCCTCGAGCCCATCGGCATCCAGGTGGGGTTCTGGGGCATGATCATCGCCCATGGCACGTTCTGCATCGTGATGGTGTTCAACAATGTCCTCGCGCGCCTGCGCCGGATGAACCCCGGTCTCGAGGAGGCATCGAAGGACCTGGGTGCGACACCATGGCAGACGTTCCGGCTGGTGACCTTCCCGCAGTTCCGCAGTGCGCTGGTCGCCGGCGCGATCCTGGCATTCGCTCTGAGCTTCGACGAGGTGTACGTGACGATCTTCACGGCGCCGCCTGGCGTGGACACGCTGCCGCTGTGGATCATGAACCAGATGGCGCGACCGAACGAGGCCAATGTCGTGAACGTGGTCGCAACGGTCGTGATCCTGGCCTCCTTCATCCCGGTATGGGTCTCGCAGCGCCTCTCGCGCGACATCGGGGACCGCGGATGAGGTCTTGACGCGGAGTTCGCGCTCAGCGGACTGATCGCGTTGACCTGTGCGCGGGGCACGGGGTTTGATGGACACATGACTGATCGCACAAAGCCCGAGTTCGACGCCCCCACCGGACCCGCCCCCACCGAACTCGTCAGCCGCGACATCATCGTCGGCGACGGCGATGAGGCGAAGCCCGGCGACACCGTCACCGTGCACTACGCCGGTGTCGAGCACGACTCCGGCGAGGAGTTCGACTCGTCCTGGGGTCGCGGTGAGACCATCCAGTTCCCGCTGCGCGGCCTGATCCAGGGCTGGCAGGAAGGCATCCCCGGCATGAAGGTCGGCGGTCGCCGTGAACTCACCATCCCGCCGCACCTGGCCTACGGCCCTGCAGGCTCGGGCCACTTCCTCTCCGGCAAGACCCTGATCTTCATCATCGACCTGGTCGCCGTCGGCTGACCGCCGGCATCCGAATCACAGACCTCCGCTCGCGATCTTCGAGGGCGGAGGTCTTTTCATTCTCGGGAATAGATTCACGTGCATAGAAGTTCCTGTTCTGTGACGCCGCGAACCGCGGCGCCCTGAACCTGAGGAGCACCCATATGTCGATCGAGATCCCCGGCTACCGTCCTGGCACCTGGATCCTGGACCCGTCCCACAGTGAGGTCACGTTCAGCGTGCGCCACATGATGATCTCGAAGGTGCGCGGCACGTTCGGCATGAAGGAGGCGACGCTGGTCGCCCCCGAGAATCCCCTCGAGGCCAAGGTCGAGGCCAAGGTCGATGTGACCTCCATCGACACGCAGGATGAGAACCGCGACGCGCACCTGCGCTCGGCCGACTTCTTCGACACCGAGGTGTTCCCGACAATGGAGTTCGCCTCGACCGGAGCCCGCATCGAGGACGGCGACTTCTTCGTCGACGGAGACCTGACCATCCGCGGCATCACCAAGCCGGTGAGCTTCGAGTTCGAGTTCGGCGGCTTCGGCAAGGACCCGTACGGCAACTACAAGGCCGGTGCATCGGCGAAGACCGTGATCAACCGCGAGGACTTCGGCCTTACCTGGAACGCCGCTCTCGAGACCGGCGGCGTGCTCGTCGGCAAGGAGATCACGATCGGCCTCGACCTGCAGGGCGCTCTGCAGGCCTGAGCCGCTCCCGAGCCCCGCGACCCGACGCGACCCGCGTCAGGCCGCGGGGTTCAGTGCATCGTAGGTGCGGAAGCGCGGGCTGAGCCGGGACAGCATCGCTGCGACGCCGATCACGAGGAACCCGCCCAGCAGCGGCGGGAACCACAGACTGGTCAGCGTGGCGAGCACGCCCGCGTAGAGTGCGCCTACGCGCGGGCCGCCGGCGACGACGATGACGAAGATCCCCTGCAGTCGCCCGCGCATGGTGTCGGGCACCGCTGCCTGCATCATCGTGTTGCGGTAGATCGAGCTGACGTTGTCCGCCGCGCCCGACAGCGCGAGCGCGATGCAGGCGGCGACGATGAGTGCGATGTGGGGCACGTGTTCGGATGCCGAGGGCAGGAAGATGCCCGCGAGCAGGACGACCCCGAACAGCGCGATCGCCGCGCCGTATGCCTGCACGGCGCGCACGATCCCGAGTCCGTGCCAGCGGTAGTGCACGATCCGCCCCGAGAACAGGCTGCACGCGAAGGTGCCGACGGCGACGGAGGCGGTGAGGATGCCCGTGGTGATCGCACCGCCGCCGAGCAGGACCGTTCCGAGAGCGGGGAAGAGCGCGAGCGGCTGGCCGAAGGTCATCGCCGTGATGTCGAGCAGGTACTGCATCCGGATGTTGCCTGCGCGCTGCAGGAACCGCCAGCCGTCGACGAGGGATGCCAGCCCCGGCCGCACGATCGTGCCCTCGGGCAGCAGTGCGGGAAGCGTCCACAGGCCGAGGAACATCGACAGCATGAGGATGACGTCGATCGTGTAGGTCCAGCCGAAGCCCGTCAGGGCGACGAGCATGCCGGCCACAGCCGGGCCGACCATCACGGTCAGGCCGAAGGAGATGCCGTTCAGCGCCGATGCCGCTGCCAGCTGATCCAGCGGGATCAGGCGCGGCACGATCGCCGTGCGCGTGGCCATCCCGACGGAGTTCGCCGCGGCGATGATCATGCTCAGCGCATACAGCCACCAGATGGTCTCGGTGTGCGTCCAGGTCAATGCGGCGAGCAGTGCAGTGGCGGCGAAAGCGATCGTGGCCGAGATGAGCGCGACCCGCCGGCGGTCGAACGCGTCCGCCAGCATTCCGCCGTAGAGGCCGGCGAGGACCATCGGCACGAGCCCGGCGACGGCGATCATCGACACCGCGAACGTGCTGCCGGTCAGCGCGAACACGTGCAGCATGACGGTGACGATCGTCAGCTGGCCGCCGATGCCCGACAGCGCCGAGCCGATCCACATCCGCGCGAAGGCAGGACTGGTCCTGAGTGGGGTGAGATCGATGAGGAGACCGCGGGAGAACTGCACCAGACGAGGCTATCCGGCCGCGGGGTCGACCGGGCGCGAAGGGTGTACCGAGACTGGTAAGCTGTTCAGGTTGCCGTTTGATCGGCCGCGGATAAAGAGAGCCCACGTATCAGACGTCGGGCGCCGCGCAACGAACCGAGAGGGGATCGAATCTATGGCACTGGAAGCAGACGTCAAGAAGGCGATCATGGAAGAGTACGCGACGCACCCCGGTGACACCGGATCCCCCGAGGTGCAGGTCGCGATGCTGACGCAGCGCATCAAGGACCTCACCGAGCACCTCAAGGAGCACAAGCACGACCACCACTCGCGTCGTGGGCTGTTCCTGCTCGTCGGTCAGCGTCGTCGCCTGCTGGGTTACCTGCAGGACATCGACATCAGCCGTTACCGCTCGCTCATCGAGCGTCTCGGACTGCGTCGCTAATCGCACCAGCGTTCAATCGCGCAGAACATTCTTGAGAAGGCCGCCCCACGGTGTGGGGCGGCCTTCGTCGTCTCTGAATGGCCCGCTCTCCGGGTCTTGACGTCTCTGTCACTTTCCATTAGGAAAGTAGAAGGGTTTCCAAGTGGAAAGCGTGGGGGGATGCCATGGAGCAGCGACCTGAGTCCGGAGCCGCACCGCTCGACCCGCCGTCTGCGGCGGTCGCGCAGGCGTATCTCGACGAGTCCGCGCGCGTGACGCAGCGCCGCGAGCAGTTCATCGACCGCAGAGCAGCGGCGAGGCTGCTGCTCGCCGAGGGCGCGGCGTTCGGTGTGTACCTCGTCGCCCTGATGTTCGCGTTTCCTCCCGCGACGGGACTGAACATCGCGGTGCTCATCGTTCCGTTCCTGATCTGGACCCAGCTCGTGATGACGCTCCGCGAGGAGTACGGGTATCAGCGTCGTGGGCGCGAGCAGCGGCTGCGGACCGTGGTCGTGCTCATGATCGCGGTGATGGTGATCGGCGCACTCGCGACGGTCTTCCTCCAGGTCGACATCCCCTGGGGTGTCCGCCTCATCCCCGGAGTCGTGTCCTTCGCGCTGTATGCCCTGCTGGCCCGTAGCGAATGGCGCCATGCGACCTCGGAGGCGATCCGACGCGCGCGCACCCCGTTCACCCGCACCGTGCGGATCACCACGATCGGCATCGGCATCGGCCTGGGGATCGCGGTGGGCAGTGTGGCGACGGAGGCTCTGATCGCGGCCGTCGCCATGATGATCGTGATGATCGCCCTGGCGGCCTGGCTCCTCACCGCGACGATCACCGGAGGAGCCGCGATCGCCACCGCCTGGGGCCCCTTCCAGTGGATCTGCTTCGCCGGTGCGGGAACAGCGACTGTCGTGCTCGTGCTGCTCGCGCAGTACTCGAGTCTGCCGCTGACAATCGTCGGCTACGTCGCCGGTGGGCTGATCGCCCTCGCCTTCGTGATCGGTGCGCTGAAGGAGCCGGAAGGTGACTGACGAGCCCGGGCGCGAACATCCCCGCCTGCGTCTGGACGACAGCTTCGCCAGCCCGATCCGCTTCTCGCTCATGGCGGCGCTCGGGGAGGATCTCGAGCTCGACTTCGCCACGCTCGGCGGCATCCTGCAGGTCTCGGACTCCGCGCTCAGCAAGGCCATCTCCGCACTCGAGCACGCCGGCTACGTCGGCGTGCGCAAGGGACAGGTGGGTTCCAGACCGCGCACCTGGGTGCGGGGCACGGCCGTCGGGCGCCGGGCGTTCGGCGCTCATGTGCAGGCGCTGCAGGCGATCGTCGAGTTCGGCTCCGGCAGTTGACTCAGGCGCAGTCGACTCAGGCGCCGACCAGGTCGGGATGGTGGATGGCGGCGACATCCGGATGCGCCCGAAGCCGCGACTTCAGCGCGTTCTCGCCGTACAGGCTGTGGATCGGGTTGTTCGGGTCGACGGTCACGCCGCGGGCCTGCGCGGCGAGCTCCGCGGGCAGCTCGATCAGCGGCAGCTGCGAGTCCAAGGCCGGGTTGAAGAAGAACGGGATCGACAGGCGGTCCTCCGGAGCCTTCGGTGAGATGACGCGGTGGTTGGTGGCCTTCAGATAGCCGCCCGTGGCGTATTCGAGCAGTTCGCCGATGTTGACCACGAACGCCCCGTCCACGGGCGGCGCATCCACCCACTGCCCGTCGCGCTCGACCTGCAGACCGCCTCGCCCCGGCTCCACCCACAGCAGTGTCAGCACACCGCTGTCCTTGTGCGCGCCCACGCCCTGCTGGGGGAGCGGCTCATCGGTGCCCGGGTAGCGGACGATCTTGATCAGCGTGGATGGCTCCCCGAAATGGTCGTCGAAGTAGCTCTCCTCGGCGCCCAGTGCGAGCGCCCAGGCACGAAGCAGCCGACGCGAGATCGTCGACAGCGCGGCATGCCACTCCGCGACCACCTCGCGCAGCTCGGGCTGCGCGGTCGGCCACAGATTCGGCCCGATCAGCCGGGTGAATGCAGGGCCGCCGGTCACGGCATCCCGCTCCGGACCGATGTCTATCTGCTCACGCCAGTCGACGGCACCCTGCGTGCGCTCGCCGCCGACGCGGGTGTAGCCGCGGAAGTGCGGGCTGTTCACGTTCTCGATGGCGAGCTTGTCGGCCTCGGGAAGAGCGAAGAACTCGCGGGCAGCACGGTGCAGTCGCTGCTCCAGCTCGGGGGCGATTCCTGTGCCGGTCAGGTAGAAGAAGCCCACATCGCGGGTCGCGGCGCGCAGGTCGGCGCGAAAACGATCCGCCTCATCCGGACCGCGATCGAGCCGGGAGAGATCGAGGATGGGGAGTGTGAGGTCTGCCATGGAACGACGGTAGGCGCAGGGTCGGCAGGCCGCCATATTTGTTGCGCGGGATTACCCGGATGCTAAAGTTCTTTAGGTAAGGCACCCCTTACCTCCCCTTCGTCGGATTCCGGAGCCCTCGCCTGTGTTCGCCACGTTCCTCATCGGCCTGCGAGAAGGCCTCGAAGCCGCGCTGGTCGTCGGCATCCTGGTCGCCTACCTCCGCCGGATCGGCCGCGCGGACGTGCTGCCGCGGATGTGGGCCGGCATCGGCCTGGCCGTCGCGCTGGCTCTGGGGATCGGCGCCATCCTCACCTTCGGCTCCTACGCGCTGACCTCGCAGGCGCAGGAGATCCTCGGCGGGACGTTCTCGCTGGTCGCCGTCGGCATGGTCACCTGGATGATCTTCTGGATGCAGAAGGCCGGGCGCAGCATGAAGGCCACGCTCCAGGGCGGCATCGACCGCGCACTGGAGAACGGCACCGTGTGGGCGCTGGTCGTCGTCGGATTCGTCTCGGTCGCTCGCGAGGGGATCGAGACGACGCTGCTTCTCTGGTCGATGTCGCAGACGTTCGGCAGCGACCCCTCCGTGCTCCTCGGCGCCGCCCTCGGCCTCGTCGTCGCCGTCATCGCAGGCTGGCTGCTCGCCCGCGGCGCACTGCGGCTCGATCTCGGTCGCTTCTTCACCTGGACGGGCGGATTCCTCGTCATCGTCGCGGCCGGGGTTCTCGCGTACGCGATCATGGACCTGCAGGAGGCCGGCGTCGTACCCGGTCCGTTCAGCGCCGCAGCGCCCGTCGATGCCGTGACCGGTGTCGTGCTCACGGGATGGGCGGGCTTCCCCTTCGGCTGGGCTTTCGATGTGAGCGCCGTGATCGCTCCGGCGGGTGTCTGGGCCGTGCTGCTGCAGGCGATCGTCGGCTTCATGCCGCACATGACCTGGCTGCAGGTCGTCGCCTGGAGCCTCTACATCGTCGTCGTCGGCGCCTTCTTCCTGCGCGGCGTCCGCCGCGCCCGCCCTCGTCCTCATCGTGCGCCCGCAGGTGCGGCCGCACATCCTCCGTCCCTCACCTCTTCGTCATCGGGAGCAGCATGACCAACGCCATCCGTCCTCTCCGTCTTGCTGCGGCACTCGCCGTCGCAGCCATCGCGCTCACCGGGTGCGTCGCCAAGACCGCAGCCGACCCGTCGGCGACGTTCACCGTGACGTCGACCGACGACGCGTGCACCGTCTCAGCGGACACGGCGAAGAGCGGCACGCTCACCTTCGACATCGCCAACAGCGGAGACCAGATCACCGAGTTCTACCTGCTGGCCTCGGATGGCCTGCGCATCGTGGGAGAGGTCGAGAACATCGCGCCGGCGGCCTCGCGAACCCTGACGGTCATCGCCCAGCCCGGCGACTACTTCACCGTATGCAAGCCCGGGATGATCGGCGAGGGCGTCGGTAAGGCGGCCTTCGCGGTGAGCGGCGACAAGGTGTCCATCGACGGACCCGACGCCGAGCAGAAGCAGAAGGCCGTCGATCTGTACGCCGCCTTCGTCAAGGATCAGGTCGGCAACCTGGTGCCCGCCGTCGAGGATCTCGTCGCCGCGTACACCGCGGGCGACGATGAGAAGGCCCGTGAGCTCTTCCCGAACACCCGTGCGTACTACGAGCGCATCGAACCCGTCGCCGAGGCGCTCGGCGACCTCGACCCGCGCATCGACTACCGCGAGGTCGATGCCGTCGCCGAGGGCCTGGACTGGACCGGCTTCCACCGCATCGAGAAGGACCTGTGGGTTCCCGCGAAGGATGCCCTGAACGCCGACGATGCCACGCCGGCGTGGCGGGACTGGGCACCGTCGACAGCCGAGGAGCGCGGTGAGTTCGGCGACCTGCTGATCGCCGACGTGCAGGAGCTCTACGACTACGTGCACTCGAAGGACTTCATCACCGCGCTGAACGACCAGGGCATCGCGGGTATCTCCAACGGCGCCGTCGCGCTGCTCGACGAGGTCGCCACGGGCAAGATCACCGGCGAGGAGGACTGGTGGTCGCACACCGACCTCTATGACTTCGCCGCGAACGTGGAGGGCTCGAAGATGGCGTTCTCGCTGGTCAGCGACTTCGTGGCGGGCAAGGGCGATGACGGTGCCGCGCTGGTCAAGGAGATCGCGACCGGATACGAGGACCTGGAGACCTCACTCGCCGAGCACGGGACGCTGGATTCCGGCTTCGTGCCGTTCACGGAGCTGACGGATGCGGACAAGCGCGGGCTCGTGGACCTCATCAACGCGCTGGCCGAGCCGCTGTCCCAGCTGACCGGCACGGCACTCTCCTGACGGGCACGGCCTGATGAGCGATGACACCGCGGCCCAGCACCCGCGCCCGGGGCTGAGCAGGCGCGGGCTGCTGGGCCTGGCGGGTGGGGGAGCAGCGG
>JBARWR010000278.1:0-16376 GCA_049646915.1 Microbacterium sp.
GGCTGCAGCGGCTCGCCGCCGACGCCGAGGCCGGCGCGCTCGATCCCGCCATCGCGCTGATGGTCGAAGCACTGGACGGCGGCGGTGTCATCCAGGCATTCGGCACAGGCCACTCCGAGGCCTTCGCGATGGAGATCGCCGGACGCGCCGGCGGCCTCATCCCGACCAACCGCTTCGCGCTGCGTGACATCGTCATGCACGGTGACCGCGATGTCGACGTGCTGACGGGTTCGCTCGAGCGCGAACCGTGGGTCGTCGACGAACTGATGTCGACAGTGCCGGTCAATGACGCCGACGTGTTCCTGATCGCCTCGAACTCCGGCGTCAACGGCTCGATCGTCGGCACGGCGCTGTGGGCGCAGGAGCACGGTCACCGCGTCATCGCGGTGACCAGCCTGGAGCACACCTCTCGCGTCGAGCCGAAGCACCCGAGCGGCAGGCGCCTCAGCGAGATCGCAGACGTCGTCATCGACAACCTCGCGCCGTACGGCGACGCCACGCTCGAGGTCGGCGACGGCATCGGCGCCGGTGCGATCTCGTCGATCACCGCCGCTTTCATCGCGCAGCTGCTGACACTCGGCGTCGCGCGCACCATCGCCGAACGCGGCGACACTCCCCCGATGTACATCTCCGCCAACATCCCCGGCGGCGATGACCACAACTCCGTCCTTGAGGACCGCTATGCGGGCCGCATCCGACGGGGAGCTTGATCCTTCGAGCTCACCCTGGGTCCCTGAGCTCGTCGAAGGACCCGACACCCAAACACCGAACAGATCACTACGGAAGGTATGAAGATGGAACTCAACGACGCATCCATCAGCCGGCGCAACCTGCTGCGCGGCGCGGCCACAGCTGCGCTGCTGCTGCCGTTCGGCGCCACTCTCGCCTCGTGCGCCGCGCCGTCAGGCGGCGGAGGAGGTGGTGACAAGCCCGCGGGCGATGTCTCCGCCGACAACCCATTCGGCGTGGCAGCGAACTCGAAGGTCGACGCCGTCATCTTCGACGGCGGCTACGGCATCGACTACGTCGAGAACGCCGCGAAGATCATGGAGGGCAACAAGAAGCTCGGCGGCGTGTCCATCAAGGTCTCGTCCTCGACCAAGATCGCCCAGGAACTGCAGCCCCGCTTCGTCGGCGGTAACCCGCCGGACCTCATCGACAACTCGGGTGCCAACTCGATCGGCTGGAACACGATCCTCGAGCAGCTCGAGGACCTCAGCGACGTGCTCGAGTCGAACAACCTCGAGGGCAAGAAGATCGCCGACACGCTGTTCGACGGTGTGAAGGCGCCCGGCACGTTCGGCGACAAGTTCGCTGCGATCAACTACGTGTTCACAACCTACGGCCTGTGGTACTCCGGCAGCCTGTTCGAGGCGAACGGATGGACGCCGCCGAAGACATGGAAGGATCTCAAGGCACTCGGAGCCGCCGCAAAGGAGAAGGGCAAGTACCTGTTCCTCTGGGGCAAGGAGGCCGCGACGTACTACCAGACGTTCGTCATCGACTCGGCGGTCATCCAGTCCGGCGACGACGTCCGGCTCCCGCTGGAGAACCTGGAGGAGAACTGCTGGTCGCACCCCACTCTCCAGGCCATCCTCACCGAGCTGCACGACCTCATCCAGGCGGGCTATGTCAAGCCCGGCGGCGGCGGCACGCAGTTCACCCAGGCGCAGGCGCAGTGGAGCCTCGACCAGGAGGCGCTGCTCTACCCCTCGGGCTCGTGGATCGAGAACGAGATGAAGAAGACCACGGCAGACAACTTCCAGATGAAGGGTGTGCGCGAGATGCCGTTCGACGACAACGCGACCACCCCTGCGGGCTACATGCGCGCAGAGGCCGGCGAGCCGTTCATCGTGCCCAGCAAGTCGAAGAACCCCGATGGCGGCAAGGAACTGCTGCGCACCATGCTGTCCAAGGACTCGGCCACGGCGTTCTCCAAGGAGAAGCTCGCCCCCACCGTCGTCAAGGACATCGTGCCGCCGGACGGCTTCGGTTCGACCGCGCTCGTCTCGCAGGTCGAGATGATCGCCGCGGCGGGCTCGGGAATGTTCACGATCATGTCGACCAACCTGTACGGCATGAACAGCGATCAGCTGCCGATCTGGAACTCGTTCCTGGACGGCAAGATGACCGTCGCCGAGATCACGAAGCAGCTGCAGGGGCTCGTGGACAAGATCCGCAACGACAGCTCCATCGAGAAGATCGAGATCAAGTGAGCTATTCCACCGTCAGCGGTGGACCGGGGCTTGAGACGGCCGCGGTCACCGCAGCCAAGGCGGGGCGGCGCAAGCCGTCCCGCCTCGGGCGGCGCAAGCTGACCTTCGACTACGTCTCCTTCCTGGCAGTGTTCCTCGGCCTGCCATTGGCGATCTTCCTGATCTTCGTGATCTCGCCGTTCGTACAGGCGCTGTACTACGCGATGACGAACTGGACCGGCTTCTCGGACACGATGGATTTCATCGGCATCGACAACTTCGTCAAGCTGTTCCACGATTCCACTTTCCTGCAGGCGATGCTCAACAACGTCGTGCTCGCCATCGTCGTGCCGTTGATCACGATCGTGATCGCCCTCATCTTCGCGAGCATGATCACCGTCGGCGGACCGAGTCATGGACAGGTCCGCGGGCTGAAGGGCTCGAGCTTCTACCGCGTCATCTCGTTCTTCCCCTATGTCATCCCCGCAATCGTCATCGCGATCCTGTGGAACATGATCTACACGCCCAGTGGCGGCCTCCTCAACGGCGTGCTGGGGCTCCTCGGCGTCAGCGACCAACCGTCATGGCTGGGCGACGAACGCACAGCCATGGGCGCGACCATCTTCGTGATCGTCTGGAGCATGGTCGGCTTCTACATGATCCTCTTCATCGCCGCCATCAAGGGCATCCCTGCCGAGACGCTCGAGGCCGCCCGCATCGACGGTGCCGGTCGATTCCGCACCGTCACCTCGATCGTGCTGCCGCAGATCCGCGACAATGTGCAGACGGCGTACATCTACCTGGGGATCATGGCTCTGGATGCGTTCGTCTACATGGCTGGGCTCAATTCCACGGGAGGCCCCGGCAACAGCACACTGGTGATGAGCCAGTACCTGTTCCGCACCGCCTTCGAGAAGGGCCAGTTCGGCCTCGCCACCGCGATGGGCGTCGTCCTCGCCGTGATCACCCTGCTGTTCGCGGCGCTCGTCATCGGCCTGTTCCGCCTCATCGGCGGCAAAGACGAAGGAGGTCGCGCATGAGCATCCAGACGCGCGCTGCTGTCACTGTCGATCCCAAGTCGCGCCCGGGTCAGCACTCCCGCACCACGAAGTCCACAACCAGCGACAAGGTGGTCGGGGGCACATCCCATGTCGTGATGGCCATCTGGTCTCTCGTCGTCATCCTGCCCATGCTGTGGACTCTGATCGGCTCGTTCAAGACGACCAAGGAGATCTTCGCCTCTCCGTTCGGACTGCCGGCGGAGTGGAACTTCGACAACTACATCAGCGCCTGGGTAGACAACGCCTTCGGCCAGATGTTCGTGAACACGATCATCGTCGTGGGCGTCTCGCTCGTGTCGGTCATGGTGCTGGGCGCCATGTGCGCCTACGTGCTGGCGCGATTCTCCCTCCCCGGCAGCCGCCTCATCTACTACCTGATGCTGGCCGGACTCACCTTCCCGGTGTTTCTCGCCATCGTGCCGCTGTTCTTCATCCTGCAGGGGATGGGGCTGCTGAACTCCCTTCCGGGCCTGATCGTCACGTACGTCGCGTTCGCCCTGCCGTTCACCGTGTTCTTCCTGTTCTCGTTCTTCAAGTCGCTGCCCTACGAGATCCAGGAGGCGGCGTATGTGGACGGAGCCAGCGAGTGGCGCACGTTCTTCCAGGTGATGCTGCCGATGGCGAAGCCGGGGATGGCCGCGGTGGCGATCATGAACTTCCTGGGCCTGTGGAACCAGTTCCTGCTGCCGATCTCGCTGAACTCCGACAAGGACAACTACGTGCTCTCGCAGGGCATGGCGGCATATGCCTCGTCGGCGGGCTATGCCCTCGACTTCGGTCAGATGTTCGCCGCCGTGATGATCACCATCATCCCGGTCCTGATCGTCTACATCCTGTTCCAGCGCCAGCTGCAGGGATCCGTGTCCCAGGGCACCTCGAAGTAGCATCCCGTGCCCGTCAGAACTCCCCTCCGCGCCCGCGCCGGAGGGGAGTTCTGCGTGCGAGCCGCGGCGGAATTCGCATCCGGCTCGCGATGACCTACTCTCGTCCCATGCCCCTGCACCAGCCGACCCGACGGCGCCGCACGGCCCTCGTGGTCGTGGGCGCTCTGGCGGTCGCGCTGACCGTCTTCCTGGGGATCGCGCGGCCCTGGATGCCGCCGGCCGAGACCGCCCCGATCGCGGCCGGGCAGGATGGCATCTCCCCCGCCGCGTTGGCTCTGCCCGAGCATCCGAGGGTGCTCGTGTTCGGTGATTCGTGGACGTACGGTTCAGCGGCGACTCCTCCGACCCGCGGATACGCGTACCTGCTGGCGGATCTGATCCACGGCGAGACCATCGTCGACGGCGTGCGGGGCAGCGGGTATCAGAAGCCCGGTCTCGACGGCCCCGACTATCTGACACGGATCCGGGAGCTGGATGCCGCGATCGCCCCGGATCTCATCATCATCCAGGGATCCATCAACGACCGGCGCGAGAATGCGGCGGAGTTCCCCCCAGCGGTGAAGGCCGCCTGGGATGCCCTGACGGACAAGTACCCCGATGTTCCGATCGTCGTGCTGGGTCCAGCCCCGCACGAGCTGCCCGTCGGAGCGACGACCGCGCGGATCGATCACGATCTGTCGGTTCTGGCCGCCGAGCGTGCCTGGTGGTACATCTCCCCCGTGCACGAGAAGTGGATCACGCCCGAGAACTACCTGCGGCTGATCGACGTCGGCGCGGGTCGGAAGCACCCCACCAACGCCGGGCACGAGTACCTGGCGCAGAAGGTCTTCGAGGCGCTCGAGCGATTCAGCACCGCACCGGTCACTGCTGCCGACGGGAGCCGGCCGAAGCCTGCCAAGTAGCCGCCGGGTATTGCACCCCGCCGTCACGGGCGACGGCTCCCGGCGTGAGCTCGGCGTCGGCGATCCGCCCGTCGGGCATGAGGTGACCGACGGAGAGGCCGCGTGCGATCAGATGATCGGCGATGAGGCGTCGGTGACACCGCCACCAGACCGCCTCCGAGCACATCACGGCGGGCGGATGCTGCGGGTCGGCCCGCTCGATGAGCGCTTCGAGGCTGTGCGAGAACTGCGTGCCCATCGCGTAGTCGGCGTAATTGTGAAAGCTGCGGTTGCGCCAGAGCGCGTTCACCTCGTCGGGGACATCGCGCTGGATCGGGCGGCGACCGGCGAGCTCGGCGAGATGCGCGTAGCGGATGCCGTGGCCGCCCAGACTCGCGCTCAGCGCATCCTGGTTGAACCAGGGATATCGGTTCGAGCCGGGCAGCCGCCGTACGTCGACGATCATCCCCACCGCAGCCTGCTGCAGCAGCGTGAGGAACTCCTCCAGCGGATGCGTCGAGTGCCCGACCGTGAGGATCGCCGGGTCAGTCATCGACGAGCTTCAGCGCACTGCCCCTGTGTGCGGCGACGTGATCGGTCTTGTCGCTCTTGATCTCGTACTGGGGGTCGTCGTCGCTCGCGCGGTGCGTGTGTCCCTTGTAGTCGAAGTCGGACGTGTGCACCTTCGAGATGCGGCCGCTGACGTGCCCCGCCTCGGAGTTCCACGTGACGTGGTCTCCGACCTTGAAGCGCTTCGTCATGCTCGGCTCTCCGACTCGGGCGGCCACGGAGCCGACGGATCAACGGCTATGTCGATCTCTTCCATCCTCCGACCATAGCTCTCTCGCGCGACGGCGGCCTGGCCATGTGCTCCCATCGATTCCATCGCGTCGATCAGTCCCTCATGTGCGCGCTGATCGTAGCCGTCGATGGCGAGGATGCTTCGATAGCAGTCCAGCCTGGTCAGGACATCACCCCGCGCATGAGACGCCTCGGCGAGCGCATGGGCCGCGGCGAAGAACGCCGCGTGCACTTCACCGCGCGCCTGCTCCGCCCACGATTCCTCCGGCTCGTCCGCGAACGCGTCGCCTCGGTGCAGCTCCAGAGTCGCCCTCATTCGGCCTGCTGCGACCGAGGTGAGCGGCAGTGCCGAGAGCGATCGCGCGGTCTCTGCGAGGAACCGCTCGAGGTCGATGTCGATGCGATCGACGCGCAGACTCACGACAGAACCGTGAACCTGCAGGTAGGTGTCGGAGGGGAACTCGCGATGCGGATCCAGTGCGCGCCGCACCGTCGTCGCGGCCACCGAGAACCTGTTCGAGACCTTCTGCGGCGCTTCGTCCGGCCAGAGCAGATGCATCAAGGTGTCCCGGCTGATCGCGACACCTCGCCTGCTGACCAGGATCTTCAGCAGCTGGCGCGCCTTGCGGGACTGCCAGCGGGCGATCGTGCCATCGGGCGCGATGACCTCGAAAGCGCCCAGCACGTCGATGCGGGGTCGCGATCCCGTCGCGGAGGACGGCATGGCGTCGGGATGCACAGCATCCACATCGTTCAGGCGATCGAGCAGTCTCGATGCGGCCGGCTCGATGCTGTGCAGGTTGAGCGCTCGACCGGTGGCGGCGGCTTCCGAGGCCAGTTCGAAGGCTTCCCTACGGCTTCCGTGTGCACGCTGATCGGCCAGCATCGCGGCCAGCTCGACCTGGGCTTCGGCCAGCCACGGATGCGCTCCGATCCGCCCCGCCGTGTCGATAGCCCGCCGGTAATGCCGAATGGCTCCCTCGACGTCTCCCAGGGCCCGCGCCACGAGAGCGAGCGGCCTCGACACGGTTCCCCAGCAGGTGACGCCGAGACCGATCGTGACCAGCCGATCCTCGAACGGAGCCAGCGCCGCGCCGACTGCCGCCGCCAGCTCCGTCTCATCCAGCTCGGCCGCAGCGATGGCGAGAATGCACGCCGTCGACAGCCAGTTGCGGTCGACCGGAAGGTCGGCGAACGCAGGCAGCGCCGCGATCAGCGACCGCGCTGCGCTCCTGCGGCCTTGACGCAACCACATCCACGCGAGGGACACCGCCCACACCGGCTCGTGGGGCGACGCCTGTCTGGCATGCAGAAACGCCGGCTCCAGTTCGACGACGCGCCCCTGCATCCACCGGATGATCGCCAGTTGACCCACCCAGACGCTGTGCGCGTCGGGGTCGCTGCTCTGAAGCGCGAGTTGCAGCGCGTCGTCCGCGATCCTCTCTGCGACCTCGGCCTGTCCGTCGATCGTCGCGCGCAGACATCGGAACCATGCCACGTGCCGCTCGCCCGCCAGCCACGGGAAAGCGATCAGAAAGTCTCCTGTCGGGCTGAGCGCGCGGTCGATGTCTGACAGCATGCCGAGATCGGCGAGCGCACTGAGGTGCAGGAAATATGCAGTCGGGACGAACTCCCACTCCCCCGTCTCCTGCGCTATTCGCAGTACTTCGGCCGTGTCGGCGAGTCGTCGATGCACGCCCTGCGGGGAGACGTCCGCGATGCTCGCTGCGATCAGCGCCCAGGCCCGAGAGACGTCGTCGCCCGCACGCTGTGCGTCGGTCAGGGCCGCGTCAGCACACGTTGCAGCCTCCGACGGGTCGATGAACACGTGGGCCGAGACCAGGATCGCCTGCAGACGAGCCCGCACAGCGTGCTCGGAGGGATCGAGCTGTGCGAGCAGCTCGGTGACGTATCGGGCCTGTCCGACCGTGCCGGAGCCGGAGAAGTTGAGCGCGAACCGTGACTGCTGGGGCATGGCCACACCATAGCCCGGAGTTAAAGCAGGGGTTAAGAACGCTTTAGCCGTCGGTCCATACCGTTGTGTCCGCACCGCTTCGGTGCGGCCGGTGCAGGACCACGGAGGGAACCGAGAATGAGACATGCCCGCTTCAGACGGCGCCGGGGAATGCAGCTCGCCGTGTGCTCAGTTGCTCTCATCACCGCGCTTGCGCTGAACGGCTGTGCGAACCCCATCGAGAGACTGGTCGACGAGGCGCTCAGCGGGTCGAGTTCCCGGACGGCAGAGGATGCGATCAAGGGCGTGTCCGATGGAGTGCTGCCCGGTGTCGGCTCAGACGTCCCCTCGGATTTCCCCGACACGGTGCCGCTGCCGGACCGCAAGCCCACCACAGCTGTTCGCCACACTGAGGACGGCAACGCCACCTGGGCGCTCCACTACCACGAGCAGGACGGTCCGGCGGGTTTCGAAGCCCTGGCTCAGGAGCTCGGCGCCCGGGGATTCACCCAAGAGAGCGACACAGCAATGGGCGACCAGATGCGCGTCGCGCTCTATGCCGATGACGACCACACGGTGAGTCTCAGCCTGCTGGGTGAGAAGGGCGATCAGATCCTGCAGATCCTCGTGATGGAGGTCACCGATGACTAGTCTTCACCGGCCGCGTGGCGGTCTCGTCGCCGTGCTGATCGGCTGCGCCGCCGCGACGCTGCTCGTTCTCAGCGCATGCTCGAGCGGTCCGGAAGTATCCCGCACCCCGGGACAGGCGTCCGCCGAACAGCCCGCGTCGCCTCAGGACGACCCGCAGGACGCGAAGACGGATGCCGGCACCGTCACCGCATCCATAGACGGCAGGCAGTTCACCTTCACCCTGACCAGCTGCATCATGTACCAGGACAGCGAAGTGGAGCTTTCCGGACCCGGTGGCGAAGCGGGGTCGGAGGTGCCGAGCCACCTCGACGGCGGTCTCATGCAGATGGATGCCGACGTGCTCGGCGAGTTCCGCATCAGCATAGGAACCGACCAGGCGTTCGATTCGACGGACGAGTTCCTCGCCATCGGCGCGCCGACAGGAGGTGACCTCAGCGTCGTAGAAGAGGGCGACGGGCACCTCGTCACCGCCAGGACCTGGAACGACCAGGGCACCGACCTCGGCACGGGAACCCTGCACTTCACCTGCCGATGAGTCCCGTCCGTCCACCGGCCCATGTCCGTCCGCCCACCCAGAGAGACACCATGAATCGATTCCTCGCCGGCCTTGCGGCACTGCTCCTCAGCACGACTGCGCTGGTCGCCTGTGCGTCCGATGCGCCGGCACCGAGCTCGGGCGACGCGCCGGCATCCACCGCGCCGCAGGAATCGGAGTCTCCGGACTCCGCCGATGACGCACCTGTGGCAGACGCGGTCATTCCGCAGGGCGCTCGGCCCGCAAGCGCCGAGTTCCCTTTCCCAGTGCCGGAGGACTGGCCCGAGCTGATGCCGTTCGCCGAGGAGAAGATCGGCAAGGCCGTCGGCATGTCGGCATCGTTCGGCCACCCCGGTGAGGCCGCGGCGGATGCGCAGGCGTACCGGCAGCTGCTCGAGCAGGCGGGCTTCACGATCGATTCGAATCCGCTCGGTGAGCAGGTGCACGCCGCGTCGTTCATCGCGAAGGGAGCCATCAGCGGGAGCGCCTATTCCGGGACTCTCGACTTCGATACGGATGCCGATGGCACGCCGCGGGTGATGATCAACCTCACCGAGGACTGATGCCTCTGTCAGACGACTATCTATTCGTCGCCGGCACGCGTACCTTGAGGCTCATGTGGACCGTACTCGTCATTCTGCTCGTCATCTGGGCCGTCCTGTCCGTGGTCGGGTTCGCCCTCAAGGGACTCTTCTGGTTGGCGATCATCGGCATCATCCTGTTCGTGGGCACGATCGTCTTCGGGCTCGTCCGGCAGCGTGGCCGTAAACCGGAGGCTTGACATGCTCGGCGCTGATCGTCCCAAGGGGAAGCCCTACTCCCAGGATCGGGCCGATGCCCGCTGGGAAGGCGAAGGCGGCGCGCAGGAGGAATCGGACCAGGAGGACGCCGGCCACGAGGCCCCCGGCGAGGAGGCGCCCGACAGCGAGGACCGAACTGGTTCATGACCGTCGTCCAGGCAGCTTCCGCTGGGAGCAAGGGCGGCGCCGCGAGCCTCTGGCCGACGAGGCCCCGCTTCACGGGAGGTGTAGAACGCACGAAGGGCCACCCTCCGGGCGGCCCTTCGTGCGTTCGTGCCCCCGACAGGAGTCGAACCTGCGACCTACGGTACCAACGTCCGCCGGTTGGCGATCGTGACGCCCCTTCGTCGAGAAGACGAGAGGACAGCAGCATGAACACGCAGACCTGCCACATCTGCGACGACACGTTCGCCGGGACACGCTCCGAAGCCCGCTCGGCGATGTGGGAGCCGTACTCATCCCTCACGCAACGGGCGCTCGACGAGGGTCCGATGGTGTGCTCCAGTTGCGTCGAGCGCGTGCTCGACGATCTGCTCGCAGTGATGCATCGCGCATGGCGGTGAACCGACGCGCCCGAGGATCGTCCGCGAATCTTGGGCGCGGCGGTCGTCGCGCCCGCGCCGCGTGAGTCCCTACGGTCGAATCACAATCGTCTTCTGAGGGGAAGAGAAACATGGCCGATACTGATCTGCTCGAGGCGTTCGCCGAGTACCAGCGCGCGGGCAATCGTGCAACGCGAACGATCCGCACCCGCGCGTCGATCCTGAGCGGATTCGCACGTCGGCAGGAGACGAGCCTGCGCGAGGCGACCGTGTTCCACCTGCGCCGCGAGGTCGGCCGAGACGAACTCGCGCCGTCGTCGAAAGCATCCGTGCGCGCGGCGTTCCTCGCGTTCTATGGGTTCCTGCATGCCGAGGGCATCCGCCCCGATAACCCGGCGTTGCGCCTGCCGGTCGTGAAGGTACCGAAGCACCGCCCGCGCCCGTACACGCAGGCGCAGATCGACATGCTGCTCGCCAGCGGCGCGTACCGCCGCACTCGAGCGATGATTCTGCTCGCCGCTTACGAGGGGCTGCGTGCGTCGGAGATCGCCGCCGTGCACGCCGACGACATCGACCTCGACGCCGGCACGCTGAAAGTGCTCGGCAAAGGCGGGCGGATCGACTACTTGCCGCTGCACGACGTCATCCGCCAGCTTGCACCGACGATGGGGGCGGGATGGTGGTTCGCCGCGCGCGGCGGGCGCCGCGGCCACATCAAGGGCCAGTCCGTGAGCGACCTGCTGCACGACGCCCGCGAGCGGGCCGGCATCGTCGACGACCGGCTGACCGGTCACTCGCTGCGCCACAGCTTCGGGACCGAGCTCGTTCGCCGCGGTGCGAACATCCGCGCGGTCCAGGAACTCATGCGGCACTCGTCGCTCCAGACGACGCAACGCTACACGCAGGTGCTCGATGAGGACCGCCGGCAGGCCCTCGCGGTTCTGCCCGCACGTGCGGTCGCGGAGAAGTCAGGCCGGGGCGGCGATAAGCTCGCGGCATGACTTCCAACCGACTGATCGTAGTACTCGGTTCGGTGCTCGCCATTCTGATCGGCGTGCTTGTCTGGGTTGGATGGATCGCCTTGGCACAGCTGCGCACGCTGAATGCATCCGAGCCAACGCCGGCCGCAACTGTGACCGTGACACCCGCTCCTGACGAGTGGCAGCGGTTCAGAAACGATCCGAAGTCGGCATTCATCTTCGCATCCGCCTACGAGATCATCTGGGGGTCGCCCATTGGTGACGGCGAGACCGCTGACACGATGGTCAAGCTGGCCTCATCGCTGTGCAGATCAATCGAGGACGGCGTGCAGACGTGGGACTCGATGCGCGTCGATCTCGGGGCAGACGACAGTGCCGAGAAGGCGATCCTGACGGCTAAGATCTACTGCCCCGAGCTAGTCGACTAGCGCTGCGCGGCGGGTCGGTAGATGACGCCGACGCCGCCGCCGATGATGCCCATCACGGTTGTCGCGACGCCGCCCGTGGCGAGGACCTGCGCGGCGATGTCGGGGAACCAGATGCCGGCGATGCCCGACGCGAGTGCTGACGCGGCCGCGGTCGCGAGCGTGGTGAAGTAGACGACGCCGCGCGTCCGCTCGGACACGTCCGGGCGGTACGCGGTGGCGTCGAGTTCGACGGTCGTGTTGTCGTCGGCGATCGCGCCGGCGGCGATGAGGGCAGCGCGCCGGTCAGCGCGAGTCGGATCGGTCATGATGTGCTCCTAGATGATCTGCATGAGGACGATGAACAGCGTGCCGGTCGCGACGAGCGCCGACACGACGGACGGCCACGACGGGCGGCGCGACTTCATGTCGCGGACGTCGCGCTCGACAGCGATCAGGCGCTGCTCGACGCGCGCGACGACGACCTCCAGCGGCTCGGTCATGCAGGCAGGCCGTCGTAGTGCTTGGCGAGGTTGCGGATCACGCCCTCGTCTTCGATGTACGGTGCGGTGTTCTTCGGGTCGTGGCCGAGGAATGTGGCCTGACCGTCCTTGAGCAGCCACGTGCCGCCCGAGCGCTTGCCGGCCTTGCCCTTGATGTTCTGAAGCATTTCTTCGTCTCCTGTCGTGTTGGTGGTGATGGTTGATGCGACGTACGCGAGGGGGTCGACGTGGCGGCCTTTGACGCGCACCTCGAAGTGACTGCACAGGCCGGACGCGTTGCCGGTGGAGCCCATCTCGGCGATCGGCTGGCCGGCCGTGACGCGCTTACCGGCGCGCACTTTGAAGGACTTGTTGTGCATGTAGACGGTCGTCACGCCGTCGCCGTGGTCGATGACGACCGTGTTGCCAGCGGCGTTGTTCATCCATCCGGCGAAGGTGACCTTCCCGGCGGCCGCCGCGCGCACGATCGGGAAGCCGATCAGGTCCGCACCGAAGTGGAACCCGGACACGCCGATAGACGGGTCGCGCGGACCGTACGGGCTGGACACGCGAGGGCGTCGAGTGGATCCGTTGGGGTAAAGCATCAGGGGGTCTCCGTTCCGTTGGTGCTGATTTGGGCGTTGCCGGTCGCGAGTTCGAGCACGACGCGGCGGATGCGGCCGTCCTGGGTGTCGGTGCCTGGCAGGCTCACCCGTGACGCGTAGCCGGGCGATGCTTGGAACCCTCGGGTGATGGACGCGGACTGGGTGCGGCCGCGCTTGCTCATCGCCGCGAGGATCGCCTCGGCCGCGCCCGGGCCCGGGTAGGCGGTCGCCCGCTCGATCGTGACGACTTTCCCGGGTGTGCCGGCGGCGTCGTACTGGGTCTTACGGTCACCGTTCGCGGTGCGCCACGTGTACGCGACGACGACACCCGTCGCCCAGTCGTCACGGTCACGGCTGATGACGTCCGTGCCGGCGACCGCGTTGCCAGTACCCGAGTAACCGCCGGCACCGGTCGCGAACGCCTCGACGAGCTCGCCCCAGTCCGTCGCTGCGGGCTCGACCAGCCACCACCGCCGCGACTCGTCGCAGAACAGACGCAGGCCGGATGCCTCAAGGAACGGGCGCAGGAAGTCGAACAGCGACTCCCCCGGATCCCAGCTGAACATATCCGGCTCACGCGGATCGAGCGCCACACGCGTTGACGGGGTGCCCCTCGTCGGCGTGTAGTCGTACACATACAGGTCTGGCTCATCAGGCCGGTCGCCGTCATGCCAGCGTTCGTTCTGTACCCCCTCAGCGATCACACACGCCGTGACGGCGATGTTGCGACCTGCGGGGAATCCGTCCGCGATGCCGATCTCGATAGAAGCGGTTGACGTGTTCACCGGCGCGAGACCCGTCACGCTGACCTTGACGGGCACGGTCGCACCCGGGGGAATAGGCACGGTCGCCGTGAACGAGTTGATCGTCTCACCGGCATCGTTCTTGAACCCGAACCAGATCCGCCCCGTCTTCACCGTGTCCGAACCCTGCATCAGGAACCCCGACGCGGTGTATAGGCGGCCCTCGGTCAGTCTCATCGGGAGCGCCTCGGTCGGGTCGAACCGCAGGCCGGCGAAACCGGATGCCGCGGTCGCGACGCTCAGCATCATCAACGTCATCGGGTCAGCACCCTCGATCATGAACTCACCCGCCACGCCGAATCTCATCAGCCCGCCGGCACCGCTCCCGATGAACTTCGGAGACCAGCCGTCCGTGTTCACGAAGGCGCGCCCGTTGGGATGCAGGTTCGTCTGATCCCAGCTGGCGGTCATGTCTCGGTCGGGCCCGCCGGGTTCGAGCTCGGCGCCGATCTTCTCCAGCGCCCAGTTCACGATGCCGCGCAGGCTGCCCTCGTACGCGCGGGCGGTGCGGTCAGCGGTCGTCGCCAGCCGGCACGTGTCATGCAGGCGGGCCTCATCCGATGCCGCCTCGATCGTGAGCGTCTGCTGCCCGTGATCGACCGTGCGATCGCGGATGCCGAGATCGAACGTGCGCGGCGGTAGGAACTCCAGCGACTCGTCAGCGACCGTGACCGTGACCCGCTGATCCGTCCGAGGGTCGATCCGCTCACCGAGGTCCGGGGCCGTCAGCGGCACCATCACCGACGACGACACGTACGGGCTGTAGTTCTCATCGAGGGTGACCGTGCCACCCGACGCACGCAGAACGTCACCCTGCGCGCGGACCTCCTCGACGGATGCGGACCTGTCCACCAGGTCGACCCAGCGGGTGCGCTTAAGATCGCCGTCCGGGTTCGTTGAGCCGTCGAAGTAGTCGCCGACCGAGCCGATGTACACGCCGTTCTGGTCGATGGTGTCCCCCGCCACCCATGCCACGCTGCCAAGGTCGACGCGCGCGACCATGTAGGCCGACCCCGCGGGCGGCGTGTAGGTGTGCTCGAAGCTGGTCCAGACGCCGCCTGGCAGAAGTGCCGAGGGCCCTGATGAGTTCGATGCAACCCACGCACCCGCACCGTCGTGTGTGCGGATCGTCATGCGCGTGTTCGCGGCCGAGCGGTTCGACCGCACCAAAGCTGAAACGGTGACGGGCACACCCGGCGTCACGGGATAGTTCACCCACGAACCCGTGGTCCCCGGCGCGGCGGAATCCTGATTCCCGCCCATGTCCATACCTCGGCCAGCACCCGTTTGTGCGCCGGGGCACGTCAGTCTGATCGCCGTCGGGATTCCCAGCGGGTTTCCCGACACGCCGCTCACGGCCGAGCGCGGCCACCCATAGCGAGGAAAGTACTCGTCATACTTCCCGGATGCTGCGCCACGCGGATTCTGCGCCACGTTGCGGCGGGACTCGGTCCAGGGGTCGCCGATGCCGGCGATGGTCACGTCGACGATCGGATGCGATGGGGTGTCGTAGCTGAAACTCATGACGGTTGCAGCTCCTGGTACTCGACCTCGACGATCCACCGGCGGCGGGTGACCTCGTCGAGGGTGATCCGGCACCCGCCGTCGCCGACGACGTACAGCATTTCCCGCCACGAACCCGGCTCGTCCAGGTCGGACAGGGCGAACGAGCCAGCCGGGGCGTGCATGTTGAACGCGTCGACTGCCGACGCCTCGTACATGTAGAACAGGCGCAGGGTGCCCGAGCGGGGACGGGATGCGAGGGTCGTGATCGCGACGCCGCCACCGATCACGTCCTGCACGATCGACTGACCGGCCCGGGACATCTCCCACCCGAGCACCATGGCCGGGAACGTGGACGGGCCCTCGCCGCCGGCTTCGAGCCGCTGAATATACATCGACATCAGGGATACACATCCGATCCGGGAGGAGAAACGAAACGGCCGTGGATCTTGATCGACCGGCCATTGTGGTTGGCGATCCACCGGTCATACGCTGCGGATGCCGCGCCGAGGTTCGCGCGCACGTTCACGTCGACGGTCTTGCCCTTGACGCCGGCGATCTTGCCTTCCAGTTGGTCCACGTTCTCGTATGCTCGGCCGGTCTTCGCATCGACGACGACCTCGGTCTTGTCGGGCAGCGCGTAGATCGCGTTGCCGAGTTCGTCGGTCTCGCCGGTCGCGACGCCGGCCTGCTGCGCATACCGGCCCAGCGCTCGGGCGTTGAGCTCGGCGGCTTGTGTCCCGTTGAGGTATCCCTCTTTGGTCGCGGCGAGGATTGCGGGGAGTCCGTCCATCGCGCCCTTGGTACGGAGCAGCGTGCTCTCGTTGGCGTCGTATGCGTCGGTGAGCTTGTCGAGCTTGTCGCCTCCGGAAGCGAGCGCGTCGATGACCTCAACTTCGTCCCAGCCGACCGTCGCGGCGAGCTCGCGCACCTGCTTTAGCTTCTCGGTGTCTTCCGTCCAGGCCTTGATCCGCTCTTGGTAGCCGGCGGCATCGAGTGCCCCGCCGACGTCAAACGCCATCTGGAATGCGGACTCGCGTGCCTCGTCGGCGGCTTCCTTGATCTTGGTGAAGTGCTCGACGATGACACCGGCGCCAGCGGCGACAGCGATGCCCGCGGCCGCGCCGGCGGGGCCGAAGCCGGCGAACGCGTTCGCGGCGGTCTCCTGGAATGCGTCTGCGATCGATTCGGCGGATCCGTCGAATGATGCTGCGGCTTCTTTGGCGGTGCTCGCGGCTTCGCTCTTGAACTCTTCGACGCCGTCTTCGGCGCGCCGCATGCCGCGCTTGACATCA
>JBARWR010000279.1:0-5490 GCA_049646915.1 Microbacterium sp.
CCCGAGTCCGAGCTGCTCGAGACGCGCGTCAAGTTCCGACCGCTCGTCGATGCGCTGGCGTGACGGCATCCGCAGCGGAACAGCGGGCGCACCCAGCGGACTTCGGCACCGGCGTGCGCAGGTAGGCTTGTGGGCGTGACTTCGAGCCCCGCTTCCCCGGGCACGCGACTTGCGAGCCGTCTCGGCTTCAGCGACCGCGTCTTCCTCGGGCCTGCAGCCCGACGCGTCGCGTCGCGCATCGAGGAGGGCCTCGAGCTGGTCGAGTCCGGTCTGTCCGAAGAGCTCAAGGTCGCCGACCCCGTCGCGGATGCCGCGGCGCGCTACCTCTACGAGGCCGGTGGCAAGCGCATCCGCCCCGTACTCACCCTGCTGGCGGCACAGCTGGGCGAGGGCAACGTGCCCGCCGTGATCGACATCGCCAAGGCGCTGGAGCTCACACACCTCGGCTCGCTGTACCACGACGACGTGATGGACGGCGCAGACACCCGTCGGGGCGTGCCCGCGGCGCACGGCGTGTGGGGCAACAACGTCGCGATCCTCACCGGCGACATCCTCTTCTCGCGCGCCAGTCAGATCATGTCGCGCTACGGCGAGCGGGCCATGCGCCTGCAGGCCGACACCTTCGAGCGGCTCGTACTCGGGCAGATGCACGAGACCGTCGGCGCCCAGCCGGACGACGACCCGATCGAGTTCTACATCCAGGTGCTCGCGGACAAGACCGGATCGCTCATCGCCGCGGCCACGCAGGGAGGCGTGATCTTCTCCGAGGCTCCGACGGAGTTCGAAGAGCCCATGCGCGTGTACGGCGAGAAGGTCGGGGTGGCGTTCCAGCTGCTCGACGACGTGATCGACCTGTCGGCGGATGCGGAGGAGACCGGCAAGGTGCCCGGCACCGATCTGCGTGCCGGCGTGCCGACCATGCCATCGCTTCTACTGAAGACCGGCACCGACCAGACGGACATCGACCTGGCCCAGCGCATCGACGACGGTGTCGCGCGCATCGCGGAGGGCGCGGATCCCGCGATCCTCGACGGGCCGCTCGCGCAGCTGCGCGACCACGCGGCCACCGAGCGCACCATGGATCTTGCCCGCACCTGGACCGCTGATGCGGTCTCGGCGCTCGAACCGCTGCCGAAGGGCACTGTGCGCGAGGCGCTGACCCGGTTCGCGCAGACTCTCGCTGATCGCAGCAGCTGACGGAAGGAACCCTATGACGAAGCTCAAGCTGGCCATCGTCGGGGCGGGACCGGCTGGCATCTACGCCGCCGATATCCTGCTCAAAGCCGAGCGGAAGTTCGATGTGTCCATCGACCTGTTCGAGCAGCTCCCCGCCCCGTACGGTCTGGTCCGCTACGGCGTCGCCCCGGACCACCCGCGCATCAAGGGCATCATCAACGCGCTGCGCGATGTTCTCGACCGGGGCGACATCCGCCTGTTCGGCAACGTGCACTTCGGCACCGACCTCACGCTCGAAGACCTCAAGCGCCACTACAACGCGGTGATCTTCGCGACCGGTTCCGTGCGCGACTCCGCACTCGATATCCCCGGCATCGACGCGGATCACTCGTTCGGTGCCGCCGAGTACGTCAGCTGGTTCGACGGACACCCCGACGTGCCGCGCGATTGGACGCTGGATGCCGAATCGGTCGGTGTCATCGGCAACGGGAACGTCGCCCTCGACGTGTCGCGGATGCTGGCCAAGCACGCCGACGACCTGCTGGTCACCGAGGTGCCGGACAACGTCTACCAGAGCCTCAAGGCCAGCCGGATCACGGATGTGCACGTGTTCGGTCGCCGCGGTCCCGCGCAGGTGAAGTTCACCCCGCTCGAGCTGCGTGAGCTCGGGGAGCTGCGCGATGTCGACATGGTCGTCTACGACGAGGACTTCGACTACGACGAGGCGTCGCGGCAGGCGGTCGCCAGCAACAAGCAGGTCATGGTGATGGATCGCATCATGCAGTCCTGGCGCAAGCTCGACTCCGTCAACAACGCCGGCGGTACGGCATCCCGCCGCCTGCACATGCACTTCTGGGCCCGCCCCGTCGAGGTCAAGAAGGACGAGAACGGACGCGTCGCCGCCCTCGTCTACGAGCGCACGAAGTCCGATGGTGCCGGCGGCGTGATCGGCACCGGCGAACTGCGCGAGGTCCCCATGCAGGGGCTCTACCGTGCGATCGGCTACTTCGGCTCGGCGCTGCCCGGCGTTCCGTTCGACAAGAAGCACGGCGTCGTCCCGAACCGCGAGGGACAGGTGCTGGAGACCAAGTCCAACCAGCGTGTGCCGGGCATCTACGCCACAGGTTGGATCAAGCGCGGCCCCGTCGGTCTGATCGGGCACACCAAGTCGGATGCCATGGAGACGGTGCGTCACCTGATCAACGATCAGGGCTCATGGTGGGACCCCGAGGATCCCTCCGACGAGGCCATTCCGGCGCTGCTCGCCGAGCGCGGCGTGCAGTGGACCGACCTGGACGGCTGGCACCGCCTCGACGCGCACGAGATCGCCCTCGGTGAGGCGCACGAGATCGAGCGCGAGCGCGTGAAGCTCGTGCCGCGCGAGGAGATGCTCCGCGTCTCGCGCGGGGAGTGAGTGCGCGCCCGGATAGGGTGACGTCATGTGGGTCGCGGACGTCCTCGGTGACGAGTTCGAGCAGCTGACGCTGCCCCTCGGGGAGGATTCCGAGGGCGAGATCGTCGCGACGCTGGTGCGGGCGCTTCCGGATGCTGCACCCTGGTGGCGTCTCGGGCGTGATCGGCGCCCACTGGCGGATGTCGATGTGCTGTACGTGCACGGCTGGTCGGACTACTTCTTCCAGAAGCGTCTCGCGAGGTTCTGGACCTCGCGCGGCGCCCGCTTCTTCGCACTCGATCTGCGTAAATACGGGCGCAGTCTGCGGCCCGGCCAGACTCCGGGGTTCATCACGGACCTCGGCGAGTACGACGCTGAGATCGAGGCCGGGCTGGCCGCGCGAGGGGATGCTGCGGGGCGGCGTCTCGTTCTGCTCGGTCACTCCACAGGTGGGCTGATCCTCAGCCTGTGGGCGTCACGGCATCCGCAGCAGGTCGATGCGCTCATCCTCAACTCGCCCTGGCTGGAGTTCCAGCTGGGTGCGGCCCGCGCCGCGATAGCGCCCGTGGTCGGGCTGCAGGCGCGGCTGTGGCCCATGGACGCCGCCCCGCAGGTGGATCTGGGTTTCTACAGCCGCGCGCAGAAGGCGGTCATCGACCCCGACGATCCGATGGAGACTGACCTGGCGTGGCGCCCCGAGCAGAGCATGACCGTGCACGCGGCCTGGCTGCACGCGATCCTGCAGGGGCATCGGAGGGTCTCCGATGGACTGGGCATCACGGCGCCGGTGTGCGTGCTGCTCTCGGCGCGCACCGCCGTGCCGACCCGGTGGTCGGAGGAGCTCACCCGCGCCGACAGCGTGCTGGTGGTCGATGACATCGCCCGCGCGGCGCTCAAGCTCGGTTCGTCGGTGACGATCGAGCGCATCGAGGGCGCCCTGCACGACGTGTTCCTGTCGGAGCGCACCGCCAGGGCTGACGCGTACGGCCGGTTGGAGCGCTGGGTCAGCGGGTGGAGCGCCTCGCGCTGACGAGCGGATGCTGCCGGGCGGGGTCCCTGATCTCGTCGAGGGCTCGCTCAGCTGACGCCGTAGATCTCGCGGCACGCGCGCTCGGCGGCATCCGCATCTCCGGTGCGCAGGGCATTCTCCAGGTCGGCGCAGCCGCCCAGCAGCCGCTCTCGGTGCTCCGGAGTGATCGCGAAGCCGTTCAGCGCGCGCGCAAGCGCCATGCTCGCCTCCTCCACCAGCGACTGCTGCAGCGTGTTGCCGGAACGCGCCGAGAGGTAGCCGATCAGGTCTCTGCGGGCCTGAGAGCACGCGGCCGGGTCATCGACGGCTGCGGCGATCGCGGGGATCAGCGTCGACAGTGCGGTGAGATCCGTCTCG
Source organism: Microbacterium sp. (assembly GCA_049646915.1). Lineage (GTDB taxonomy): Bacteria > Actinomycetota > Actinomycetes > Actinomycetales > Microbacteriaceae > Microbacterium. The sequence goes on from JBARWR010000279.1 coordinate 3,957, forward strand.
GTGAGGCGGGGGCACGCCAGCCGCGCGATGATGCCCGCCTGGTAGCCCGCGAACGCGTGCGCATCCTCGATGGCCTGCGGGGTGAGTGCGGTCACCTCGGTGTAACGGCTCGGGTACATGGTCACGAGACCGATGCGCTCCAATCGTTGCAGGGCTTCGCGGACGGGTGTGCGTGAGACGGCGAGCTCGCCGGCCAGGTCGGCATCCCGGATGCGTGTTCCCGGTGCCAGCACGCCGCTGGCGATCCGCTCTCCGATCAGGCGGAAGACCCCCTCCGCCAGCAGATGCTTCTTCGTGTCCTTCTCGTGGAATTCCATCCGCGGTCGCCCGACGTCCACCATCATCCCCACCATTCCCCAGACGGTCACTGCGCGGGACGCCCCTAACGTCCCGCATTGCAAGCACTCTAGCCGGTCGTCGGGTTCCGCTGGGGAAAGAGGGTGTGCGGCGGGGGACTCAGCGGTAGTTGATGAACTGCAGGTCGACGTCCAGATCGCTGCCCTTGAGCAGGGCGATGACGGACTGCAGATCGTCGCGGCTCTTGGACTGCACGCGCAGTTCGTCGCCCTGGATCTGGCTCTTCACGCCCTTCGGCCCCTCATCGCGAATGATCTTGCTGATCTTCTTCGCGTTCTCGCTGGAGATGCCGTCCTTGATCGTCGAGACGATGCGGTACTCCTTGCCGCTGGCGAAGGGCTCGCCGGACTCCAGGCTCTTCAGCGAGATGCCGCGCTTGATGAGCTTGGACTGGAATACGTCGAGCACCGCCTTGGCGCGCTCCTCGGAGTTCGCCTTGATGAGGATCTGCTCGCCGCTCCAGGCGACGGAGGCGTCGGTGCCCTTGAAGTCGTAGCGCTGCTCGACTTCCTTGCGGGCCTGGTTCAGTGCGTTTTCGGCCTCCTGGTGATCAACCTTGGAGACGATGTCGAACGAGGAATCAGCCATGTCCGGGAGTCTAGCGAGGATGTGTGTCGAAGTCCGCGCGGGCAGACGACGCTCTCGTGAGAGACTGCCCGCGGAGGGGTGTCATGCGGAGAGGTCTGACCGGCGGAGGAGTGCTCGCGGCGCTGTGGCTGGCGAGTGGGTGGTTGTCGTTCGTGCTGCTGCGCGCCGGGGGAAGCATCGCGACCCTGGGTGAGCTCGTGCCATCGCCCATGTCCAGGGGCGTCTTCGGATCGCCACTGCTGTGGGCGGCGTTCGTCCAGGTGCTGACCGTCGTCGTGCTGGTCACCGGGTTCGCGCTGATCTCGTCGTGGTTCGCCCGGCACGGGCGGATCACCTTTGCGGCTGGCTGGATTTCTGCTGTCCTCGTCGGATTCGCGGTCGGCGCGGCCCTGGATCTCGGCAGCTTCATCTCCTGGGCCGGCCAGTTCGGCATCCGCGGTGCCCTGGGCACCATGGGTGCCACGCAGGTCACCGTCTGGTGGGCGGTGATCGCGGGCTGGATCCCCGCCCTCGCCGCGCGCGGATCCGGCGGTGCGGGAAGTCTGGAAGCGGATGCCGGGGGAGCGCGTCGTACCGCGCTCGCCGTGGC
>JBARWR010000280.1:0-5625 GCA_049646915.1 Microbacterium sp.
CGCTGGGGGCGTGTCGAAGGATACGTGCAGAACGCCTCGCAGACAGTGTCGCTGATCGTGCAGATCGAGACGGCGGATGCTGTGCAGCAGGCCGCCGAGATCGCCCGCGTCGACGGAGTGGATGCCGTGCTGGTGGGCCCTGCCGACCTGTCATCGTCCATGGGCCTGCCCGGACAGCAGGGACACCCCGAGGTCGTCGCCGCCGTGCACCACGTGTTCGCGGCGGCGCACGCGGCGGGCAAGAAGGCCGGGGTGAACGCCTTCGATCCCGCGACGGCGGACGGCTACCTCGCGGCGGGGGCGGACTTTCTCTCAGCCGGCGCCGACGTGACGATCCTCGCCCGCGGGTCCGAGGCCCTGGCATCACGTTTCATCGTGGCATCCGACACGCCCCGCGCCGACAGCTACTGACCGGTCCGACTCGTCCATGACTCCGGAGATCGGCCACTGAAGCGCCCCCGTTCCAGGGAATCGGTCACGCTGAGGCCCGGTTCTCCGGAGGTGAGAACGCCGTGCGTGGATGGAAGGAAGCAGAACGCGGAGGAAACTCCTTCGTCTCGTTGGTTCTCCGACCATAGCGATCTCCCGGCCGTCTGCTTGGCACCGCACAGCATCGAAGACCAGACTGGTCGCATGACCTTCGAGACGCTGCGGGCCCTCGCCGACCGCGCTGCACTGTTCACCGCCCTCCGTCAGGATCAGCTCGCCGTCGCGACGGAGGCGCTCGGCGAGTATCGCTGGGACGTCGACCTCGACGCAGGCACCCTCACGTTCGCCTCGACGGACGATCCGGCGCTCACGTTGACCGCGACTCCGCACCTGCTGGCGTCCATCGCGCCGGGACCGCGCTCGCTGATGTGGTCCTGGGCGCTTCCGCAGGGCGATCGCACCGGCATCACGGACCGGCTCCGTCGCTACGGCGAGGAGCACGATATCTCCGAGCTCACCCAGGGCGAGGTGGCCTTCCCTGACGACGAGGGTGATGATCTCGAGGAGTGGATCGCCGCACTCGCGCGCACGATCGGTGCCGCCGCCGTCGAGATCACCGGGCTCTCGCCGTATTTCTCAGCGCACACCGGCGGTGCGATCGCAGTGCTTCTGCTGGAGGCGCCTCTGGACCCGCTGACGGTCGCATCCGCGGTGTCCGCGCTCCCCCGCATCCTCTGGGACCTCGACCTGAGCGACCCCCGTGCCTCGGTGTGGGATCTCGCGCGGCTCTCAGGCTGGCGACTGGAGTGGGCGGACGACGCGTTCTCGGCCGCGACGGTCGCCGACGCCACCGGCTCCGCGACCTTCCGTTTCGACGAGTATGCGCGCATCACCGATGTCAAGGGGACGCTGAGCGAATCAGCAGCACCCTGACCTCTCCCGGCCGACGCGGACCTCCCGCGTCTGGCGCGGGGTCAGCTCAGCGACCGCTCCGCGGCCTCCACGACATTGGTCATCAGCAGCGCGACGGTCATCGGTCCGACGCCGCCGGGGTTCGGTGAGATCCATCCCGCCACGTCGGCGACATCCGGGTGCACATCGCCGTAGACCTTCGACTTTCCGGTCTCCGGGTCGGTCTCCCGGGTGACGCCCACATCGAGCACCGCGGCGCCCGGCTTCACATCGGAGCCCTGGATGAGGTGCTTCACCCCTGCACCTGCGACGATCACGTCGGCCTGGCGCAGGTAGGGCGTCATGTCGGGCGTGCCGGTGTGCACCTGAGTGACGGTGGCGTTGATGTCGCGGCGCGTCAGCAGCAGGCCCATCGGACGGCCGATGGTCACGCCGCGCCCGACGACGACGACGTGCTTGCCCTTGAGGTCGTAGTCGTTGCGCAGCAGCAGTTCGATCACGCCGCGCGGCGTGCACGGCAGCGGTGTGCGGATCGGGCTGTTGACGTTCAGCACCAGGCGACCGAGGTTGGTCGGATGCAGCCCGTCGGCATCCTTCGCCGGATCGATGCGCTCCAGAATGGCATCCGTGTCGAGGTGCTTCGGCAGCGGCAGCTGCACGATGTAGCCGTGGCAGCCGGGGTCGGCATTGAGCTCGTCGATCACGGCTTCGACCTCGGACTGCGTGGCATCAGCCGGCAGCTCGCGTTGGATGGAATTCATCCCGATCGCCTGGGACTGGCGGTGCTTCATGCCGACGTACAGCTGGGATGCCGGATCGGCGCCGACCAGCACGGTGGCGATGCCCGGGATCACCCCGCGCTCGCGCAGCGCCGCGACACGATCGGCGAGCTCGCTCTTGATCGCCGCCGCCGCGGCCTTGCCGTCGAGAATCTTCGCGGTCATGACCCGCTCCTTTCATACAGACCGCCTGTGGGGCACAAACGCCTGCTTCAGCGCTGCTGAGGGGTGAGTTTGCGCCCCACAGACGGTCTTGGACGGATGCTTACTGCTGCAGGTCGGGGTACAGCGGGAACGCCTCGGCGAGGGTCGCGACACGGGCGCGCAGCGCCTCGACATCGGCGCCCGGCAGAAGTGCGAGGGCGATGACGTCGGCGACCTCGGTGAACTCGGCGTCGCCGAAGCCGCGGGTGGCGAGCGCCGGCGTGCCGATGCGCAGCCCCGAGGTCACCATCGGCGGACGCGGGTCGTTCGGGACAGCATTGCGGTTCACGGTGATGTGGATCTCGTGCAGCAGATCCTCAGCCTGCTTGCCGTCGATCTCGGCGTCGCGCAGGTCGACGAGCACCAGGTGCACATCGGTGCCGCCCGAGCGCACGGCGATGCCGGCATCCTTGACATCCTGCTGCGAGAGGCGGTCGGCGATGATCTTCGCGCCCGACAGCACCCGCTCCTGACGCTCTGCGAACTCGGGGGTGGCCGCCAGCTTGAACGCGGTCGCCTTCGCCGCGATCACGTGCATGAGCGGGCCGCCCTGCTGGCCGGGGAACACGGCCGAGTTGATCTTCTTGGCGATGTCGGCGTCGTTGGTCAGGATGAAGCCCGAGCGCGGGCCGCCGATCGTCTTGTGGACGGTCGAGGAGACGACATGGGCGTGCGGCACCGGGTTCGGGTGCAGGCCCGCGGCGACGAGACCCGCGAAGTGCGCCATGTCCACCCACAGCAGCGCGCCGACCTCGTCGGCGATGGCGCGGAAGGCGGCGAAGTCGAGCTGGCGGGGGTACGCCGACCAGCCCGCGATGATGACCTTGGGCTTGTGCTCGATCGCGAGCGCGCGCACCTCGTCCATGTCGATCGTCGAGGTCTCGGGGTTCACGCCGTAGGCGACGATGTTGTAGAGCCGGCCGGAGAAGTTGATCTTCATGCCGTGCGTGAGGTGGCCGCCCTGGTCGAGAGACAGGCCGAGCAGCGTGTCGCCGGGGCGGGCGATGGCGTGCAGCACCGCAGCGTTGGCGCTGGCGCCGGAGTGCGGCTGCACGTTGGCGAACTCGGAGCCGAACAGCGACTTGGCCCGCTCGATGGCCAGCGACTCCGCGACATCGACCTCTTCGCATCCGCCGTAGTAGCGACGGCCCGGGTAGCCCTCGGCGTACTTGTTCGTGAGCACCGAACCCTGCGACTGCAGGACCGAGACGGGCACGAAGTTCTCGGATGCGATCATCTCGAGGTACGTGCGCTGGCGGTTCAGCTCGCGCTCGAGCACCTCGGCGATCTCGGGGTCCACCTCGGCAAGCGGGGCATTGAAGTAGCGGTCGGTCATGGCGATCTCCTGTTCACACGGGGAAAGGGGGTGTTCCTCATCGGCCCAGGCGCGCGGTCGAATGCTATGAGGCCGCTCCCCGGTGGTTGCCCACCCAGACGCCAGTCGCGACGGGAAAAGCTTAGCGGATGCGGACGGACGCTCAGTGTAGATTTTGTTCATGGTCCTTCCTCTTCCCCTGCCGGTGATTCCCGCGCCCCTGTCGAGCACCGTCGAGGACGGGATGCTGCCTCTGTCAGGCGCCCTGAGCGTGCACGGCGACCCCGCCGCGGTGACGCTGCTCATCGACGCGATCGATCGGCGCACCGGCATCCGACTGACCGATGCCGAGACCGCAGACGGCATCGCCCTGCGCATCGATCACACTGTCGCCCCCGCGGAGGGTTACGTCCTCACCGTCGCCGACCGCGTGGAGATCACCGGCACGGATGCCGCGGGGCTGTCCTACGGCATCCAGACTCTGATGCAGCTGCTCCGCCAGGACGAGGACGGCGGCTGGGGCTGGCCGCACACCCGCATCACGGATGCTCCGCGCTTCGGCTACCGCGGGGTCATGCTCGACGTGGCACGGCACTTCTTCTCCGTCGACGAGGTGAAGACCGTCATCGACCGGATCTCCGCGCTGAAGTTCAACCATCTGCACCTGCATCTCAGCGACGACCAGGGCTGGCGCATCCACATCGACTCCTGGCCGCTGCTGTCGGAGCGCTCATCCACGGCGAGCGCGACCGGAGATAGATCGCTCGCCGGCGGCGGCTGCTACAGCAAGGACGACTACCGCGCGATCGTCGCGCACGCGGCATCCCGACACGTCACGATCGTCCCCGAGATCGACATGCCCGGCCACACGCACGCGATCGGACTCGCCTACCCGGAGCTCGTCGAGGACCCGGTCATGAACGAGCATCTGCTCGACGATTCCCGGCGGTTGAACCAGGCGCTGCCGCAGGCCGGCGTTCCGTACACCGGCTGGGGCGTGGGGCATTCCAGCCTGCGCATCCGCGACGAGCGCACCTACGACTTCATCCGGGACGTGCTCGCCGAGCTCGCGGAGATGACCCCTGGACCGTACCTGCACATCGGCGGCGACGAGTCGCTCGGCACTTCGGCGGAGGACTTCGCGTACTTCATCGGGCGCGCCACCGAGATCGCCACCGGCCTGGGCAAGCGGCCCATCGCCTGGCACGAGGCCGGTGCGGCGGATGTGGCGCCGGGCACGGTCGGCCAGTACTGGGGTTCCCTCGATCCCGATCCGACGCACGCCGCGCACGCGGGCCGATTCGTGGAGCGCGGCGGGGCTCTCATCCTCTCTCCCAGCGACGCGGCCTATCTCGACATGAAGCCCACCGCGGAATTCCCGCTCGGCCTCGCCTGGGCGGGCATCGTCGACGTGCGACGCGCCCGCGACTGGGATCCCGGCACCGTTCTGAATGTGAGTGCAGACGCGACCGCAGGCGTCGAGGCGCCGCTGTGGACCGAGACGGTCAGCAGCCTTGCGGATGCCGAGCAGCTGATGTTCCCGCGGATCGCTGCGATCGCCGAACTCGCCTGGTCAGCACCCGAAGGTCGCGGCAGCGGGTCGTTCGGCGAGAGACTGGGGCGAATGGCGCCGCTGTGGCGCGCCGACGGCATCCGATTCCACCCCACCCCCGAGATCGTCTGGAGCGACCGATGAACCCGACCACCGACTTCCGCGGATCACGGGTCGTCCATTCGGCCCGCATCGTCGACGGTGACGGCTCGATCACCGAGAACGGCTGGGTGCGTTTCGAGGACGGCGTGGTCGTCGCTCGCGGCACGGGCGGCGACTGGACCCCTGCCGACGAGGTAGTCGATGCCACCGCAGTGGCGGGTCCGGATGCCATCCTGACGCCGGGCTTCATCGACATCCACGGCCACGGCGGCGCGGGTGCCGCGTACGACGACGGCGCCGATGCCATCCGCGTCGGCCGCGCCATGCACCGC
>JBARWR010000281.1:0-1711 GCA_049646915.1 Microbacterium sp.
GAGTCACTCCCGGAGGTGGCACCGGAGCACCCGCAGGCAGCGAGGGAGCAGGAGGTGCGGGCTGCGCCTGCGTCGCCTGCGCCTGTGCCTGGCGCAGCCGGTCGTCGCGCCAGCGCGCCCACTGGTCGAACTTGGTCATCAGCGCACCGACGGTGCCGAACAGCCAGGCCCAGGTCGCGGCATCCGTCGTCGAGGCCGGACGCTGCATGTACAGGAACATCCAGTCGTCGACGATCTCCACATCGAGCTGCGCGGCGTGATCGATGAAGCGCGCCATGATGTCGGGCGTGAACAGGTACAGCGCGTCGGCCTCGTAGCCGCGCGGGCAGTAGAGCGTGAAGTACCGGTCGAAGTCACCCTCGAGCGAGAGGCGCTGGTCGCGTGAGAACGACGCGGGCAGATTGGTGCCCAGGGTGTTGTTGCCGAGCGCGTCGAGCACGATGTTCGGCAACGGCACGTCGAGCTTGACGGCCACATAGCCCCAGCGATGGACGGAGCGATTCTTGCCGGATCCGGTCGTGTAGGTGTAGTTGCCGAACTCGACGAAGCGCGGCTCATAGCCGCGCACCAGTTCGGATGCGGCACGGGCGGAGCCCTGCTGGAAGATCATTCCCGGCAGTGGGGGATTCTCCACCAGGTGCTCGTACGCCATCCCGTTCGCGGCGGCGAAGCGGGCGAGCCGGTAGGCCGTCGTGCGCTTGCGTCGAGCGGAACTGATGCCGAGCGGGATGCCGATCGCGGCGATCGCGACGATGACGAGCATCGGCAGGGTGAACACGAAGCCGACGGGGCCCGATTCACGCAGGGCGATCAGACTGAACACCGTGAAGCCGATCATCGGCACGGCGATTGTGGCGAAGATGATGCCGATGACCACCCAGATCACGATGTTGGTCGCCGAGGTACGATGCGTCGACTTGATCAGACGCCAGAAATCGCCGATCGCGCGGGGGTCGACGGGCTCGGTGAGCGGGCGCGTGTCGAAGGGGTAGATCTGCGCGGGTGCGGGGTTCGTCATCGGTTCACCTCATCGGCCGTCCAGGTCAGGTCGGCATTCTCGGGCAGCGGCAGCGCCTCGATCCCGGGGTCCGCGCAGATCGCCTGGACCAGCTCAGTGGAGCCCGCGACGATGGTCGAGTCGTAGTCGAGCTCGCTGACCAGCACCCAGGCGTGATCGTCCGGCCAGAGCAGGCTCGGATGCTGCGCCGACGGCGCGAAGCCGTGCTGCTCGGCCTCCGCATCGCGCCAGGGCGCGTCGAGGATCCAGCCCGGATCGGCGAACGCTCGCGGCGGGGCGGAGAAGAGCACGTGGTTGCGGCCGGGCAGCTGCAAGCGGGCGCCCTCGGAGATCTCGCGGGAGAGGATGCCCTGCTGCCAGGTGCGCTTGCGGAAGGCGTTCTCGAAGGGGTTGTGGATGCTGCGCTGCAGCATCTGCTCGTGCGCGGGTTCGTCGGAGAAAGTGAGGAACGCGCGTGACGGCGAGTGGCCCAGGAATCCGAGCAGGCCGCCCCAGCCTTCCCAGAGCGCCGCGAAACCGGCATCCGGAGTCCCGGTGTGCGCGACGAGGTGATGGGCGACGGATGCCAGCAGTTCGGGTGGCATCGATCCCTCCTCGGGGGAGGTGAACTCGCGGCCGTCGGGCGCGTTCCGGGTGCGCCAGTCGCCGTCGGACGGGGTGCGCACGAGCCGCGCCCACTGGGCGAGCGGATGC
>JBARWR010000282.1:0-6082 GCA_049646915.1 Microbacterium sp.
CGTGCTGGCCGTGCAGCCGTCGGTGCTCGATGAGACCCGCGCGCCCGCGGGCAGGAGCGCGCTGTGGGCGTACATCCATGTGCCGCGGGGATCGGATCTGGATGCCACCGAGCTGGTCACCCGCCAGGTCGAGCGCTTCGCTCCGGGATTCCGCGACCGGGTGCTGGCGAGCCGTGCCGTTCCGGCGTCGGCGCGCGAGATGCTCAATCCGGCAGAGATCGGCGGCGACGTCTTCGGCGGCGAGTTCACGATGCTCCAGGCGGTGCGCCGTCCGGTGATCTCGCCGACCCCCTGGCGCACGCCGATGCGCGGCGTGTACCTGGCGTCCGCCTCCACTCCGCCCGGTCCCGGTGTGTCCGGGACACCCGGCTGGCTCGCCGCCCGCACCGCACTCCGCGACGCCCGCCTCCCCCACGAACTCCCCGACCTCTTCTGAAGCCCGTCTGTCTGTGCCTTACGCAGACTTTCGCGGGCTTTTCGCAACGTACGGTACAAATGGAGGGGCTCTGCGGCTGTAATGGGAGCATGTACTCCATCCCCGCGCCGATGCTCGCCAAGGCGGCCGCATCCGTCCCCGAGCCCGCGAAGAAGCCGATGCTGTACGAGCCCAAATGGGACGGGTTCCGTGGACTGATCGCCTGGGACGGCGAGACGCTGGAGATCGGGTCGCGTGGCGCGAAACCGCTGACCCGGTACTTCCCCGAGCTCGTCGAGCAGCTCGCCGAGATCCTGCCCGGGCCGTGCCTGCTGGACGGCGAGATCGTCGTGGCGACCGGACCCGCCGGTGCGCAGCGCCTGGACTGGGAGGCGCTGAGCCAGCGCATCCATCCGGCGGCCTCGCGTGTGGCGAAGCTCGCGGCCGAGACGCCGGCGATGTTCATCGCCTTCGACCTGCTCGCGGACGGCGACGAGGATCTGCAGCAGCATCCGTTCCGCGACCGCCGCGCACGCCTCGAGCGGATGCTGGCAGATGCCCGCACGCCCCTGCATCTCACCCGCACGACCGAGGACCCCGAGCTCGCCCGCCGCTGGCTCGCCGAGTTCGAGGGAGCAGGTCTCGACGGTGTGGTCGCCAAGCTGCTGGACGACCCGTATGCGCCCGGCAAGCGCGCGCTGATCAAGATCAAGCACGCCCGCACCGCGGATGTCGTGGCGCTCGGCTACCGGGTGCACAAGAGCGGATCCGGGGTCGGCTCGCTGCTCGTCGGGCTGTACGACGAGAAGGGCGTGCTGCGGCAGGTGGGTGGGGTCGCTGCGTGGACGGATGCGCAGCGGGCGCGGCTCGTCGAGGATCTGGATCCGCTCGTGGAGCGCGACGAGAGCGGGGCTGCGGTCACTGGTGAGGGCGAGCGCTCGAGATTCACCGGCGCGAAGGACGTGTCGTTCGTGCGGTTGCGTCCCGAGCTCGTGCTCGAGGTGCGCTACGACCAGCTCGAGGGCGCGCGCTTCCGGCACACGGTGCAGTTCGAGCGCTGGCGCCCCGACCGCGACGCATCATCGTGCACCTACGACCAGCTCGACACGGTCGCCGGCTACGACCTCGCCGACGTCCTGATCTGAGAACCCGTCTATGTGGCGCAAACTGCCCTGATCCGCGTGTTTTCAGGGCGGTTTGCGCCACATAGACGGGCTTTGCTGCGGGTCAGCAGGGCAGGGCCTGATCACTCCTCCACCCGGTTGCCCTCCGCGTCCCAGTTCTCGGCGACCAACTTGCTGGGCTGCACGCGCGGCGGCTCGCCGGGCATCTTCGGGAACTCGGGCGGGAACGACAGCTCTCCCAGTCCGTTCTCGACATCGCGCTCCCACCACTCCAGCAGCGTGTCGATGCGTCCAGGAGCATCCTGCATCCGCGCCCAGGGGTCGCCGACATCCGCCAGCCGCGCGGGAACCGTACGCACGGTGAAGCGCGTCGGGTCGACGTCATCGAGCTCGTCCCACTCCAGCGGCGTGGACACGGGTGCCCCGACCTTCGCGCGCGGGCTGTAGGCGCCGGCCATCGTGCGGTCGCGGTTGGCCTGATTGAAGTCGACGAAGATGCGCTCGCCGCGCTCCTCCTTCCACCAGCTCATCGTGACGGCATCCGGCATCCGCCGCTCCAGCTCTCGACCGGCGGCGATCACCGCGTGCCGCACCGTGAGGAACTCCCACTCCGGCACGATCGGGCAGAACACGTGCAGGCCACGATTGCCGCTGGTCTTGATGAACGGCTCCAGGCCCGCCTCCTGCAGCACGGCACGCAGCCCGTGCGCGGCGGCGACCGCCTCAGCGATGCCGGTTCCCGGCTGCGGATCCAGATCGATGCGCAGCTCCACCGGGTTGTCGGTGTCGGCTGCCAGCGAGGCCCACGGGTGGAAGACGATCGTGTTCATCTGCACGGCCCACACGATGGCGCTGGCACGGTTGAGCACGATCTGGGGGTGGCTGCGCCCCGAGTTGTAGGTGACCGTCACGGCATCCACGAAGTCCGGCGTGCCCTTGGGCGGATTCTTCGAGAAGAACTGCTCGCCGGTGATGCCGTCGCGGAATCGCTCCAGCGAGACCGGTCGATGTCCGTTGGCGTTCAGGAACGCTTCGGACACCTGCTGCGCGTACTCGGCGTACTCTGCCTTGGTGATGCCGTCCCCGTCATCGACGGGCCAGACCACCTTGTTCGGGCTCGACAGCGAGATCTCCCGCTCGCCGTCGGGATCGGTCACGGTCACCGTCACACGCTGAGAGGCCATGTCCCGACCTTAGGCGGTCGCGCTCGCTTCGGCAGGGGCTTGACGGCCTCGTGTCCGCCCGGCCGCGGATCTGAAGTTCATCCGGTGTCCGGCGCTCCGTCCGCGATGCGCTCCCGATCGAGGTCGATGAACACCGCGGTGTTGTGGCGGTACGCGCCGCGCACCTCGTCCAGCATCCGCTGCTGCTCCGCGTCCGAGAGCGTCGCGCCGTACACGTCGAGCGCTTCGCGGTAGCGGTTCTTGAACGCGACGAGGTCGCCGAGATCGGCGAAGTCGTAGAAATCGACGCCGGTCCCTTCGAACTCGAACTGGCCGGTGACGCGCCGAGCGATCACCTGTCCGCCGGACAGATCGCCGAGGTAGCGCGTGTAGTGGTGCGCGATGATGCCGGCGACCCAGCCCTCGTCCGCCACCTCTCGGATGCGCCGGGCATACTCCTTCGTCGCGGGTACCGCGACGATGCCGTCGCGCCAATCGGCCCCCCGCAGGTGACGCATGTCGCGTTCGAGAGCGGCGGAGCGCCGCAAGGGCTCCGGATGCAGTGCTGCCAGCATCGGATCCTCGAGCAGCTGCCTTGAAGCGTCCTCGAGCGCCTCGTACATGAAGAAGTGCTGCGCGACGAGGGCGATGTAGTCGTCGATGGAGCCCCTGCCCCGCATGATGTCCGTCATGAACGTCGCGCCCTCGCTCTCGCCGTGGTCGCCCCAGGTCGCGCCGCGCAGTCGGGCGGCGAACCCGTCGTCATCCGCCTTCCCAGCCTGATGCTCTGAGCCGTGTCGCTCCGCCCCACGCACCCCTGCTGCGTGAGCGCCGCCACCTGCATCGTGCTCCTCGCGAGGTGCGACGCCCAGCCGGCGACAGGCTTCGCGGTAGAGCATGACGACCTCGCGGCGCACCTGCGGGCGCTCGGTGATCGCGCCCCCCGGCCAGTCCAGCGACAGTTCGTGCTCGCCGACGGCGTCCGTCACCCGCCACACGCCACGCCGCGCATCCAGTGAGGTCATCGTCGACGCCGTCGCGTCGGCGTGGCCGAAGGCACGCGCGATGAGGAGGTTGTCGTCGGAGTGATCGCCGTTCATGTGTGCGGTGACGGCGGAGACGATGGAGTCGTCGATCATCATGGCGCGCTCTCTCAGCAGGTGATTAAGGCTAGCCTTACTCACTGTAGAGGATTCCCGTCGCGCCCGAACTCCGCCTGGAAGACGGACGGGGTCGAGGTCGGGAAGAACTCAGTCTTCGCCGAGGTCGACGGCGAGCACGAGCAGCGCGCTCAGGTCGTCGCGTTCGATCGCGATCGAGGGACCGGCGATGTCGACGAGGATGCCGGCGATCTCGGTGTGGTCGCTGAGCACGGTCGCGAGCTGTCCGGGCTCGAACGGCATCGGCTTGTCGTTGCGGCCGAGCGCCACCACCTCGAGCGGGTGCGAGAAGATCTGCAGGAAGCGGCGGCCGTCGGTGGTGTGCGCCTCGGCGATGCCGACCGGCTGCCCGTTCGCCCCGTCGTTGATGGCCACATAGCTCTGCACCTTGGCGAGCGCCTCGGCCACCCGCACGGGAGTCTTCTCGTCCCGCGGACCGGCGAGGATCGACTTGACGGACATCTCGGGATCGCCCTGCTCCAGCGCCTTCTGCAGCAGCTCGGTCGGGAAGACCACGCGGTGCGGGCCGGAGGAGTTGTCGATGATGATGCCCGTGAAGCCGCCCGTGATGACCTGCTGGTAGACCGAGGTGGTGGGCTGTGCGATCGCGGAGGTGGATGCCGCATCCTCCTCCCCCTGCACGGATGCCTGCAGTGCTGCTCCCGAACTGTAGGCGAGCATGAAGGACCGGTCGCCGTCGCGGACGACGCCGACCGAGAGCGGCTTGCCTGCGGCCATCTGCTCGCGGGCGTCGCCCGCCACGCGCAGGTACAGGTGGCCCTGCAGCGACTGGCGCATCACGCCGATCAGCTTGTCGTTGCCCGCGCCCTCTTCGAGTTCTGACAGCGCCACGCGCAGCAGCACGTTGTCGATGAGCCCCTCGACGGTGTGGGTCTGCTCGGGTGGCATCGCCGGGGCGAGCGGCAGACGCGGAACGCCGTCGGCATCCGTCGGCAGAGTCGGCCCCTTCGGCAGGTTCGGGCGCTCGATCGGCTCGTCGGCCTGCTCGGCCTCTTCATCGGCCAGCGCGACCTCGGGCCCGGCATCCGCCCCGACCCCGCGGAACGCCTGCACCGAGATGCCCACTTCGGGAACCGGCTCGCTGGGCGGCTGCGCCTCTTCCACGACGTCATCCACGGCATCCGCCTGGATCGGGTTCTGCGGCTCGGATGCAGCGTCGTCGGTCTTCTTGCGGCGGGAGAACAAGGCCATATCACTCAGCCTAACCGCTCCGTCCATCGACATCAGGGCCCACCGGCGCGCACGCGTCCTTCCCGGACGCATCGTCATGCACGGGCCGTAGCATGGGCGCATGGCCGCCCCGGAGAAGCTCTCGGACATCGTCACGTCCTTCCTCGACGTGGTGCACGACCGACTCATCAGCGACAGGCGCGGTGCGGTCGCCGACTACATCCCGCAGCTGGCGGGCGCCGACCCGGAGCTGTTCGGCATCGCCCTGTGCGGACTGAACGGTCGTGTGTACGAGAGCGGCGACACGCACGTGGAGTTCACGATCCAGTCGGCGTCGAAGCCGTTCGTGTACTCACTCGCGCTCGACGATCAGGGGCTGGACGCGGTGCACGCCCGGGTCGGCGCGGAGCCCAGCGGCGAGGCGTTCAACTCCGTCAAGCTGGAAGCGGGCACGGGACGCCCGCCGAACCCGATGGTCAACGCGGGGGCGATCGTGACGACGGCGCTCGTTGACGGGCACTCCCCCGAAGAGCGCTTCGGGCGCATCCTCACCAGGCTCAGCGCTTTCGCCGGTCGCGATCTCAGCGTGGATGAAGCGGTGTTCGCGTCCGAGCAGGACTCCGGCGACCGCAATCGGGCCCTCGCCTATCTCATGCGTGGCGCGGGTTCGCTGACGGCCCCGGTCGTGACCACTCTCGACACCTACTTCCGACAGTGCTCGGTGCTCGTCACCGCGACGGACATCGCTGTGATGGGCGCGACGCTCGCCAACGGCGGCGTGAACCCGGTGACCGGCGAGCGCGTCACCAGCGCCGAGACGTGCCAGCACGTCATGACGATCATGGCCACCTGCGGCATGTACGACTACGCCGGCGAATGGCTGCTGCGGGCGGGGCTTCCCGCGAAGTCGGGTGTCGCGGGCGGGCTCGTCGCGAGCTCACCCGGCGAGTTCGGCCTGGGCCTGTTCAGTCCGAGGCTGGATGCCAGCGGAGCCAGCGTGCGCGGCGTGGCCGCGGCCCAGCGGCTGGC
>JBARWR010000283.1:0-3716 GCA_049646915.1 Microbacterium sp.
CCCGCACACTGCTGCCCGCGCTCACCGACCGCGCCGGCCGGGTGCTGTGGAACCAGTGGCCCACCGGCGTCTCGGTCACAGGTGCCCAGCAGCACGGCGGCCCGTACCCCGCGACGACGGCGTCCACCACGACCGCGGTGGGCACGGCATCCATCACCCGGTTCCTGCGGCCGGTCGCGTTCCAGAACTTCCCCGCCGTACTGCTGCCCGAGCAGCTGCGCGACGACAACCCGCTGGGCGTGCCGCAGGCCATCGACGGCTGACGCGAGCTCTTCTCCTCCATCCCGCTCGGCGCAGCGGGATGGAGGGTCAGCCGGCCTGCTGGGCCTTCTTCTCGCGGCGCAGGGCGTGCAGGATCGGCTCGGTGTAGCCGCTCGGCTGGCCGGCGCCTTCCAGGATCAGGCGGCGGGCGGCCGTGTAGGCGATGCCGTCGGGCGTGAGCGGCTCGTACTCGGCGTCCCCGGCGTTCTGCTCGTCGACCACGGGCGCAAGGCGCTGCACCGCAGCATCCACCTGCGCCTCGGTGATCACGCCGTGCAGCAGCCAGTTGGCCAGCAGCTGGCTGGAAATGCGCAGCGTCGCACGATCCTCCATGAGGGCGACGCCGTGGATGTCGGGCACCTTGGAGCATCCGACGCCCTGATCGATCCAGCGCACGACGTATCCGAGGATCGACTGCACGTTGTTGTCGAGCTCGGTCGCGACGACATCCGCGGTCAGTTCCCCGGCGGCTGCCAGCGGCGGCTGCAGCAGGACATCCAGCGACTCCGGGTCGTACGCCGGCAGCGATGGGCGCACGGCGAACGGATCGATCTGGTGATAGTGCAGCGCGTGCAGGGTCGCGGCGGTCGGCGACGGCACCCAGGCGGTGGATGCGCCGGAGCGCACGTGAGAGATCTTCTGCTCGAGCATGTCGTGCATCAGGTCGGGCATCGCCCACATGCCCTTGCCGATCTGCGCGCGACCGTCCAGGCCCGCGGCCAGCCCGATCGCGACATTACGGTCCTCGTAGGTCTGCATGAACGGCTGCGCCTTGATCCCCGCCTTCGGCAGAAACGGTCCCGCGTGCAGCGACGTGTGGATCTCGTCGCCGGTGCGATCCAGGAACCCGGTGTTGATGAACACCACCCGGTCGGATGCTGCCGCGATGCACGCCGCGAGATTCGCGGACGTTCGCCGCTCCTCATCCATGATCCCGATCTTGATCGTGCGCTCGGGCAGTCCGAGCAGCTGCTCGACCCGGCCGAACAGCTCGGCGGCGAACGCGGCCTCGTCGGGTCCGTGCATCTTCGGCTTCACGATGTACATCGACCCGGTACCCGTCGATCCCGCACGGCTGTTGGCGCCGCGGTTCGCGCCGGTCAGCTCGGGCAGGGAGCCGAGCGCGGTCATGATGGCATCCAGGATTCCCTCGTGGATCTCCTCGCCGTCGCGGTCGAGCACGGCATCCGTGCGCATGAGGTGTCCCACGTTGCGCACGAACAGCACCGAACGACCCGGCAGGATCAGCTCCGCACCGTCGCGGCCCGTGTAGGTGCGGTCGGCGGCCAGGCGACGCGTGAACGTCTGCCCGCCCTTGCTGACCTCTTCGGTGAGCGTGCCGTCCATCAGGCCGCGCCAGTTGCGGTAGCCGAGCGCCTTGTCGTCGGCATCGACCGCGGCGACGGAGTCCTCCAGGTCGATGATCGTCGTGATCGCCGACTCCAGCACGAGGTCGTCCACACCGGCGGCATCCGTCCTGCCGATCCTGCCCTCGCGATCAATGACGATCTCGACGTGCAGCCCGTGATGGGTGAGCAGGATCGCGGTCGGTGCGGCAGCATCGCCGGCGTGTCCGGCGAAGGTCTCGGGGTCGGCGAGGCGACGGATGCCGTCGGCGGTCTCCACGGCGAGGCCATCGGAGTCCACGCGGTATGCCGTCGCATCCGCGTGCGAACTCTCCGCTTCTGTACCGTCGGCGAGCGGTGCGATCTCGTCCAGCAGTGCCCGCCCGCGAGCGATAACCTCCGCACCCCGAGCGGCGTTGTAACCGCGGGTGGGGGCGAGCTCGGCCGTGTGCGGGATGGCATCTGTGCCGTACAGCGCGTCGTACAGCGAACCCCAGCGAGCGTTCGCGGCGTTCAGCGCGAAGCGGGCGTTCAGCAGCGGCACCACCAGCTGCGGTCCGGCCGTCGTGGCGATCTCGGGGTCGACGTTCTCGGTCGTGACCGTGACATGCTCGGGCTCGTCGGCGAGGTACCCGATCTCGGTGAGGAACGCGCGGTAGGCGGCCGGATCGAGAGCGCCGGGGTTCGCGCGATGATGCTCATCGATGCGCGCTTGCAGGTCGTCTCGGACCCGCAGCAGCTCGGCGTTGCGCTGGCCGAGGTCGTGGATGATGCCCGAGACGCCGCTCCAGAACGCGTCGGCGTCGATGCCGGCATCCGTCAGCGATTCCTCGGCGAACTCGGCGATCGGCGTCGCGACCTGCAGGTCGGCGCGGTCGACGTACGAGGGGAGAGGGGTCATGGCGGCTCCTTCGGTGCTGATCCGGGACGATCCCCACGCTAGGCAATTCCGCCGATTCCGGAGCATCGATTTCGTATGGTGGAAGAGCCGCCGTTCTCCGCACCGCCGATCTGGGTCGGGAGGTCGTCCGAAGCTAACGACCGACCCTCGTCGATGCAAGCCCCTCAGTGATCGCTGCTGTTGCGGCTACCGTCGCCTGCATGGACGAGTCGCGAACGGAGACCACGACCTGCGTCGAAATCGACGGAAGGCGCTTCGTCCTCGACGCCGATCGCCATCTTGCCGGCTTGATGACGGACATCGAAGCCGCTGCGGCTCGGCCGAACCCGACATTCGTGCAGCTCACCGACGGAGACGAGCGGGTGAGTGTTCTCGTCTCTTCTCGGACGCGGGTGGTCGTCACCGTCCATCGCACCGGTGCCGCGCAGGAACCACTGGACGAACCGATCGCCTTCCCGGCGGACACCGACTGGGATCTCTGAACCCACTGCGCTGCCGTCTGGGAGGACGAGACGGCTAGACGAGCTGGTCGAGCACCAGTTCACCGCGAGCGTTCAGGAGTTCCATCATGCGCTGGAGTCGCGCCGGGTCGATCGTGGGCATCTGAGGCCCGTCGAACGCGATGACGAGGGGGATGCTCGGGTGCATCCAGATGGTGAGACGGCCCTCGGCGGTCTTCGCATCGGGCAGCCACGTCATCATGAAGCTCTCCTGTCGGCGCAGCTTCGTCCCGATGATGATCTTCAGGTACGCCAGAGTGCCGTCGTCCACGTCGATCGCAGGACGTGCGCTGTTGTACTCGAGTGTTCCCATGAGAGAACACTACGCGCGAAGGCGCGAAGCGGCGCCACCCCGCAGCCCGGCGATCGAGGACGATGAGAGTATCGATCTCGTAGGGTGGGCGCATGGCGTCCTTCGACACGTCGGCGTCCTCAGCAGGCACCGGTTCAGCAGGCACCGGGTCTTCAGCAGGCACCGGGTCTTCATCAGGCACCGCGGCCTCATCGGGAACCGTCCAGTCCGTCGCGCGCGCGTTCGCGCTGCTGGAGGCGCTCGCCGCATCCGGTGGCGAAGGAGCACTGGCGTCCCTGGCGTCCGACACCGGCCTCGCCGTGCCCACCGCACACCGCCTGCTCGGCACCCTGCACCGGCTCGGATACGTGCGCCAGCTGGAGGACCGCCGCTACGCGCTGGGTGCGGGGTTGATC
>JBARWR010000284.1:0-2942 GCA_049646915.1 Microbacterium sp.
CCGCCACCGGGTCGAGTGCGGGATCCGCGGCGGCGGACGAGCTCTCCACCTCGGCGGGGTGCGGCAGTGTCTCGTCCGGCGCGCGGGCGTACAGCTCGGTGAGCATGCGATACGAGCGCGTGAGGAAGGCGAGCGCGCCGACGATCACCATGATGATGCCGGCGAACAGGCAGATCAGGGCGATGCCGCGGGCGTCGCCCTCACCGAGCAGCCAGCCCCACTGCATCCGCCCCTGCTCCCCCCGCATGTACGGGATGATCAGGAATTCCGCGAGCGGCGCGATCAGGAACGCGGTGATCGGCGCGGCCGCCGCCTCGCACGCCTGTGCGACTCCGAACACGCGCCCCTGGCGTGCGAACGGCACGACCTTCTGGATCACCGTCTGCTCGGCCGCCTCCACCGGCGGCACCATCATCATGTAGAGCCACATGCCCACCACGTACAGCGGCCACCACTCACGCAGCATGAACACTGCTCCGAGCAGCCCCATGCCGATGACGATCAGCAGCATCGTGCGCACCGGACGCCTGCCGAGGCCGAACTTCGCCACCAGCGCTCCGCCGATCAGGAAGCCCGTCGAGGCGACGGCCAGCACGATGCCCCACATCTGCGCGGAGAACAGGGTGAGTCCGTACGGATCCATCAGCGCCATGTAGACGCCGCCGATGAGGTTGTTGAACGTCGAGAAGACGATGAGCGCGAACAGTCCGGGCGCCTGGCGGATCGCCAGCACGCTGCCGCGGAAGTCGAGCGCGCGGGGGGCGGCCGGGTCGCGCTGCGGCGCGCTCTCGGGAATGCGCACGAACAGCAGGTGCACGAAGGTGAGGATCATCGCGACGATCGCGATGAGGAGCGTCCAGCCCATGCCGAGGAAGCCGATCGACAGCCCCGAGAAGACACTCGTCACGAGGAACGCAATGCCCTGCACCGTGCCGACCAGCCCGTTCGCGTTGGCGCGCCGATCCTCGGGGATCAGCAGGGTGACCGTGGTCGAGAGGGCGATGCTGCGCAGCTGCTCGATGACGCCGCCGAAGAGGATGATGAGGGCGAACAGCCAGAACCACACGCCGCCGATGTCGAGCAGCTCTGATTCGGGATGCCAGAGGTAGAGCATCCCGGCCGCCGAGAACGCGACCGCCGACACGACGCTGGAGAGCACCATCACGGTGTGCTTCCGGTACCTGTCGACGATCGTGCCGAACACCATCGAGAAGAACGCGACCAGCAGCATGTAGGCGCCACCGATCACCCCGGTCGCCAGCACGGACTGCGTCTCGATGTACACCCAGAACGTGAGCGCGAACCAGAGGAAGCTCGTCGTCACGTTGGCGATGAGCGTGTTCACGAGGACGTTCGCGAACGCCCTGGTCTCAACGGTTCCCTTCACCCGTTAGAGAGTAGTCAGGAGGACCGACATCCGACAGAGTTCCAGGCGGATTCCGCATCCCGACGAAGAACTAGGCTGATCCAGTGAGCACTCTGCATGACACCGCCGTGCGCGGCTTCGCATCCGACAACTACTCCGGCATCCACCCCGAGGTGCTCGCGGCCATCGCCGCAGCCAACGAGGGCCACCAGATCGCCTACGGCGAGGACCAGTACACCGAACGACTGCAGCAGGTCTTCGCGCAGCACTTCGGCGAGGGCGTGCAGGCGTTCCCGGTGTTCAACGGCACCGGCGCGAACGTCACCGCGCTGCAGTCGATGCTCCCGCGGTGGGGGGCCGTGATCTCGGCATCCACCGCGCACATCAACGTCGACGAGGGCGGCGCGCCGGAGCGCGTGGCCGGCATCAAACTGCTCACCGTGCCCACCGACGACGGCAAGCTCACCCCCGAACTGGTCGACCGCGAGGCCTGGGGCTGGGGCGACGAGCACCGCGCCCAGCCGCTGGTCGTCTCGATCACGCAGTCCACCGAGCTCGGCACCCTCTACACGGTCGAGGAGATCACAGCCCTCGCCGACCACGCCCATGAGCGCGGCATGAAGCTGCACATGGACGGCGCCCGCATCTCCAACGCCGCAGCCGCCCTCGATCTGCCGCTGCGTGCTTTCACCCGCGACGCCGGCGTGGATGTGCTCAGCTTCGGCGGTACCAAGAACGGCGCCATGCTCGGCGAGGCGATCGTCGTGCTGAACCCCGAGGCTTCGGGCGGCCTGATCTACAGCCGCAAATACAACATGCAGCTGTCCTCGAAGATGCGCTTCGTCTCGGCTCAGTTGATCGCGCTGCTCGAGGGCGACCTGTGGCTGCGCAATGCGCGCCACTCCAACGCGATGGCCCAGCGCCTGCGCACGGCGGTCGAGGCGGGTCTCGCCGATGGCAGCATCCGCGGTGTCGGGTTCGCCCAGCCGACGCAGTCCAACGGCGTCTTCGCGACGCTGCCGGACGGCATCGCCGACAAGCTGCGCGAGAGCTTCCGCTTCTACGACTGGGATGCCGCGCGCAACGAGGTGCGCTGGATGTGCAGCTTCGACACCGAGGAGTCGGATGTCGATGCCTTCGTCGCCGAGTTGGGCCGCCTGACCACGGCCTGACGTCAGGTTGTCGGGGCCCCGAGGAACTCCCGGTAGGCGTCGACCGTGAACGGGCGTCCGAGGAACACCTCGACCAGGTCGGCGGCATCGTGCCGGCCGCCGGGTTCGAGGATCTCCTGACGGTAGCGGGTGGCGGATGCCGGATCCATCAGCCCCGCGAAGCCGGTGAGCAGGTCGCGGGCGATCACGAGGCTCCACTGGTACGTGTAGTAGCAGGAGCCGTACTCGGTGAGGTGGCCGAAGGCGGCGTAGGAGTGCGTGCCGGCCAAGTGCTCGACAGGGGTGGAGACGGCGTACCAGTGCTCGGTCGCGGCGGCCAGGTCCGCCGGCCGGCCCTTGTGCAGCTGGTACGAGACACGTGCGTGGCCGAGCTGGGTGCGCACGAGCAGCGCCCGGCCGAACCC
>JBARWR010000285.1:0-3541 GCA_049646915.1 Microbacterium sp.
CCCGGGGCCCGATAGAGCGCGAGGGGCTCGCCGACTGGACCTTCGGCGAACTGCCGGAGGTGCTCGACACGAAGGTCGCGGGCGGCGTCGTGCGCGGCTACCCGGCACTCGTCGATCACGGCTCGACGGTGTCGGTGCGACTGGAGGCGACGGCGGATGCCGCGGCAGCCGCCACTCGCGACGGCGTGCTGCGCCTGGTGCTGCTGAACGTGCCCTCCCCCGCCTCCTACGTGCAGAACCACCTGACCTCGGCGGAGAAGCTGGCTCTGGCGGCCTCGCCCTATCAGAACGTCGCAGCGCTGATCGAGGATGCCAGGACTGCGGTGGTCCGCGCGCTGATCGAGCAGCAGGTTCCGGGTGGCGTGATCCGTTCCGAGGCGGAGTACCGTCGGGTGCGGGATGCCGTGAACGCCACCCTCGTCGACAGCCTGTTCGCCTGCGTGTCGCTGGTCGCGCGCATCCTCACGAAGAGCAGGGAGGTGGAGCGCGGCATCCGCTCGCAGAACTCGCTCGCCCTGCTCGGACCCCTGAACGACATCCGCTCCCAGCTGAGCGGGCTGATCCGCCCCGGATTCATCTCACAGACCGGTGCGGAGCGCCTCGCGCACCTGCCGCGGTACCTCGACGGGATGATCGAGCGGCTGAAGACGCTCGCGAACGAGCCCGGCAAGGACCGCACACGCATGACCGAGTACGAGCGGATGGCGAAGGCGTTCGAGGACGCCGGCGGCGGCATCCCGCTCGCGAAGGATGCGACCGCCGTGCTCGTCGAGGTGCGTTGGCTGCTGGAGGAATACCGGATCAGTGTGTTCGCGCAGCGGCTCGGCACCGCGCAGCCGGTCTCGCCGCAGCGGATCATGAAGGCGCTCTCGGCGCGCTGATCGGGTTAGCCTGGGGCCATGGCTCGCGCGATCGTCCACACTGAACTCGGTTCCCCTGACGTCCTCCGACTGGTGGAGGTGCCCGACCCGATCGCCAGTACCGGCGAGGTGGTCGTGCGTATCGAGGCCGCGGGGGTGAATCCGATCGACGTCAAGCAGCGCGCAGGCACGCGCCCGCTGCCACCGATCACCGAGCCGCGGCACGTCGGCTTCGACGCAGCCGGTACGATCACGGCCGTCGGTGACGGCGTCACGGGATTCGCCGTCGGAGATCGCGTCGCGATCGGCGACACCCGCGGCACCTACGCCACGGCGCTGGCCGTGCCCGTGCAGAACATCACCAGGCTGCTCGACGAGGTCACCTCGGCCGAGGGCGCCGCCCTCAGCATCCCGGTGGGCACCGCGTACCAGGCGCTGCGCTCGCTCGGAGTCAGAAAGGGCGACACGCTGCTCATCCACGCCGGCTCCGGCGCGGTCGGGCAGGCCGCCGTGCAGTTCGCCGTGATCTGGGGCGCGACGGTCATCGCGACGGCGAGTCCCGGGAGGCATGAGCAGGTGCGCTCACTCGGCGCGATCCCGGTAGCCTACGGCGACGGGCTCACCGACCGGGTGCGGGAGGCGGCACCGCAGGGTGTCGACGTCGCGCTGGACTGCGCCGGCACCGATGAGGCCATCCAGACCTCGCTCGACCTGGTCGCCGACCGCGAGCGGATCGCGACGATCGTGCGCGGACCGGATGCCGCAGAATTCGGCATCCGCGCCTTCTCCGGCGGTAGCCCGAACCCGCTCACCGACCAGGAGCTCGAGTGGCGCCGCGAAGCGGTCGGCGTCGCCATCAACCTCCTCGAGGCGGGCGAGTTCCAGATCGAACTCGGCCCGGAGCTGCCCCTCGCCGAAGCGGCGCGCGCCCACGAACTGATCGAGCAGCACGCCGCCGACGGCAAGATCATCCTGCGACCGTGACCACCCGGGCCGCAGGCGCCTGATCCCAACGCTGAGACCACTGCACGAGCGGGCTCAGCACCGCGATCAGGTCGGCACCTGCCGGGGTGAGCCGGTAGAAGATCTGCACAGGCACCGTGGGGACGACTTCGCGGGCGACCAGGCCATGGGACTCCAGCTCGCGAAGTCGCGCGGCCAGGAGCCGGTCCGAGAGGTCGTCGACGGCCTCGATGATCTTCGAGAAGCGGTCGGCACCGCGTGAGAGCGCCAGCAGGATCGCGGCGTTCCACTTCTTGCCGGCGAGCTCCACCGACCGCCGGAACACGCGGCACTGCTCGTCGTCGATGTGCTGAGCATCCATCTGATTCTCCTGACCTCGCACAACACCATACTTACTGTTAGTAAGCAGATTACCACCGGTTGGCGGTGCTCGGCTCTGTCGTACACGCTGGATGCACAGGCAGATACGAGAGAGGTGCCGAAGTGACGACGATTGCAGTTCTGGGAGTGGGTCGAGTCGGATCGGCGGTGGCCCGCACCGCGATGCGCGCAGGCTATGACGTCCTGGTCGCCGGCTCCGGGCCGGCGGAGGATATCGCCCTGCTCGCGGAGATCGTCATGCCCGGTGCGGTCGCCGTGACGGCAGCGGAGGCCAGTCGCGCAGCGGACATCGTCGTGCTCGCCGTGCCGCTGCACAAGCACCGCTCTGTCGACCCCGCTCCCCTCGCCGACAAGGTGGTCATCGACGCCATGAACTGGTGGACGCCCGTCGACGGGGCCGGTGACGACCCCGACCGCGATGACACGCGCACGAGCGAGATCGTCGCGCAGCACTTCGATCGCTCTCGGCTCGTGAAATCCCTCAACCACATCGGGTACCACGATCTCGAGGAGCACGGCATGCCGACGGGCA
Organism: Microbacterium sp.; assembly: GCA_049646915.1. Lineage (GTDB taxonomy): Bacteria > Actinomycetota > Actinomycetes > Actinomycetales > Microbacteriaceae > Microbacterium. The sequence goes on from JBARWR010000285.1 coordinate 2,737, forward strand.
CGCCCGGCCGGCGCGCGCTCGCGATCGCGAGCGACGACGAGGTGGCCGCACAGCTGGTCGCCGAGATGCTCGACGATTTCGGCTTCGACACGGTCTACGCGGGCCCTCTGGAGGCCGGTCGGTTCTTCGGCCCCGGCACCCGCATCTTCACCAGCAGCCTGACCACAGAGCAGCTCGAGGCGACGCTTCCGTCCGTCGAGCTCGCACTCTGAACCGACCTTCGACGACACAGGAGAACACCATGGAATTAGGCGCTTACAGCTTCGGAGACACCCCGCGCGACTCGGACGGCGCACTCCGCTCGACACCCGAGGCGATCAAGAATCTCTTCGACGCCATCGTGCACGCCGACAGGGCGGGGCTCGACTACTTCGCCGTCGGTGAGCACCACACGTTCGAGATGCCGGCATCCTCCCCCGGATCGATGATCGCGGCCGCCGCCGGTGCGACGTCGCAGATCAGGCTCGGCTCCGGAGTCAGCGTGCTCAGCACCGACGACCCGGTCCGGGTCTTCCAGCAGTTCGCCACCGCCGATGTGATCTCGGGAGGACGCGTCGAGATCACGGCCGGCCGCGGTTCATCCGTCGAGTCGTTCCCACTGTTCGGGTATGAGCTGCGCGACTACGACCGCCTGTACGAGGAGAAACTCGACCTGCTGCTGAAGATCAATGCCGCAGAGCGCGTGACCTGGCACGGCACGGTCCGAGCCGATATCGAGGATCTCGCCGTGGTGCCGCGCCCCGCGAACGGCTCCCTGCCGATCTGGCTGGGCACCGGCGGCAGCGCGCCGTCGTCCGCCCGCGCC
>JBARWR010000286.1:0-6493 GCA_049646915.1 Microbacterium sp.
TCTGCAGGCCGACGCGAGCGGCCTCGCGGGCCTCGTCGGTGGCGGTCGGGTCGACCAGGGCCTTCTTCAGCTCGGCACGGCGCTCCGCGTAGCGGGCGACGATGACCTTGCGCTGCTCATTCTTGGCGATCTTGCTCTTCTTGGCCATGTCTTAACGCTCCTCTCGGAATTCGACGTGCTTGCGGACGACCGGGTCGTACTTCTTCAGCACGAGGCGGTCGGGGGTGTTGCGACGGTTCTTCTTGGTCACGTAGGTGTAACCGGTGCCTGCCGTCGAACGCAGCTTGATGATCGGACGGACGTCCTGAGCCTTCTTGGCCATTAGAGCTTCACACCCTTCGCCTGGAGGTCCGCGACAACCTTCTCGATGCCACGGACGTCGATCACCTTGATGCCCTTGGCGGACACGTTCAGCGTGATCTTGCGACCGAGCGAGGGCACGAAATAGGTCTTCTTCTGCACGTTCGGGTCGAAGCGGCGCTTCGTCCGGCGGTGCGAGTGCGAGATGTTGTGACCGAAGCCGGGAACAGCTCCTGTCACCTGGCACACTGCTGCCATGTGATTACTCCTTCTATACCGTGAGGCCGGACGGCCCCACCCAAGATCCCTTGTCTGCACCCCGCCTCCGCGCACGGCACTGAGCCGCTTCGAAGAGAGTGGGATGCGAACTGCGCACAGGAGAGCGCGCAGACAAGGAGTCAGTTTAGCATGCGGGAGATCACTTCTCGGATCCCGCCACCATCCCCTTGATGAAGTACTTCTGCAGCACCAGGTAGACCACCAGCACGGGCAGCACCGAGAGCAGGGATGCTGCCGCCGCGGCGCCGACATCGCTCGAGGTGGTCGAGAAGAAGGTCGCCGTGGCCGGGGCGATCGTGCGCATCTCGGGGCTGCGCATCAGGTAGACGCTGAGCGCATAGTCGTTCCACACGTTCACGCTGGTGAGGATCACGACGGTCGCGGTCACCGGCTTGAGCATCGGCACGACCACCCGGAACAGCACCTGCACGGCGCTTGCGCCGTCGACCGATGCGGCCTCCTCGATCGACACCGGCAGCGCCCGCATGAACGCGGTGTAGAGGAAGATCGCCAGCGGCAGCTGCGTGGCCGTCATCACCAGGATCATGCCCCAGTAGGTGTTGATCGCGTGCCACTGGCTCATCATCGAGTACAGCGGGACCAGGATCGACAGCGGCGGGATCATGATCAACCCGACCACCCCCGCCAGCACGAGCCTGTTCGACAGAGTCGCGCGACGGGCGAGCGGATATGCGGCGAGCGCACCGAGCACGCACACCAGCACCGTCGCGCCGAGGGTGACGATGGCGCTGTTGCCGATCGCACGCAGGATGCCGCCCTGCTCGATCGCGGTGGCGAAGTTCTGCCAGTGGATGCCACCGAACCGCGGCAGCCACTGCGAGGACAGGTCGCTGCGCGCCTTCATCGCGGACGTGACGGTGATGTAGAACGGCAGCAGCTGCAGCAGCACCGCCAGCAGCACGCCGGCTCCGATGGCCAGCCGGCCCGGCCAGCCAGAGCGGACCGATGCCGGGACTCGGGATGCCGTGGATGCTGTCGTCGCCGGACTCACAGCTGCTCCAGCCTTCGCCTGTTGAGCATCGTGTTCAGCACGAGCGTGAACACCGCGATGATGAGGAACAGGACGACCCCCATGGCCGAGGCGTAGCCGGCCCGCTGACTGCCGAAGTACATCTTTGCGATGAGGGTGGACACCGAGTGCGTGGAATAGCCGGGCCCGCCCGCGGTGAGCACCTGGATGACGTCGAACAGCTTCATGCCGCCGATGAGGTTCAGCACGATGCTGGTGGCGAAGGCGGGCTGCAGCATCGGCACCGTGATGTGCCGGAACGTCTGCACGACGTTCGCCCCGTCGAGCCGGGCGGCTTCGTAGTAGACGGTGGGGATGGACTGCAGACCCGCCAGGTAGATCACCATCGAGATGCCCACGAACTGCAGCGAGTTCACCAGGACGATCAGGGCGATCGCGGCACCGGAGTCGCTGAGCCACGCGGTGCGCGACCCGCCCAGCGCGATGACGAGGTCGTTGAGGCCGCCGCTGTTGTACGACAGGAAGAGGTAGTACATCGTGCCCATCACGACGGGCGAGACGAGCACGGGCAGATAGATGATCGCGCGTGCGACGTTGCGGCCGCGCACCGACCGGTCCAGCGCGATGGCCAGGCCCAGCCCGATCACCTGCTGCAGGATGGTCGAGCCGACGCCGTAGATGAAGGTGTTCCCCAGCGCGGTGCGGAAGTTGGGGTCATCGAACAGCCGCAGGTAGTTCTCCACCCCGACGAAGGAGCGCTCCGGCGAATAGCCGTCCCAGTTCGACAGCGACAGCATCACGCCGTTCACGAGCGGCCACAGCGTGAAGACGCCGAGCACGGCCAGCGCGGGGAGGTAGAGCAGGTTCAGTCCCCGCCCCGCGAAGCGCGGGATGCTCGACCGACCCGGCGCCCCCGCGCCTGGACGGTTCGCCTTCGGCACCGCTCGCGCGGCGGTCGTCGTCATCGCAGCGAGTCGTAGCTCGACTTCATCTGCTTCACCGCATCCTCCGGTGTCATCTGCCCGGTGATGACGCCGTCGGTGGTGGTGACCATGGTGTCCCAGATGCCGTTGGGCAGGTACACCCGGTCGAAGTACGGCTTCAGCGGCAGTTCACCCGGCTTCACGAAGGCGTCGTAGCTGGCGGTGAGGATGCCGAGATCGCTGGTCGCGTTCGTCAGACCCGGGATGCCGCCGATGGAGCTGGCCAGCTCCGAGAGGTTATCGGGCTGGGCGAGGTAGGCCAGGTAGTGCAGCGCCTGCTTCTTGTTCGGTGAGGTCTTCGAGACGCCGTAGGCGCGACCCTCACCGCCGACGAGGAACGGCTCGCCGTTCTCGGACGGGATGGGCGTGTAGCCCAGATCGGCATCCGGATTGAAGCCCAGCGCGGTGGCGACCAGGTAGTTCTGCACGAACACGAACGCCGTCTTGCCCTCCGCGAGCGAGCGCCCCAGATCATCCGTCGTCGCCGACGAGTAGTCGGGGTTGAACCAGCCCGCCTTCTGCCACGATGCGACGTGGTCGAGGATGCGGGCGTAGCCCTTCTCATCGAACGTGCCGTCCTGGAAACCCTTCAGCTCGGAGTCGCTGAAGTCCCCCGAGCCGAGGAAGTCGGCGATGTTCCCGGCGAACCAGCTGTCCTTGCCCGAGGAGGAGATCGGCGTGATGCCGGCATCCTTCAGGGTCTTCAGCGCCGCCTCGAACTGGCCCCAATCCTTCAGCTGGGTCGGATCGATGCCGGCATCCTTCAGCACGGTGCGGTTGTAGACGATGCCGGCGACGTCTGTGTCGATCGGCAGCGCGAAGAACTGACCGTCAGCGTTCTCCATCGCCGGGGCGAGCGCTTCGTTGAAGTCCTTCGCCCAGGGCTGCTCGTTCAGCGGCTCGAGGAACTGGCTGTAGCGCAGCAGCGACCAGCCGTGCGTGGCCCAGATGTCGGGGATGTCGTTCGAGGAGAGGCGCACCTTGATGTCGGCCTCATAGGTGTCGGTCGAGGGCACGAGGTCGATCTTCACGCCCGCGTTGTCCTTCTCGTACGCGTCGGTGATCTTCTGCAGCACCTTCAGCGAGGGATCGGTCGAGCCGAAGTTGGTCTGCATCTCGATCTTGACGTCGCCCCCGCCCTCACCTCCGCCGGCGTCTCCGGAGCATCCGGTCAGCGCAATCGCGGCCGTCGCGACGATGGCGAGGGCTGCTGTGGAGTGCTTCGCGGTCATGGAACTCATCATGTCTGATCCTCACTGTCTACCGACATCGCCTTCGAAGTCAGGCGATTGGTGCGGAATCTCCCGGTTCGTGATACGTTACCCGCGTAGATCGCTGGGGTACAGGGGGTCTCGAAATCGTTCTGAGGGGCACGGTTCCGGGGCCCTCCTCCATGTTGACACCCGTAGACCGGCGATGGAAGACTTCGAGCCATGGCGTTCACTCTGGGGATCGTGGGGGCGGGCCAGTTCGCCGGCCAGTTCGCGACGCTCTTCCACCACCATCCCGGCGTTGCCGCGGTCCACGTCACCGACGTGGTCCGCTCCCGAGCCGACGACCTCGTCCGCGATGCCGGGCTCGCAGGCACCTTCGACACGTTCGAGGACATGCTCGCGTCGCCCGCGATCGACGCGATCGCGATCTTCACGCAGCGCTGGACCCACGGGCCGCTGGTCGTGCAGGCGCTGCGCGCCGGCAAGCACGTCTACTCTGCGGTGCCGATGGCGATCACCGTCGAAGAGATCGCGGCCATCATCGATGCGGTCCGCGAGACCGGATTGACCTACATGATGGGCGAGACCAGCTACTACAACCCGGCGACGGTGTTCGCCAGGCAGAAGCTCGCCGAGGGCGCCTTCGGCCGACTGTTCTACGGCGAGGGCGACTACGTCCACGACATGGATCTGGGCTTCTACGAGGCGTACCAGTACTCCGGCGGTGAGAACTGGAAGGCCACGGCGAGCTACCCTCCCCTGCTCTATCCGACCCATTCGATCGGCGGCGTCCTCGGCGCCTGGCCGACCCATGCCACCGCCGTGTCGGCGATCGGCGTGGTCGACCAGCGCGGTGACGGGGTGTTCGACCGGTCGGTCAGCCAGTTCGACAACGACTTCTCCAACGCCACAGCCCTGTTCGAGCTGGCCGCCGGAGGCTCGATGCGCATCAACGAGTTCCGCCGGGTGGGCTACCCGTCGCACCTGCGCGAATCCCGGTTCCGCTGGTTCGGCACGGGCGGCTCCTTCGAGCAGCTCGCGCAGACCACCGTGTGGCAGACGCGCGAGGGCGTCGAGGACATCTCGCACCTCATCGACACGCACGCCTCGGTCGCGCACGACGATCCGTCGCTCGCCCATGTCGCACCGGCGCTGCGCGACGCGTTCGTCTCGGGGTACGCCGAGATCCATGCGGCCGACCGCGCCCGCATCCCCGCAGAGCTGCTGCCCTTGCACAACGGGCACGAAGGCAGTCACCATTTCCTCGTGGACGACTTCGTGCGCGCCGTGAACGATCACGGTCTGCCCCCCGTGAACGCGTGGCAGGCCGCGCGCTTCACCCTGCCCGGAGTGATCGCGCACGAGTCCGCGCGACGAGACGGAGAGCGCCTCCCGATCCCCGACATGGGTGACCCCCATGCCGACTGAGCGCGCGCGCTCGGTGACGCGAGCCGACGTCGCCCGCTATGCCGGAGTCAGTACCGCGGTCGTCAGCTACGTGCTCAACGACGGGCCGAAGAACGTCGCTCCGCTCACCCGCGAGCGGGTCCTCGACGCCGTGCGGGTGCTCGGGTACCGCCCGAACGCCGCGGCGCGGGCGCTGTCGATGGGCTCCGCCGACATGTTCGGTCTGCTCGTGCACGACAACCGCAACCCGTTCTTCGCCGAGCTCTGCCACGCACTCGACCAGGCCACGGCAGATGCCGGCCGCTCGCTGCTGATCGTCAACTCCGACCGCACGCAGGTGCCGACCTCGGAGCAGATCCGCGATCTGGCATCCCGGCAGATCGCCGGGCTCGTGATCGCCGACGTGCTCACGGCAGGCGAGCAGTCGCTGGTCGAGATGCTGGGCATCCCTGCGGTCGTCATCGGCCAGTTCGGCGAGACGGACGGCCTGCACAGCGTCGGAGTCGACTTCGCGAGCGGTGCGCGTCTGGCCACCGAGCACCTGATCGAGCACGGCTATCGCGAGATCGCGTTCACCGGAAGCGCAGCACGCTATGACGAGCGCGAGCGCGGCTGGCGTGAAGCGCTCACCGCCGGCGGACTGCCGCTCGGACCGCTCGCGCACACCACCTTCTCCTATCAGGGCGGATACGACGCCGGCGCCCAGCTCGCGGCATCCGCCGCACTGCCGCGCGCCGTGCTGGCAGCATCCGATCAGATCGCCATCGGCATGCTGACCGCGTTCGGCGAACGAGGCATCCGGGTGCCCGATGACATCGCGATCATCTCCTTCGACGGCACCGTCACCGCCGACTTCGTGTGGCCGCGACTGACCACGGCGGTGCAGCCGCTCGAGCAGATGGCAGAGACCGCGGTGCAGGCACTGCTGGATCCGGATGCCGCTCCGCATCACCGCTCGTACACGAGCACGCTGCGCATCCGCGAGTCGTGCGGGTGCACTCCGTCCGCCTGAGCGCGTCTGCCTGAGCTCCGTCTGCCTGAGCGCGTCCGTCTGAGCCCAGCTCAGAGTCCGGCGGCGGCCTCCGCCGCCCCGCGGCCCCACCGGAACGGCGAGACGGTCGGGTCGCCCGTGATCCAGAACCGCCACGGGAACGCCATCGTGCCGGCGACCCCGGCCACGCCCACACGCGGTCCGGCTGAGATGTCCTGAACGGGCTCGCTCAGCAGCAGTCGCGCGACGGCGCCGTTCATCTCGGCTCCCGAGGCGATGTCGATGCCGTCGTGCAGTGCGTGCCGGAGGCCGAGGGCCTGCCCCAGCC
>JBARWR010000287.1:0-3347 GCA_049646915.1 Microbacterium sp.
GCCGTGCGGTCGCCCTCCCCTTCGCGGCGAGCTGCGGCCGCACCCGGGTCAGGTACGCGTCCACCGCCGCGCGCGCGTAGGAGCCCACCGGCACGATCCGCTCCTTGTCGCCCTTGCCGCGCAGGCGCAGCACATCGCCGTAGGCGAGATCGTCGACGTCGAGCGACACGGCCTCCGAGACACGGGCACCGGTCGCGTACAGCAGTTCGAGCAGGGCGCGGTCGCGGATGCCGAGGGGTTCCTCCGGCGAGGGCGCACCCAGCAGCCGCTCCACCTGCTCGATGGTCAGCGCCTTCGGCAGCCGGCGCGGGGTCTTCGGCGGCTTGAGCCGCCCGGTCGGGTCATCCTGCTCGATCCCCTCCCTGGCGAGGAAACGGTGCCAGCCGCGCACCGAGGACTGCAGGCGCGCCAGGCTCGTCGCGGCAGGCGGCGGGTCGGCGGCGGAGCGGTCGGCGATGAATGCGGCGACGACTGCGGGAGTGATCTCCCCGGTCTCCGAGACCTCCTGCTCGGCGAGCCAGTCCAGGTAGCCGTTCAGGTCGCGCCGGTAGGCGGCGATGGAGTGGGCGGAGAGACCGCGCTCGATCGTGACGTGGCGCAGGTACGCGTTGAGTGCACGATCGAGTTGCATCTCAGGTCCGCTCGCGCAGCCGCCGCTCGGTGGCCAGCACGCCGATGGAGAGGATGCCGTTGTGCATCCGTCCGGCGAGCACGGCATCTGCGGCGTCGGACAGCGGCACCCACTCGACCCGGATGTCCGCCTCCTCGTCCTCGCGCTCGTGCGCGGTCTCCGCCGCCGTGATGCCGGTGGCGAGGTAGATGTGGATCATCTCGTCGTTGCCGCCCGGTGTGGTCCAGGAGGACACGAGGTGCTCCCAGCGGCTGGCGGTGACATCCGCCTCCTCCGCGAGCTCGCGCTGCGCGGCGACCAGGGGGTCCTCCCCCGGGATGTCGAGCAGCCCTGCGGGCAGCTCCCAGTCGCGGTGGCGGATGGGATGCCGGTACTGCTGGATCAGCAGCACGCGGCCTTGATCGTCGAGGGCGACGACCGCGACGGCGCCGGTGTGCGCGACGTACTCGCGCACCATCTCGCCGTCGCCGTAGGCGACCCGGTCCGAGCGCACGTCCCAGACCCAGCCCTTGTAGACCAGGTCGCTGGAGATGACCTCGGGCGCGAAGGGCTCGTCGTGCAATTGCTCAGGCGTCGTCATCATCGTCGAACAGCTCGCTGGAGCGGGAGCGCTCGATGGCCGCCCCGACCAGCCCGCGGAACAGCGGGTGCGGCGAGGTCGGACGCGAACGCAGCTCGGGGTGCGCCTGCGTGGCGATGTAGAACGGGTGCACGTCGCGCGGCAGCTCGACGTACTCGACGAGGTCGAGATCGGGGTTCAGACCCGAGAACACCAGGCCTGCGTCGGAGAGGCGGCCCCGGTAGGCGTTGTTGACCTCGTAGCGGTGGCGGTGACGCTCGGATGCCACGTCGGAGCCGTACAGCTCACGAGCCAGCGACCCCTCGGACAGAGCCGCCTCGTACAGCCCCAGGCGCATGGTGCCGCCCAGGTCGCCGCCGTCGAGGATCTCGACCTGCTCGGCCATCGTCGCGATGATCGGCTCGGCGGTCTCGGGGTCGAACTCGGTGGAGGAGGCCCCGGCGATGCCGGCCATGTTGCGGCCGTACTCGATCACCATGCACTGCAGGCCCAGGCACAGGCCGAGAGTCGGGATGCCCTGTTCGCGGGCGAAGCGCAGCGCGCCGAGCTTGCCCTCGATGCCGCGGATGCCGAAGCCGCCGGGCACGCAGATGCCGTCGAGGTCGCCCAAAGCCTTCTCGGCGCCCTCGGGCGTCTCGCAGGAGTCGGAGGGGATCCAGCGGATGTTGACCTTCGTCTCCTGTGCGAACCCGCCGGCCTTGAGCGCCTCCGTGACCGACAGGTACGCGTCGGGCAGGTCGATGTACTTGCCGACCAGGCCGATGGTGACCTCGTGCTTGGGGTTGTGCACCGCGTGCAGCACCTTCTGCCAGCGTGTCCAGTCGACGTCGCCGGCCTTGTCATCGAGGTCGAGGCGGCGGGTGATGTAGGAGTCCAGGCCCTGATCGTTCAGCGTCGATGGGATGTCGTAGATGCTGGGCAGGTCGACGGTGTTGATGACGCCTTCGATGTCGACGTCGCACATCAGAGCGATCTTGTTGCGGTTGCTCGCGCTGACCGGCCGGTCGCTGCGCAGCACGAGGGCGTCGGGCTGGATGCCGACCTGGCGCAGAGCCGCCACGGAGTGCTGGGTGGGCTTGGTCTTCTGCTCGCCGGAGGCGCCCATGAACGGCACGAGCGAGACGTGCACGAAGAACACGTTGCCCCGGCCGAGCTCGTGACGCAGCTGACGCGCGGCCTCGAGGAACGGCTGCGACTCGATGTCGCCGACCGTGCCGCCGACCTCGGTGATGATCACGTCGGGGCGGGGCTCCTCGGTCGCCTGCAGTCGCATGCGGCGCTTGATCTCGTCGGTGATGTGCGGGATCACCTGCACCGTATCGCCGAGGTACTCGCCGCGGCGCTCGCGCGCGATGACCTGCGAGTAGATCTGGCCGGTGGTGACGTTCGCGGCCTGCGACAGGTTGATGTCGAGGAAGCGCTCGTAGTGTCCGATGTCGAGATCGGTCTCGGCGCCGTCATCGGTGACGAACACCTCGCCGTGCTGGAACGGGTTCATCGTGCCGGGATCGACGTTCAGATACGGGTCGAGCTTCTGCATCACGACGCGCAGACCGCGTGCGGTGAGCAGGTTGCCCAGACTTGCCGCTGTGAGACCCTTCCCCAACGACGAAACGACACCCCCGGTCACGAAGATGTGCCTGGTGGTGTCGTTCTTGGGCCCCGCAACAGAAGAGTTCATCACGGGCTTTTATCCTATCAGTTCGTTTCGGAGCCGAGGCTCAGCAGTTCTCGGGCATGGGTGAGAGCGGCGTCCGAGTCGGCGAGCCCGGAGAGCAGTCGAGCCATCTCCGCCTCCCGCTGCTCACCCGCCAGGAGGGAGACACTGGAGGCGGTCACCACGCCGTCGTTCGACTTCACGACGGACAGGTGGTTGGTCGCGAATGCGGCCACCTGGGCGAGGTGGGTGACCGCGATGACCTGCGATGTGCGGGCGAGCTGTGCGAGCCGCCTGCCGACCTCGATCGCCGCGGCGCCGCCGATGCCGGCATCCACCTCGTCGAAGACGAACGTGGGCACCGGATCGGTGCCCGCCATGACGACCTCGATCGCCAGCATGACGCGCGAGAGCTCGCCCCCGGATGCTCCGCGCGACACCGAACGCGGTTCGGCACCGGGATGCGGGGCGAGCAGGAT
>JBARWR010000288.1:0-1559 GCA_049646915.1 Microbacterium sp.
GCGGTGGGCCCGCACGCCGCGGTGTTGACCGGGATCAGGTCGGCGACGCTCGTCGCCCTGGCATCCGCTCCCTCGACGGTGTCCATCGGCATGTACCCCTCACCGATCTCGATGACGTGTCCGTCGAGCCTGGCCGCGGACAGCTCGACGGCGGACAGCCGGTCTCCGGGACGGTAGAACAGAGCGGGATGCATGACAAAAGTATGAGCCGCGCCGCCCGGCGATGGGCGAGCGCGGCTCATACTGTGGATAACGCGGTGGGACCCGATCAGCCGCCGAGTGCGCTCAGCCAGGCGCGACGCGCGGCAAGAGCCTCGGTCGCATCCTTGACGGCCTTGGCATCGCCGGCCTTCTCGGCCGCGGCGAGTTCGTCCTCGAGCTTCTCGATCGCCTCGAGAAGCTGCGAACTCATGTCGCCCACACGGGCCTTGGTCTCGGGGTTGTTCCGCTTCCAATCGACCTCTTCACGCGACTTGAGCGACTGCTCGATGGTGCGCATGCGGTCATCGAGCGCACGCTCCTTGTCGCGCGGGAAGATGCGGCCCACGTCGTCCCACTGCCGCTGGATGCGGGTGAGCAGGGCTCGTGCGCGCTTGAGATCGGCCTCATCCGCGACGTCCTTCGCCTCGACGAGGAGCGCCTCGCGGGCCTCGATCCGCGGCGCGGAGTCGGCCTCCTCAGCGGCCGACTGCTCGGCGCGGGCCGCATAGAGCGCGTCACCCGCGGCCTTGAACTTCGCCCACAGCGCGTCATCGGCCTTGCGACCGGCGCGGCCGGCGGCCTTCCACTCATCGAGCAGGCTGCGGTAGGAGGGAATGCCGTCCACACCGCGAGGAGCAAGCGCCTCGGCACGCTCCACCAGACGTGACTTGACATCCCGGGCGGCGCGGTGCACGTCGTCGAGCTCCGAGAAGAACGAACGGCGTGCCTTGTCGACCGTCGAGCGCGCGTCGCGGAAGCGCTTCCAGAGCTGCTGCGCGGTGCCCTTGGGCAGACGCGGACCGTTCTGCTGGTGCGCCTGCCAGGACTCGAAGAGCTCGGTCATCTCGACGGTGACCTGCTTCCACTGCACCTTGTCGAGATCGCGAGCGGCGATGGCCTCGGCCTTCTCCACGATGCTCGTACGCTCGGCGATGGCCTCATCCAGCGCGGCCTTGGCCGCCTCCGCCTCCTTGGCGGTCGCCTCGGACAGCGAGGCGATCAGGCTCTCGACGCGGGTGCGCAGACCCACCAGGTCGCCGACGGCCGCTGCGTCCTTGGTCTCTCCGAGCAGGTGCGTCGCCTGCTTGGTGAGGTCGGATGCCGAGCTGCCGCCGCTCTGCGCGCGAGTCTCGAGGGTGCCGAGCTTGACGGCGAGGTCGTCGAACTTGCGGGCGTAGTAGGCCAGCGCCTCGTCGGCGGTGCCGTCCGGGTACTGTCCGACGGCGCGCCAGTCCTCACCTTCGCGGACTTCGACGATGCCCTCATCCGTCACACGGCCCCACTCGGCGGCATCCGATGCGACGGGCGCCGCGGCGGCGACGGGAGCGATGGGGGCGGCAGCCATGCGGGGCATGGGC
>JBARWR010000289.1:0-9624 GCA_049646915.1 Microbacterium sp.
GTTCCCGGCCGGGTGGCCAGGGCGATCGTGCTCGCGGCCAGGCAGGCCGTCGGCAACGCCCTCGCACATGCCGGTGGACGCGGACTGCACGTGGTCGTGGACTCGCCGAGTGCGGATCGGCTGACCGTGCTGGTGCTGGATGCCGGGCCCGGATTCGATCAGCATGCCATCGGCGAGGATCGGCTCGGCATCCGTGCGTCGATCGTCGCGCGGATGGCGGCGGTCGCGGGCTCCTCTGAGATCAGATCGGATGCCACCGGCACGACGGTCGAGCTGAGATGGAGTCCGTCATGAGGCGCACGGTCCGCAGCATCACCACCGCACTCGCCCTCGGCTTCGCGCTGTACTTCGCGGCGCGTGCGATCTGGTGGATCGAGCAGCCGCAGGGCCCGCTGTTCATGGTCGCCGCGATCGTGCTGTACCTTGCCGCGATCCTCACCGCCGTGCTGTCTTCGCAGGCGAGGAGCGTGCGGATGCCGGTGGCCGCTGCCCTGCTCGCGCTGGTGACGAGCGGGGCTGTGCCGACGCTGGTGACGCTGGCCCTGGATCCGGGCATGCGCGGCGCCCCGTTCGCGACCTGGTACATCGGGGCGATCGGCCTGCTCGCGGTGATCTGCATCGTGCGGCGCAGTCCGTTCAGCGGATGGATCATGCTCGGGATCCTGATCGTGGCGGCGTCGCTCTCGATGGGGATCGGCGAGGCTTTCACCCTGGGGCTCGTGGGTTCGATCACGTGGGTTGTCGTGGCGCAGCTGCTGGTGCTCTTCTGGGATCGTGCAGTGCGCGACACCGAGCGGCTGGCCGACATCCAGCGGGCGGTGTCGGCCTGGCACGCCACGCAGCTGGTGCGTCAGCGCGAGCGGCGCGTGCGCGCGCAGCGTGCGCTCGTGATCGCGGGGCCCGTCCTGATGCGCACGGTGGCCGCGCACGGCGAGCTCACGGAGCAGGAGAGGCTCGAGGCGCGGCTGGCCGAGGGCACCATGCGCGATGAGCTGCGTGGTGCGAGCCTGCTCAATGATGCGGTGCGTCAGGCGATCTCGGATGCTCGAGTGCGTGGCGCCGTGGTGACGGTGTTCGATGAGGGGGGTCTGGAAGGCACCGACGAGCAGCGTCTCAACGAGATCCGCGATGAGCTCGCGGAAGTCCTGGCGCAGGTGCGCTCGAACCGGGTGATCATCCGAGCCGGACGCGACGATGAGATCGCCGTGACCGTGGTGGGTCGTGCGGCTGGCGGCTCGCACGACGACGACGCCGTCGATCTCTGGCACGCGATCCGCCGCGAGGCGGACTGAATCGCTGACGGAGGCTCGAGCAGAGGTGAGAGTGGGCGAGGGGCGGCGAAGCCGCCCGCCCCTCGCCAGTGCGGAGCAGTTACCCGAAAACTGTCCGCAAGGGGGCGGTACTGCGTCTGTCTACCCTGGGACAGAGCAGCCGCCTAACGCGAAGCGTCGATATCAGTCTGGCGACTGTCGAGAACTCTGTCTGTAGGTATTTCGGGGGACAGCCGTTTGGCCAGTGTCCACATCCCCTTTTGGCTATTCAGTCGGAGGATCGGCTATTCAGCCGGAGAACCGTCCCCAGGGGAGGTCGCGTCGCAGCGGCGTGCGCAGCCCGCGCTGCGTACGCTCCCAGACCGAGATGCGCTTCTCATCGGCGACGGCCTCGTCGGTCTCGCGCACGTAGGCATCGCTGACGACCGCAAGGAGCGCCGCCAGCTCCTCTTCGGTGGGGGCGCCGCGCACGATCTCGATGCGGGGCGTCTCGTCGGCCTCGGTCACAGCGGGATGTTCCCGTGCTTCTTGGGCGGCAGGTCGGCGCGCTTGCCCTTGAGGGCGCGCAGCGACTTGGCGATGGACACGCGGGTGTTGGCGGGTTCGATGACGCCGTCGATCTCGCCGCGCTCGGCGGCGAGGAAGGGCGAGGTCACGCTGTAGGTGTACTCGTTGGCGAGGCGTGCGCGCACGGCGGCGACGTCCTCGCCGTTCTCCTCGGCCTTCTTGATCTCGCCGCGGTAGAGGATGTTGACGGCGCCCTGGCCGCCCATGACGGCGATCTCGGCCGTGGGCCAGGCGAGGTTCACGTCGGCGCCGAGCTGCTTGGAGCCCATCACGATGTACGCGCCGCCATAGGCCTTGCGCAGGATCACGGTGACCAGCGGAACGGTGGCCTCGGCGTAGGCGTAGATCAGCTTCGCGCCGCGGCGGATGACTCCGGTCCACTCCTGGTCGGTGCCGGGCAGGTAACCGGGCACGTCGACGAGAGTGACGATCGGGATGGAGAACGCGTCGCAGAAGCGCACGAAGCGGCTGGCCTTCTCGCCGGCCTCGATGTTCAGGGTGCCCGCCATCTGCGAGGGCTGGTTGGCGATGATGCCGACGGAGCGGCCTTCGACGCGGCCGAATCCGATCACGATGTTCGGGGCGAACAGCGGCTGCACTTCGAGGAACTCGCCCTCGTCGACGACATGCTCGATGACTGTGTGGATGTCGTAGGGCTGGTTGGCGGAGTCGGGGATGATCGTGTTCAGCCGCTGATCGGCATCCGTCGTCTCCCATTCGAAGTCCGAGGCGTAGTCCGGCAGCTCGGCCATGTTGTTGTCGGGGAGGAAGCTGAGCAGCGAGCGCGCGTAGTCGATCGCGTCGTCCTCGTCGGAGGCGAGGTAGTGCGCGACGCCGGAGCGGGTGTTGTGCGTGTAGGCGCCGCCGAGCTCCTCCATGCCGACGTCCTCGCCGGTGACGGTCTTGATGACGTCGGGGCCGGTTACGAACATCTGGCTGGTCTTGTCGACCATGATGACGAAGTCGGTGAGGGCAGGGCCGTAGACGGCGCCGCCGGCGGCCGGTCCCATGATGATGGAGATCTGGGGGATGACGCCCGAGGAACGGGTGTTCATCTTGAAGATCTCGCCGTACTTGCTGAGGGCGAGGACGCCCTCCTGGATGCGGGCGCCGCCCGAGTCGAGGATGCCGACGACGGGCATGCCGCTGGTGAGGGCGAACTCCATGATCTTGATGATCTTGTCGCCGGAGACCTCGCCGAGCGACCCGCCGAAGGTGGTGAAATCCTGCGAGTAGACGGCGACGGTGCGGCCGTGGATGGTGCCGATGCCGGTGACGACGGAGTCGCCGTACGGGCGGTTGCGGTCCATGCCGAACGCGGTGGTGCGGTGGCGCACATACTCGTCGAACTCGACGAAGCTGCCGGTGTCGACGAGCATCTCGATGCGCTCGCGGGCGGTCATCTTGCCCTTGGCATGCTGCTTCTGCTTGGCGATCTTCTCCGGCTCGACTACTGCTTCGTCGAATCGAGCGCGAAGTGCCGCGATCTTGGCGGCCGTGGTCGAGAGGTCAGGGGTGTCCGTCACGGATTCCACCCTATCGTCGGGGACTGCCATGGCGTTGGATGTCGCCTACAACGGGTTCGGGAATCCTTTGTCAACATCCCGGTCCGGTGGGGTTCTCTGTGCAGGTGTGGGCGACGAGGGCGGTGCGGGCTTCGTAGATGCGGATGTCCTTTGCGGGGCCGGGGATCGTCAGGGTGCCGGTGATCGGGAACCATCCGGTGCCGAGGTCGATCTCGGCGGTGTAGGTGGTGTCGGCATGGGCGGTATAGCTGCCGCGATCGGTGTACGTGTGGCTGGTGTCGGTCGGGGCGAACTGCGGCAGGTTGAGCTCTTCCCAGGTCCTGCCGCCGGTGTTCGCCGTGCGGGTGTCGCCGTCGCCGTAGTGGAAGGTGAAGGATGCAGGGGTGAAGCGCGCGGCGATCGCGTAGCCGAACAGGGTGCCGTTGCGGGTGTGGACGCTCGCGTCGGCGGTGAAGTTGGTCGGCAGGCCGGCGACGCCGAGATTCTCGGGCTCGCCGGTGAGTGTGGCCGGCGCGGGGGCGAAGCTGGCGAGGTCGGTGATCGTGAAAGACGGCGTGGCCGGTGTGGTGTCATCGTCGGCCGGTTCTGCGTCCTTGGGCGTCAGCCGCAGACACTCGTCGTAGCTTGTCCACTCGACGCATCGACTGTCGAACGGATGCGTCGGCTTCGGGGGCTTGGGGGTGACATTGATGTCGGCGATGGGATTGGACGGGGTGTGATGGTCCGAATTGCCGAGCTTTCGCGAAGACCCGGGATCCGTGTGCGTCCCCGTTACGTTTATGCGCTTGTTCTGGATATCCCGTCGTAGCGAATCGAGGAGTGAACCAAGCTCATCGCCCTCCGCTGCGAATGCGGGCGAACCCGCTGCGAAGCAGAGAATAACCAATGTCGTGGTGATCAGCCCCAGGCGACGCTTCTGCTTCAACATGTGAAGTCCGATGCTGGCTCCTGACTGGAAGCAATCTGCAGACCAGTCGACGTACTGGCTGGCACGAAAATAACTTTCCGTCCGTGCCTCGGGGCTCGTTCTGATGGAAGTGCAGACTTGCCGTCAGATGCGACTAAGTCGACATCGCCTGTGTCAAGGCACAGTTGAGCGACGATCTCATTAGCTGTATTCGAAATTGGAGAGAAGGAGTCAAACGTGCTCAGACCGGTTTTCGTCAGACTCTCGGCGTGATAGAGCGTCAAGCTCTCCTTTTCGGGGGCGAGTGCCGTCCCTGTCAGCCAGGCGTACACGGACTCAAATGTTTCGGGGTCTGCGGTGTCGACTGAGTTCACGGCATCCGTATAGGCCCGATAAGTCTCCTCCGCAGCAGCGAACGCCTCTTCGTCCGACGAGAACAGCGCGGTCTTCGTCGGCTTGGGCTCCGGCTCAGGCGTACAGGCGGCCAGCATCCCGAGTGCGAGCAGTCCGGCGGACAGTACGCCGACGGCGCGGACTGACGAGGTCGCGAGATTCACCGGACTACGGTAACCCGGACGCGGTGCGTCTCGCAGAAGTTATCCACAGGACTGCTCGAGATTCCGCGCCACACGCACAGCCGCTGACGGCGGGCGCACTGCTGCCGTGCGGGTCAGAAGGGTGCGAGAGTGTCGGCTGGTTGCGTCCAGTCGATGTCGGTTCCGGATCGCGCAGGATGTGCGGCGGGGTCCGGATCGGAGGGTGCGAACATGACGCGTCGGGGTGGACGGTCGATGTGGGCGCGTCCGGTGGGGCTGGTCCATTCGATGGTCCAGTCGGGGAGTTGTCGGGCGGTCCAGCGGTGCTGGTCGGGGATGTCGGGATGCTTGAGCGCGTGGTGCGCGGTGCAGAGGTGGGCGAGATTGCACAGTTCGGTGCGGCCGCCCTTAGCCCAGTCGTGGGTGTGGTCGGTTTCGCAGTTGTGGGTGGGCATGCGGCAGCCGGGGAAGCGGCAGTGCTGGTCTCGGGCTCGGAGGTATCGGCGCATGCCGGCGGTGGGCTGGTAGGTGTCGGTCTGGGTGACGAATCCGGTGGGGTCCAGGAACAGGCGGGTCCAGGATGTGGCGTGACCGGCGAGGGTGCGGGCGATGTCGGGGTGCAGCGGGCCGTGGTTGTCGAGTTGGGCGGGCAGGTCGTCGGTGCCGGTCAGGGTGGTGGCGTTGATGGTGACCTGGACGCGCGCGGTGATGTTCGAAAGGCCGGCTCCCTGGGCTTCGGTGGGGGTGGCGCCCAGGAGCAGGTCGGTGAGCAGATCGGCGCGGATCTGGTCGAGGGTGCGGGGGTCGGTGGGGATATGGATGATATGCGGGCCTGCGGCGATCATCTCGTCCACGCGCGCCCAGTACGCATCCAGGTCCTCCTCGGCGAACGGGTCGCGGGTGAAGGTGCCGTTGCCGAAGATCGCGTCCTCTTCGTCCGGGAGGGTGGGATGGCGGTCGTCGGGGTGCTGCTTCTGGTGGCGGCCCATCTGGGTGAGGCGGTCCATGATCGCGGTGATCAGGTGCTCGGGGAGGATGGCTTGCAGCATGCCGAGCCCGTCGCCGAGAGGTCGGGCGCTCACGGTGCGTTCTGCTGCTGCGGTCTTGTGACGCTCGGTCACGCTCAGTCCCGCCAGCGCTGCGGCGAGCTCCCGCACGTGTGCGCGGGTGCGGGCCGGTGCCTCGTTCTCTGCGAACTCCAGCGCCCCTGCCTCGTAGAAGCCGAGCAAGTTCGGATCTATGCTGCCGTCGGCGATCGCGCGGGACACTTCCGATGATGCTCGCAGGATCTCTCGCACGTGTGCGGCACTGACATCACCTGCGGCGAATGAGCTGCGCAGTGCGGGGAAGCTGTCCGCGAGCAGGTGCGCGTCGGTGAATGCCTGCTCCGCGCTGCCTTTCGCGATTCGTCC
Source organism: Microbacterium sp. (assembly GCA_049646915.1). Classification (GTDB taxonomy): domain Bacteria; phylum Actinomycetota; class Actinomycetes; order Actinomycetales; family Microbacteriaceae; genus Microbacterium. The sequence continues at coordinate 6,220 of JBARWR010000289.1, forward strand.
GGCGGCGGAGTATTCCGCGATCATCGATCGCCAGATCGCGTCACGATGCATCGGCAGCTCCGCGACATCCTGATCCATCGACACCACCCGCTCGGCCAGCAGATCGGCGGCCCGCGCCTCCAGCCCGGCGATCTGCCGGCGCACGTCCACCCACTCCTGCAGCAGCGCGGCCTGCGCTTCCCGGTGGTCGATCGGATCGGGGGACATAGCTCCAGTGTAGTACAAATCTTCGAATGATGAAAGGGTTGCGAAGAAGATTCTGAGACGGAGTCGGGCCTTTCGACTCCCTCGCGCCCGATCAACGACCGGGACAGTCAGACGACGAATCTCCACACGTACTCCAGACCGTCACGCTGTCGGAACCAGGCGATCGTCACGACCACGTCGTCGACGTCGGACTCGCACAGGCACAGCTCGATGGTCTCTGCCGGCAGCACCTGACCCCATAGATCCACCAGATCGGCGGGTGAGGCATCGCTGCGCATCACCTTCACGAAGTCGACCGGCTCGAGTCCGGCATTCATGACGACCGGATGGGTCCGGTCGGTGCGTGTGACCACCCACGGCACGCCGTAAGCGGTGGTCAGTGGTGGTTGAGGCGGGTCAGTGGGGTGCAGCATCCGGCCAGTCTGAAGACGACGACCGACGCTCAGACGGCGAAAGAGACAGTCTTCCCGGAACCTGTGGAGAAGTCGTGTCAGCCTTCGGATGTGGAGGGGGATTGCGCCTTGCCGTCGGCATCCGGATGGCGCCGCTTCAACCGTGACGTGACGCCGGAACCGATCGCGCGGGCGCCGTGCAGCATCCGCCATTCCAGCTTCTCGGTGCCTGGAACCGGCTCCAACTCCTTGGGAAGCCAGGCGGGTGCCGATCCGAAGGCGCGACGTGAGTTGCTCAGCACGCGTCGCCCGAGCAGATGGTTGCCGGCGCCGCCGACCACCGCGCCGACTCCGAACGGCAGCGCCTTGCCGATGAATGACGCGCCGCCGCGCGAGGCGAACTGCCGGATGAACGCCGACTTCAGCCGGTCCACAAGCGGACCCATCGCGGCGCGGGGGAGCGATTTCGTGACCAGCTCCCCCCAGTAGGACGACCGGGTGCCGCCCTTGCCTGAAGCCTGCTTCGCCAGCTGCGAGACCAGGTCGATGCCTTCCTTGCCGAGCATCAGCGCCATCACGAGCGCTCGCGCCCGCTCGGGGTCCTCGACCGCGACGCCGTGCACCTCGGCGACCGACTGCGCGAACAGTGCGGTCGATTCCATGAATCCGACGGTCTCCATGCCCGACAGTGCAAGCGTGATGCCCGTCCCGATTCCGGGAATGACCGCCGTCGCGCCGACCGCGGCTCCGCCGGTGGTCACTGCGGCGAGGTAGCGGGTCTCGAGGATCGAGATGATCTGCTGCGGCGTGGCATGAGGATGGCGCAGGCGGATGCTGCGGATGTGCGCCACGACAAGAGGACGCTGCACGGCGAGAACGCGATCAAGCCCGCGGGCGGTCCAAGGACCCGCTCCAGCCGGGGCAGGTGCGGCGGGTCGCAATTCCCCCTCTTCGGGGAGGATGTACAGCTGGTGAACCTTCTCGGGCATGGGGTGATCATAGGCACGGCATCCGCGAGAAAGCCGCAAGCCGCCTCCTGTTGGGGAGACGGCTTGCGAAATCCTTCGACGGGCATCGGTGCCCGGCGGCATCACACGAAGAGGTTCGCGCGCTCCAGGTCCTCGGCGAAGTCGACCTCGACCGCGTACAGATCGGAGACGTCCATCGGCTCGAGCAGCAGGCCGTCCTCGGCGATCGCCAGCTCGAGACCGCGCTCGAAGTAGTCCTGGTCGTCGACGCGCTGCAGCTGGCGGATGAACGCCTTCTTGTCGGCGGACGAGATGTAGTTGATGCCGACCGCCTCGCCGAGACCGCCCTTGACGGTCTTGGACAGCTCCTTGATGAAGCCCTCGGCGGTGACGGTGTACTTGACCTCTTCGTCGCTCACCTTGGAGGTGTTGACAGTGACGAACGACTGGTCGCGCTCGATGAACTCGATGGCACGGCCCAGGATGCGGGGATCGAAGACGACGTCACCGTTCATCCACAGCACCCCGCCCTTGCCTGTCGCGTTCAGTGCGCGCAGCAGGCTCTTGGACGTGTTGGTGACGTCGTAGCGCTCATTGTGCACGTACTTCGCGGTCGGGAAGGCCTCGATGATGGTCTCGGCGCGGTAGCCGACGACAGCGTTGATGCGGGCGCCGTTGCCGAATGCGGCGCGGATGTTGTCGTGCTGCTGCTGCATGATCGTGCGTCCGTCGCTCAACTCGGTGAGCGGCTTCGGCAGGGCGCGACCGAGGCGCGAGCCCATGCCAGCGGCAAGGATGACGGTCTGAAGAGTCACGGTTTCTCCTAAAAAGAGCTTGTGTTCACTGTCGATTCATCGACGGGACACCTCTTCGTGCCAGCAACATGCTACTGATGACACCTGAGAGACCTCGGGCGGAGGCCGTCGCCGTTGCCGTTTCGTGATCGTTTGCACACCTGCCACTCAGGCTCTCATCCGCATTCCGAGAGCCGTTGCGGAGTGTGAAGAAGCCAGCGGGAACGGACGCTCCGGCTTGATACCGTAGTACCCGTGACTGCTTCTCGGGATTCCGGAGACGACCGCATCGACATCTCTCAGAACGAGAACGCGGATGCCGGTGATGCGCCCGCCATGCAGAAGAAGTCGCCGCGTTCCGCTGCGGCATCGACGGAACGGAAGCCTTCCGTGCGCAGAGCCGGGACTGCGACGGCGAAGACGGATGCGGTGAAGAAGGCCGCATCGACGACCGCCGCCGCGAAGACGGCCGCCGCGCGACGCACCGCTGCGGCTGCGGCGGCGAAGACCGCCGCAGTGAAGAAGGCGACGACGGAATCGGCGGCGACCAAGGCCGCCGCGAAGTCGACCGCTGCGAAGTCTGCTGCCGAGAAGGCCGCCACCGCTGCGAAGCAGGGCTCGGCAGCGGTCAAGCCCAAGTCCCCTGCGGCCAAGAAGACCACTGCAACCGAGAAGTCCACGCAGTCCTCCACAGCCAAGGCGGCTGCTGCGAAGAAGACCACCGCGAAGTCCACAGCCGCGACGAAGCCGGCGACGAAGGACCCGGCGTCCAAGCCCGCTGTAACCAAGCCCGCTGTAACCAAGCCCTCTGTAACCAAGCCCTCCGCGACGAAGACTTCCGCGACCAAGACGCCTGCAACGAAGTCGACCGCGGCCAAGCCCGCGACGAAGGCCTCCGCGACCAAGCCCTCCGCGACCAAGCCGGCCGGAGCGAAGGCCCCCGCGGACAACGCCACGGCGTCCAAGCCCGCAGAGGCGCAACGACCGGTGACGGACGCGTCGGCGGAGCTGCTGCTGAACCCGGAAGTGACCGCGTCTCCACGA
>JBARWR010000290.1:0-1841 GCA_049646915.1 Microbacterium sp.
AGGGGCGGTTTGCGCCACATAGACGGGTTCTTCGGACAGAGGGGTTCTTCGGGCGGGGAGGAGAACCCCGCGGAATAGGCTGGACGGATGCCGTCGCCGTTCGATCAGTCGTATTACCAGGTCCGTCTCGAGTGGGGCACGGAGGGACTCGCGCGCCTCGCTCCGGCCGACATCGTCGTGGTGATCGACGTGCTGCGCTTCACATCGAGCATGGCGGATGTCGTCGCCGATGGCAGCACGGTGACGCTGGAGGATGCCAGGGCCTGGTCCACCAATGGTGCGGCAGTCGCCACCGCGGCGGCCGAGATCGGTGCCGTCGTGCTGCTCGGCGGCATCCGCAACGCCGCAGCGACTGCTCGCGCGGTGATGACCCTGCAGGAGCGTCGTGCTGACCGCACCTCGGTGAGCATCATCGCCGCGGGGGAGCGCACCCCCGCGGGCGACCTGCGCTACGCGGTCGAGGACCAGCTCGGTGCCGGCGCAGTGATCGCGGCGCTGACCGATCTGGGCATCGACCATTGCGCACCCGACGCTGCCGTGGCATCCGAATCCTTCCGCGCGCTGCGTCGTGCGGTGCGACACCTGCTGGCCGCGAGCGGTTCGGGTAGGGAGCTGACCATCGGCGTCCCGTCCACGGCGCGGATGGCCGAATCCGGCATCCGACCTGCCACCGTCGAGGAGGCCGCGGAGCTGGATGCCGTCGACGCCGTGCCCGTGCTGCGCGGCGGGGTGATCGAGCGCTTCGTCTGACTCGCCGACGCATGTCCGCGCGTTGCGCCGCTGGTGGTGCGGATGCCTCTAAGGTCGGAGCATGAGGTACCTGCCCGCGCTCCTCGTCGACGCCGTTCTCGTGCTGATCTTCGCTGTGATCGGTCGCGCCTCGCATGGGGAGGATCCGGTCGGGTTCATCCTCACCGCCTGGCCGTTCCTCGTCGCCCTGGTCGTCGGTCACGCGCTCGCCGCGTTGGTCCCCGCACGTCCGCGCCGGCCCTGGTCGTTGGGCTGGGGTGTGATCGCGTGGGTGGTCACGGTGGTCGGTGGGATGCTGCTGCGCATCGCCACAGGCGACACCGCCGAGACGCCGTTCATCATCGTGGCCTCGCTCGTGCTGGCGCTGTTCCTGCTGGGTTGGCGCCTGATCACGCTGCTCGTGCGCCGGTACCGTAAACCCCGCGACAGCGCCTGAACCCCGCCTCAGCGCGGCATCTGTGCGGCCAGCCGATCGGCGGGGGTGATCTCACGGCGGGTCCAGGTGAACAGGAAGCGCTGGTCGAACCTGCGCGAGCACTTCGCGCAGGAGGTCTCGCGGGCGGGTCGACGGTGCCGGTAGGTGATGTGACCCGCCGGGCAGCGGCCGACCCACGGTGCGAGCTCGACCGCGGTCTCGCCATGATGCGTGGTCCCGCCGACGTAGCCGAGCTCGCGTGCGACGCGCTTCCATTCCGGGCCGTGGGCTGCGGCATGACCGGCGACGGCGTGAGCCACCTCATGCAGGAGCGTCTGATGGATCTCGTCGTCCTCGAACCGGGCAGCCAGATACCGCGACACCGTGATGCGCTTGCTGCGGTAGTCGCACAGCCCGGCGCGTCGCTTGGCGTGATCGAAGTCGAACGTCCACGACGCGTCCAGGTGCATGCTGATCAGCGCCTCTGCCCAGACGCGCACGCGGTTCAGATCTGCCATGAGATCAGAGTAAGACGGCGCGCCGACATTCAGGGCGAAAGACCCTGTGGGCGTCAGACGAGCACACTCGCCCCGGCCCCGCGACGCTCGGCGGCCTCGATCGCGCGCAGCGCCTGCTCGAGGTCGGAGTCGTCCGCGCCGGCAGCTCGACGCAGGAA
>JBARWR010000291.1:0-37931 GCA_049646915.1 Microbacterium sp.
AGCACTCCATGAAACTCCTCACCGCGAACGACGAGGAGGTGGCGATCCCAGAACTCAACGCGGCATAATCAACAACAGCTGATCCCGCACGGTGTCGAGAAACTCCACCACTCAGCGGGACGTCACCGTTGGTGCTGACTCATTCCCAGTCGGATGTGGGCAAAGTATGGGCAAGTCACGCAAGATTGCCACCGCGCCTCTCGTCAGATCACCGGCACCGGCTCGATGTCCTCGTGTAGTGGTGCACACATGCCTCCGGCACGCTGATGAAGCGACAGGATCCAGCCTTCCCTCCAACAAGTAGACCGCGACGACGATGCCGCCGTCCGCGGTGATGCGAATCCCGCGTCCCTCGCCAGTCACGGTGAAGATGCCGCCGCAAGAAGCTGGCTGGTGTGCCGTTCATAGTGCGTCCATTCTTAGTGTGCGGCCCGGCTAGCGGCGGCGGTCGGTTTCGCGCGATCCCGCGCCCATACCCGTAGAGAGTCCCTCGACTCTGGCCAGGGCGTTGGGAGCCTTCCGCGCGGCCGACTCGTCCGGCGCACCAAGCAACGGAATCGGCGGTCAAATCTGCAGGCGGGTAGGATCATTCGCCCCGACGGGGATCTTCTCCTGTGGCTGCAAAGCAATCTCGGCCTGCGTCCGGGGGCGCCAGGGCCGTTGGCTGTGGAACTCCAGAAGCTGCGCGCCCAGACCGAAGAACACCATCGCCAGCCACACGGCGATGTTCAACCACGGGATCTGGAGCGCGGCGATCAGAATCGCACCGCCGATGAGGGATCTGGTCACCGGGCGCTGGCCACCGCGGAGCACGAGCCGCCCAAGGTAGAAGGCTGCGTACACGAACGACGCGAGGGTCAGTAGGAGCCACACCAGTATCCCGAAGAGTGCGAGCGGTGCACCGACGATGGTGACAAGCAGCGACAGCAATGCACCGGGAATGGCGATGGTTGCCACGAAACCGACCAGCAGAGCCTTCCCCGGCGAGGGCAGGAGATGACCCGTCACTTGCTGCAGCCAGCGCGGGAAGAGCAGTCCCGCGAGTAAGGTGACAAGGCTTAGGGCGACCAGTGCGTACAGCAACCCCAGGAGCCAGCCGACGATCGCCGCCCAGGGCGAGACTTCGACTTTCGGAATCCGGGTTGGTTCGAGGCGCTCTATGGTGCCAGCGACGGCACCTTCCGTTATGCGTGCGTCATTGTCGCTCGTGTAGGTGAGATTGCCGCCGATCGATCCGTCGATGCTGAGGCGCCCGACGCTGACGAGCAGGTCCCGGCCGATCTCGCCGTCGATCCGGGCACCACTCACGGCACCCACCACGTCATCGCCGAACGAAGCCGGATCGGAGACGGTGAGATTCGCGGCGAAGACTGTGCCGCTGTGTGCGACCGTGCCGGTGATCGTGACGTCCTGCCCTGCGAGTCGCACGTTGCCATCGACAGTTCCGGTGACGGTGATGGTCTGAGCAGCGGCGATCACATCTCCAGTCACGTCGCCACTGATCGTGACGCTCTGCCCGGCGACGTACACATCGCCGTCGACCTCACCCGATACGTCCACGGTCAGTCCCGTGTAGAACTGCGGTCCTTCACGGGTCTCGGATGCTGCCGCAACAGGTTTCGCAGCGGTGGCGGTCGCGCCTGTGCACAACACGAGAATGCCGGCCGCGGCGACCGCGGCTGCGATTCGGCGTGTGCGTGGTAGTCCGTTCATTGCGATGCTCTTCTCTGGCGGATGCTGCTGCCGATGGCCGCACGAGGACGACCGTGCCGGGATGGCATGGGGCCAGTGTGTTCTGCTCGGCTTGATCACCACAGAGTCATAGGTCCCGCCGCGATCTACCCGAAACGCACCACGTCACCCAGCTGACTGGTTGCGATCGCAGCCAATGACGCTTCTGAGGTTGCCGGCTATAGGCTGACGGTGAATCCCGGTTCTCGCCTGTGATTCGCCCTCCGACGGGGCTCTCAAGAAGGGACGATCGACTGTGACGGCTCCCCCAACCACGTACACTGTTCGAGCCGTCACGTCCACGCCAGGTCATGCAGTTGTTCACGCCGGGTCTGAGATCGTTCAGTTCGATGCGGGCTGGGGCGCCGAGCCCTCGGGGCTACCTGGTCCTGCTGAGCTGCTTGCTTCCGCGTTTTCGGCATGTCTACTCAAGAACCTCGAACGCGCCAGCAAGCTGCTTGGCTTTCAATACGAGGGTGCCGAGGTCGAGGTTACTGCTCGAAGACAGGATGCGCCCCCGAAGTTCGTGGAGATCACCTACCTGATGAGAATCGTCACCGATGAACCTGAGCGTCGGCTCGAACTGGTGCACAGAAACCTTCGAAACCATGGCACCGTGTACAACACCCTCGCAGCGGCATGCGATGTCCACGGCACCGTGTCCGCCATCCGTGACAGCCAATGAACATCAAGAGCCTGGGGACGCGCTGATCGAAGGGCGCTCCTCCGCGCCGGCATCGGGGGCGACGCGGTGATCCGGGTGTTCCTCGTCGATGATCACGAGGTCGTCCGTCGGGGCCTCGCGCAGCTGATCGATGCGCAGCCCGGCCTCGAGGTGGTCGGTGAGTCCGACATGATCAGGGGCGCTCTGGCCCTTCACGCAGCCGCGGCCTGATCCGCCTCGACCGCGGGGCCGATCACAGGGGTGTTGCCCGGGATCGCGGTCCAGCCCAAGTAGGAGCCGTCGAGTTCGACCACGTCGTAGCCGTGCCGGCGCAGCGCACTCGCGACGACGCTGTTGCGCACGCCGCTCTGGCAGTACGTCACGATCCTTCCGCGCTCAGGTAGCCGGTCCAGCGCCCATAGTGCGCGGCCGCCGCTGAGCTGCACCGCACTGGGCAGATGACCCTGCGCATACTCGGTCTTGTTGCGCACATCCAGCAGCACAGCGTGCTCGAAACCCTCGAGGTCCTCGGGTGCCACGAGGGCGGGGGTGACCAGGTCGATCCCGTCCAGCGATGTCACGAAACCGGTGACGGTGTCGATGCCGACGCGCACCAGATGGTCACGATACGCGGCCGCTTCCTCCGCGTCCCGTGCCAGCAGCACCACGGGCCGATGCTCCACCTCGGGGTCATACACCCATCCCCCGTAGCTGGCCGCTTTCGCGACACCCGGAATGTTCAGGGAACGGGTGACCGTTCCTTCATGCACCGCGGAATTGTGCCGGGTATCGACGAAGACGATTTCGTCTCTCTCCAATGCCCCAGTCAGCTGCTCCGCCGAATACTCGACCAGAGCAGGCCGTTCGCCCATCACGGCCGGGCCGGCCTTGTTCTGCATCTTCATGCGGGCGAAATAGGCGTGTGCGTCGGGCTGACCGCCGAGCAGCTCATCAATGAACCCCTGCTCGTCACCCGCGGCAAGATACGGGGTCCACCACGAGAACGCGCGCTCGTAGCCGACGGTGGACGTCGGAACCGCACCCAGCGCCTTACCGCAGGCGCTGCCGGCACCGTGTGCGGGCAGCACCTGCACGTAATCAGGCAAGGTGAGGAAGCGGTCGCGAATACTGGCGAACAGGTCGCGGGCGCCCTCGAAGCGGGTGTCGACGCCTCCGGCGGCCTCATCGAGCAGGTCGGGCCGGCCGACATCGCCGACGAACACGAAGTCTCCGGTGAGCATGAACCCGGGAGCATCGGCCTGCGCGCCGTCGGTGATCAGGAACGACAGGTGCTCCGGCGTGTGGCCTGGGGTGTGGACCGCCTTCACTGTGATGTTGCCCAGGATGATCTCGTAGCCGTCGGACATCCGCACGGCGTCATCGAACGCGCTGCCGTAGGTCCAGTCCGGACCGCCTTCGTCGGATACGTACATGGTGGCGCCGGTTCTTGCCGCAAGCTCGCGGGTGCCCGAGAGGTAGTCAGCATGGATATGGGTCTCGGTGAGCGCAGTGATCGTCATGCCGTGCTTCTCGGCGAGTTGGAGGTACCCGTCGACGTCGCGACGCGGGTCGACGACGATCGCCTCACCGTTCGCCTGGCAGCCGATCAGGTAGCTCGCCTGCGCGAGATCCTCGTCATAGATGTGTTCCAGCAGCATGATCGTTTCCTCTCGTTCGTCGGTGGGGTGGCCAGCTCAGGCCGTTACCGGGTTTGCTGCCCGTTCCGTGAGCCGACGACGCACGTCCTCCATGTCCAGCGCACGGGCGCCCTCGATCAGCTGCTCCAACTGGGGAGCATTCAGCGCCCCGGGCTGGGAGAAGACGAGAATGCCGTCGCGGAACACCATCAGCGTCGGAATCGACGTAATCCGCCCACCCGCTGCCAACTGCTGTTCCGCCTCGGTGTCGACCTTGCCGAAGACGATGTCCGGATGCCGCCGGGCGGCCTCCTCGAACACCGGCGCGAACGCGCGGCACGGGCCGCACCACGCAGCCCAGAAGTCGACCAACACGATGCCGTCGCCGGTGACGGTTCGTTCGAAGTCGTCCACAGTGAGGTTCGTGGTGCTCATCGCCCGGCCCCCGCCCTGGCGAACAGGCGGGAGAAGAAGCCGCCACGCTTGGCCGCCGCTTCGATCTGCGCCTGTGAATGCGTGCCCCCGCACCAATCCGAAGCCGGGACCGTCTGCCGCACCGATTGGACATGCTGTCCGCATCCGGACCACGTCGTCCTACCGCACACGCGACACTTCACTGCTCGGCACATCACGTGTCCCATCACCTTGATCAGATACCCTCGGGGGCATACGAGATTATACCCATGGGGGTATAGTCGATGTCAAGCTCTCAGATAGAAGGAGACCCCGTGACGACGGACACTTCGCCAGCCTCGGTTCATGATGCTGACGCGCAACGCAAGATCGTCAATCGGCTACGTCGGGCCCACGGGCAACTCGCTGCGGTCATCAACGCCGTAGAGAGCGACGCTCACTGCCGCGACGTCGTGCAGCAACTGGCAGCGGTTTCGAAAGCTCTCGACCGCGCCGGCTTTCTCGTGATTTCCACCGCTCTGAAGGAATGCCTCACCGCCGCTGACGGCGACGGATCACCGCAAGCGGACGAGCTGGAGAAGCTCTTCCTCTCACTCGCATAAACGCAGCCCGCCACGTCGCGGCGGAAATGTCGACAACGCGCCGACAATCGGCGCCCGGTTGCGCCGGCGAGACCGTCCAGGTGACCATCAACCCTTCGTCGGTTGCGATGAGCGCGACTCGCCCTTCGGCGTCAGCGCCGGCGAACGCGTGCGCGAGGGTGAGCATCTCCACGGGTCACGGCGAAGCCATATGTGCGGCCATCCCGAGCACACCGAAAGTGTGGAGTTGATCGCCACTGAGCCCGGCGATGTTATCGTTGGGCCGACAGTGTTACCGACACCACTGTCAGTAAGGTTGATCGTGTTCGTTGCATGGCGTGACCTCGGCTTCGCCCGGGGCAGGTTCGCTCTCATCGCCTCCGTGGTACTTCTCATCACGCTTCTGGTCGGCTTCCTTGGCGGGTTGACCCAGGGTCTCGCCAACGCCAACATTTCGGCGATGGTTCCGTTCCAGGCCGACAAGGTCGTCCTCTCCGAGCCAGCCGAGGGCAAGACGCTCAGCTACTCCGAGTCCACGATCAGTACCGAGGCCGCAGACATCTGGGCGGCCGCAGATGGCGTCGAAGCCGTCGAGCCACTCGGCATCCTGACCAGCCGTGTGACGGCAGCCGGCGACCGAGAGCAGACCGCTTCGCTCTTCGGCGTCGACAGCACCTTCACTGCCATCTCCCCCGACCAGCAGATCCCCGTCGAAGCCGGAACCGTCGTTCTGTCCGAGCGCTCGCACGAGGCCCTCCTGGCGGACGTCGGCGACGAGATCTCGATCTTCGGCGACACCTTCACTGTGGTCGGGATCTCTCAAGATGCCGAGTACAGCCACACCGGCGTCATCTGGACCACGATCGACGACTGGCGCGCCACGGTTGCCAAGCAGACGGCGGCGGACGCGCCGTTTGCGACGTCGCTCATCGTGCAGGGTTCGCCGACGGATGCAGCGGCGGTCGATGCTGAAGCTGGAACCGTCTCCAGCTCGCCGCTCGTGTCATTGATGGCGATCGAAGTCTTCAAAAGCGAGATCGGGTCCCTGGCCCTGATGCTCGGGCTGCTGCTCGGCATCTCCGCCCTGGTGATCGGCGCATTCTTTACGGTGTGGACAATTCAGCGCAGCAAGGACATCGCGGTATTGAAGGCCCTTGGCTCCTCCACGGGCAGCCTGGTCCGCGATGCCCTGGGTCAAGCCCTCGTGGTACTGCTCATCGGCGTGGGTCTCGGCATCGGACTCACCGTCGCCGCCGGCGCAGCCCTCCCGGCGGCCGTCCCGTTCGTGATCAGTCCGCTCACCACCATCGTGCCCGGTATCGCCATGGTCGCCCTCGGCCTGGTGGGGGCCGCGTTCGCCCTTCGCAGTGTCATCAAGACTGACGCCCTTTCCGCCCTGAACGCTCAGAACAGCTAGGAGCAGACCATGATCGAACTCCGCAACGTCACCCTCACGTACCCCGACGGCGAGGGCATCATCACCGCGATCGACGCGGCGACCCTCATGGTTCGGCCCGGCGAGATCACCGCAATCACCGGTCCCAGCGGTTCAGGCAAGTCCAGCCTTCTCGCCGTGGCATCGACCCTGATCAGCCCACAGCAGGGTGAGGTACTCATCAACGGCACCTCGGCCGCCGGCCTCTCGCCCAGAGAGACCGCCGTTCTGCGCCGCGAAGAGATCGGAATCGTCTTCCAACAGGCCAACCTGCTCGCCTCTCTTACGGCGCTCGAACAGCTCGAGCTGATGAGCCATCTCGGGTCATCCGCCACCAAGCGCTCACGGGCGACGACGCGGGCGAAGGCACTCGAACTCCTGGACGCCGTTGGACTGGGGAAAAAAGCGCACAAGCGCCCGCACGCACTTTCGGGAGGTGAGCGACAGCGCGTGAACATAGCCCGCGCGTTCATGAACGACCCGTCTGTTCTCGTCGTCGACGAGCCGACCAGCGCGCTCGACCAAGAGCGCGGCGGCGCCATCATCGAGCTCATCATCGAGCTGACACGCACACACAACGTCGCGACCCTGCTGGTCACGCATGACCGCACCCACCTGCCACTCATGGACACGGTCTTGGTCATGGTCGACGGCGATCTCAGCGTCCACACGCTGGAAGCAGTGGCCGCGTAGTGTCCTGCGCGGGACGGCGCCGGTCAGAATCGCGAATGCTGTCCTGACCGGCGTCGTTTCTGCGCTGCGCTCGCTGTGCGGCGGTTCGTCTATCTGTGCAGCAAGCCGGCGGGCTGCACAGCCGCGTGGACCAGGGCGATGGTCATGCGGGTCACCGTGTCCGGATCGCAGCCCGACTCGATGGCGGCCATCGCCGACTCGAGCACCCCGCCGAGCAGCCGAGCGGTGATCATGAGATCGGGAAGTGCCAGTTGCTGCAGTGCACCCAAGAACGGTGCGATCTGCTCATGATGCAGCACTGCCAGCCGCGTCTGGACTTCCTCGGGCAACTGCGCTGCCGACAGTGCGGCGGCTGGCCGATGCGCACCCTCGGCCGCTTGGCGCAGTGTCTCGCGGATGTAGGCATCCATCAGCTCGAGCGGGTCGGTGATGCCGTCAAGGGCAACCGCGAGCTGGGCGTTCGACCGAGGGAAGGCGTCCTCGATGATCGCTTCCAGGATGCCGGCGGACGAATTGAAGTACTGGTAGACACTCGGGCGGGAAAGCCCTGCCGCCGCACCGACGGCCGCTGGAGTGACCGCTGAGACGCCGCCCTGCACGAGCAGATCGGTAGCCGCCGCTAGGAGCGTGTCCCGCTGACGCCGCCGGTGCTCCGCCACGGTCGGCGCGGAAATCTTCGGCATGCGTTGTGCTCCTCCCGCGTAGCAGTCCAGTCTAGCGATCGCGAGTCGCCGGACATAAGATACAGACATTGGTGTCAGCAACTTCTACCCGCCGTCCCACATCATTGGTTGGAGGACGCCCCGTGAACAAGACTCAGAACCAAACCACGGTGCCTCAACCCAACCCCAAGCGCTGGTACGCGATGACGATCATCTCGCTCGCGGTGTCGATCATCATCATGGATGCGACGATCGTGAACGTGATCCTGCCGGTACTGATCCAGGACCTCAACCTCGGCGTGTCTGAGGCCGAATGGGTCAACTCGCTCTACGCGCTCGTCTTCGCGTCTCTGCTGATCACGGTCGGACGCATGGGAGACCTGTTCGGTCGTCGCAAACTGCTGCTTGTGGGCATCATCATCTTTGTCGGCGCGAGTGTTCTGGCCGCCGCATCCGACGCGGGAACCATGCTGCTCGCCGCTCGCCTGCTGCAGGGCGTGGGCGGCGCCATGATCCTCCCCTCCACACTGTCGACCGTGAACGCCATGTTCACCGGGCGCGAGCGCGGCATCGCATTCGCGATCTGGGGATCGACGATCGGTGGAATGGCGGCCGTCGGCCCACTGTTGGGCGGATGGCTCGCCACGGACTTCAGTTGGCATTGGGCCTTCCTGATCAATCTGCCTATCGGCATCATCATCATGGTCGGCACGATCCTCTGGGTTCCCGAAACCCGTGATCCGCACGCCGCGCATGGCGTCGACATCGCCGGCATCGTTCTGTCGATCGCGGGTCTCTCTGCAATCGTCTTCGGTTTGATCGAGGGCCAGCGCTTCGGTTGGTGGCTCGTCGACAGCCCGCCCGTCATCGGCGACTGGACGTGGCCATTCGCGCTCTCACCCGTACCATTCGCATTCGCGATCGGGATCGGGGCGCTCGTCTCCTTCGTGCTGATCGAGACCTCCCGGGCTCGTGCCGGTCTGTTCGTTCTGCTCGATCTTGGGCTGTTCCGCGTCCGGAGCCTCCGCTACGGTTCGATCGCGGCACTGATCGTGGCACTCGGCGAGTTCGGCATGCTGTTCGCATTGCCCCTGTATGTGCAGGGCGCGCTCGGTTACACCGCGCTGAACACTGGGGTTCTGGTGCTCTTCCTGGCGATCGGAACGTTCCTGATCTCGGGTGGCACCGCCCAGATCGGGCGTCGCATCGGCGGTCGCGGCGTGGTGAGGCTTGGACTGCTGCTCGAGGTGATCGCCGTTACTGGACTGGCCCTCAGCATGACCGCAACGGCCAGCGCATGGGCGCTGGCAGCCTGGCTGTTCCTCTACGGGATCGGTGTGGGGCTCGCGACCGCTCAACTCACCAATGTGATCATGGTCGACGTCCCGGTGGCGCAGAGTGGTCAGGCCTCTGGCCTACAGAGCACGGTGCGTCAGATCGGCTCGGCGCTCGGCATCGCGATTCTCGGCACGGTACTGGTCACTACGCTCGCGACCGCGACCGCCGCGAACCTGGAGGACGTCGAGGGGCTGGACGGTACCGCCCGCGAGCAGGTCGTTTCGGTAGTGAAGAACTCCGCGGGCGCAGCGATCCCCCAACTCGGCTCGATGCCGGGATCCAACGCCGCCGTGCAGAAGGCCGCCGAGGACGCGATGGTCACCGCTGCCCGGGTGACCACCCTCAGTGCTGCCGGCGTGCTCCTGCTCGGCCTGGCTGCCACAGCATACCTGCCTGCGACCCCGGTGCGCAGGAATGATTCATCGGGCGCGGGATCCGTCAAAGCGGCCCCTGAGCCTGCGACGGAATAGCGGCTCTCGCGAACCGACCGAAGGCGCGCCAAAGAGCGGCTGAAATAGGGTCGCCATGGCCCGCTGGCAATCGCGCCCTGAAGGCCAGCACCGCGGCGATCTAAGATGAACCCGACGAAGACGTCAACCGGATGCTGAGCACGTCGTCACTCCTGCGGTCACAGCCGCCGCGGTGGCCCGGGCGAAAGGCGCGCTGATTGCTGAACGGATGGGCCACTTGAGCAGGTATCAGGAGATCGCCGATACCCTCGCGCGGCACGGGCTGGGGTTCCTGGCTGGAGCGGTCGGAATCAGCCGCTGGATTCCATCACGCCGCGGTGACGTGAAGCTCGCCTCGGATCAGCCATACACCACCCCGCAGCGGGTGCGTCTGGCCCTCGAGGAGCTCGGCCCGACGTTCGTGAAACTCGGTCAGCTGCTCTCGACCCGACCGGATCTGTTGCCTCCTGCTTACATCACCGAACTGTCGAAGCTGCAGGATGCCGCTCCTCCCGTGGTGGCCGAGGAGATCCGGCAGACCATCCGGGAAGAGCTCGGGTCCGAGCCGGAGCAGCTGTTCGCCTCGTTCGAGTGGGCCCCGTTGGCGTCCGCGTCGATCGGGCAGGCGCACACCGCCACACTGGCGGACGGCACCGCGGTCGTGGTGAAGGTGCGCCGGCCCGACGCCGTGCGACAAGTGAACGAGGACCTAGAGATCCTCACCAATCTCGCGGAACGGGCCGCACGCGCATGGGAGCCGGCGCGCATCTACAACGTTCCCGGGATCGTGCAGGCGTTCGCGCAAACTCTCCGGGCTGAGCTGGACTACCTCCGCGAAGCGCAGAATGCCGAGCGGTTCGCCGCCGACTTCGCCGACCGGCCCGACGTGGTGATTCCGCGCGTCTACTGGGAGACCACTACATCCCGGGTGCTCACTCTGGAGCGGATGACCGGCATCAAGATCAACGATCTCACTCAGCTTGATGCCGCCGGAGTCGACCGACGTGAGCTGGCACGCACCGGGACCGAACTCGTGCTGCGCATGCTGTTCGAGCATCGCTTCTTCCATGCCGATCCTCACCCGGGCAATCTCTTCGTGCATCCGAACGGCGACCTCGCTCTCATCGACTTCGGCATGGTGGGCGAGATCACCGAAGAGCTGTACGAGCGGCTCGCGGATTTCTTCGTCGCATTCACGTCGCGGAACCCGACCGCGCTCGCTGACGCGCTCATCGATCTGTCCGTGACGCGTGGCGCGGTGGATCAGGATGCGCTTCGCGTGGGCCTCTCGTCCTTCATCGCACGGTACTCAGGACGGCCGCTGAGCGAGATCCACTTCACCCAGATGACGACCGACCTGCTCCGTATGGTGCGAGAACACCATCTGCAGTTGCCGAGCGAGGCGTCGCTGGTCTTCAAGGTGCTGATCATGATCGAGGGCATCGGGGTGCAGCTCGATCCGGACTTCGATCTCAACACTGTGCTGACCCGGTACTCGCGGCGACTGATGCGCGAACAGCTCTCCGTGGCTACGCTCATGAAACGAATGAGCAGCGCCTCGGTCGATACAGGGGCGCTCTTCCTGGAAATGCCGGGCCGGCTGCGGCGACTCCTGGCGAACGTGGACCGCAACGGGATTGAAGTGCATCTGCGAGCCGCCGAACTCGATCCTCTCGTGGGCCGGGCCGAGCGCATCGGAAACCGGTTGGTCGCCGGGATGATCGCTGCCGCCCTGATCAATGGCGTCGGGCAACTCGTCGTCCACGAAAACCGGTGGCGCTCTTGGGCGAGCGCACTCATGGGCGCTGGACTCACCGCCGTCACGGCCCTCGGCGGCTATCTGGTCTGGACGTTCAGGCGCCGCCAGTAAGACCCTGGCGCTCCTCGGCGTGCTCGCCCTGCGCGAGACCGTGCCGGGACTGTTCTTGACCGTGCCGGGACTGTTCTTCTCCGTGCTGATTGGATCGAGCATCATCGCCGCGATACTGCTGATCATCGCCAGCGGGGACATCAGGTGTTTCTACGGGCACCCTGACGCGCGACGGCGCAGCGTCGTCGTCGTTAGGATGGGCGCGAGGCCCGGGACAACAGAGCCGGCACACGATCTCAACAGGCAGGCATTGCGAGGGGCATCATGGATGCGAAGCGGGACAGGCAGGACACCGCGGAACTCCCGGTCACCTACGAACAGCATCTGACCGTGGATCTCAAGAACAAGAAGCTCACACTTACGGTGCAAGGTCTTTTCGCCCTGGTCGCGCTGGTGGGTGTCGGTGTCGCGCTGTTGCTCGGCGGCTGGCTCCGTACCGACTGGCCCGCTATCGTCACCATCCTCGTGACGCTGGCCGCGTGTCTCGTGTACATGACCGTCCACGAAGCCACCCACGGCGCAGTCCTGCAACTGCTGACCGGGATCAGGCCCACGTACAGGATGCGGTTCCCGTTCCTGACCACCGGAAACCACGGGTACCTCACCCGACGCAGCGCAATCATCGTGGCGCTGACCCCGGCTGTCATCTGGGGCGTGGTGCTGCTCGTTGCGCTGTTCACACTGCCGGATGGCTGTCGACTGACCGCATACATCGTTCTCGCGTTGAACTTCGCCGGATCCGCCGGGGATTTCGTCGAGGTGTACTTGGTGTCACGGCAGCCGTCTGAAGCGCTGGTTCAAGACGACGGCAACAGTCTCCACGTCTTCCTACCCGAGGAATGACCGGCCTGAGCGACAAGGGCGTCGACGGATGCGAGGAATCCGGCGGTCACCCCGACGGGTGACGAGCGGGGCGGTGTCATGCCACCAGGCTGAGAAGCCGATCGCCTGGATGATCCCGATCACACCTAGTCATCGACGTTGCGGTCTCGTTCGTGCGCACCGTAGACGGCCGCCTGCGTGCGCCGCTCCATGCCGAGCTTGGCCAGCAGTCCTGAGACATAGTTCTTCACGGTCTTCTCGGCGAGACGCAGACGCTCACCTATCTGCCTGTTGGTCAAGCCGTCCGTGATCAACTGCAGCACCTGACGCTCCCGAAGAGTGAGAGCGATCTCGGGATCACGTACTGCCTCGACTCGGGACGACACGAATGCGTGAACACGGTCGGCGAGTTCCTTCGGAATCAGCGTCTCGCCTCGCGCGACCCGTTCAATGTTGTCCAGCAGCTGACGTCCGCGGATGTTCTTGAGCACGTACCCGGATGCTCCCGCCAGCACTGCGGCGGTGCAGGCGGTGTCGTCGTCGTAACCGGTGAGCATCAGACAGCGGATGCCGGAGTGCACGGACCGGATGCTCCGGCACAGATCGATCCCGCTGCCATCCGGCAGCTGCACGTCGAGGACGACCACGTCGGGCATGGTCGCTTCGATGCGCGCCAGAGCGCCCCTGATCATGTCGGATTCACCGACCACCTCGAGGCCGGGCTGCGCATCGATCAGCTGTGCGAGGCCCCGACGGACGACTTCGTGGTCATCGACGAGAAAAACGCGGGTCATCGCGTCGCCCTCGATGTCGGCGCCGGGACGGGAACACGCCAGAGCGCTCGGGTGCCGCGCGGTTCGCGCCGCTCGAGGGTGAAGGCGCCTCCTCGCGCCTGGGCGCGCTGCTCCAGGTTGGCCGTACCGCTCGCGAGCTGGATGCGCTCGGGAACGCCGACTCCGTCGTCTTCGATCGTGATGGTGATCTCGGCGTCGGTGACGGCCACGTCGATCACGATCACGGCCGCCTCGGCATGGCGGGCGACGTTGCTCAGCCCCTCGCGCGCCACGGCGAAGACATCCTCAGCGATCGAACCGACGAGCACCATATCGACCGGCCCGCTGAAGGTCATCCTCGGCGGAGTTCGCAGAAAGTCACTGAACTCGGTGACGATGTCCAGGAGCCGGTGTCGGGAGGACTCGGCGGCGAAACGGGAGCGAAGAGCGAAGATCGCCGTGCGGATGTCGTCGATCGCTGCATCGACGTCCGTGATGATCGTGTCCAGCGTGCGGGCGTGCACGGGATCCGCTGACGCGAGGGCCTGCAGACCCAGCCCCGTACCGAACAGCCGCTGGATGACGTTGTCATGCAGGTCCCGGGCGATGCGGGCACGATCCTCGATCACATCGAGTCGCTGCTGATCCGTTCGCGCCCATGCGAGCGCGATGATGAGGCAGGCCCGAACCGCGTACTCGGACACCAACGCAAGGTCGACATCACGGAACGGTGAGAGACCGGCGCCTCTCGTGACGCACAGCACGCCGGCCAATGCGTCGGAGACGATGAGGGGCACGGCGATCGTCGATCCGCCGGTCAAGTCATCGCCGAAGGGGAGTTCATCCTCGCTGTGGCCGGAGATGATGCGCCCACCATCGACCGCCCGAGCGATCCTCGAGTCGATGGCCAGCACATGACCGAGAACATCTTCCGCACCCCTGCCCCGAGCGGTCTGCGCGTGAAGGTGGCCGGAGGTCAGCGGAGTGAACACGGTGATCAGCTGAACGTCCATGACGGTGCCGATGCCTTCCGCGACGAGGTCGAAGACGTCCCCCGCGTCCGGCGCCAGCAGCGCGGCCGTCAGTTCCCCCAGAGCCGCTCCCAGCCGGTGCCGGCGCTGAACCTCCCCGTACATCCGTGCGTTGTCGATCGCGATGCCGGCCGTGGTTGCCAGTGCGGTGACGAGGTCTTCGTCCTCCTGAGTGAATGGACCCCCTGCATGGTTGGTCAGGTAGAGGTTCCCGAAGGATTCGCCGTGCACTCGAATCGGCACCCCCAGAAAGCTGCGCATGGGTGGATGATGCGCAGGGAATCCGGCCGACCGCGGATCGGCGGCGAGATCCTCCAGCCTGATCGGCGCACCGGAGTCGATCACTGCACCGAGAATTCCATGCCCCTCTGGGAGGGGCCCGATCTCATCGATGAGCTCGGGCGTCATTCCGACATGGATGAACCGTTCAAAACGGCCGTCCGGGCCGACCACGCCCAGTGCACCGTACTGCGCGTGCACCAGGCTGATCGCCGCCTCGACGATCTGCCTGAGGACGTGCGTCAGATCGAGCCCGTCAACGACACTCTGATTGGCGTTGATCAGGTTGAGCAGCCTGCCCTGAGTGGCCAAGAACCGCCGTGCGCGCGCGAGCGATTCCACTCCTGCGCTGTCGCCGTCGGACGGCGCTCCGTGAAAACTCGAGAGATCGTCGCCGTTCATCTCGCCCCCAGACTGGTCCCTTCTTGCGAGTCTAGGGCGAATGCCCTCGGAGAGCAGAAGAGAGTCAGCCGTCGCGATACGGCTCGAGATGCGGAATCGATGTCGGTCTGGCGCTGCGCGCAGCACCATCGCGCATTTCGGGCTCTGACTCTGCCCGACGGGCCACACGCTCCAGTGGTGCGGTGGGTGCCTGGCGGACATCTGGGAGTCGTCTGCGGAATCTGCGGCCCGTGACGGTCTGTGGGGTGACGCGGATGAAGACGGTCTTGACCGTCGGATGCCAGGAGGCGATTTTGAGCTGGCCGGCCTCGTCGATGTCCGCGTCGACATCGAGAACACCCGCATGGCCGCGGATGACGACGCTCCACCGAGACGCTGCACTGTCGCCGTCGATCTCGAACGCGACACCGGGGCGCGCCGTGAGTGCGGAGATCTTGGCGCCGGCCGCAGAGCGGATGATGACAGTGCCGCTGTGCACGAGATAGTTCACCGGAAACACGTCCGGCGCCCCGGCCCTGCTGACCACCGCCAGCCGACCCAGCTTTCCCTGCTCGAGAAGTCGCCAGCATTCGGTGGTGGAAAGGTGCTCGACCATCGTCTCGTCGGCACTCGCCGCGGGCGGGTCATCGCCACCCGGCGGACGATCGTGCGACTCATCGCTCATGTCAGATCGCCGCCCACCCGCCGTCGACGGGCATGATCGCACCCGAGACGTTGGACGCCTCGTCGCTGAGCAGCCACACGACCGCGGCCGCGATCTGCTCGGGCTGTGCCACGACGGGCACGTTGGACTGCAGAAGCGGGCCGAGACGCTGCTGCGCCCACTCCGACCGGAACGGGGCTTCGATGTTGGTCGCCACCGCACCCGGGGCGACGACGTTGCACCGGACCCCCTTCGGGCCGTAGAAGAACGCGGTGCTGAGTGTGAAGCCGTTCACGGCGTGCTTCGAGGTCGTGTAGGCGGTGCCCGCAGCCGAGCCGCGCTGGCCCGCCTCCGAGCCGACATTGACGATCGAGCCTGCGCCCCGCGCGAGCATCCCGGGAAGCACCGCGCGAGTCAATCGCATCATCGCTGTGAGATTCACGGTGAGAACACGATCCCAGACGTCGTCGGTCAGTTCGGCGGTCGGAAGGAAACCGTCCATGATTCCGGCGACATTCGCCAGTCCGTCCACGCGGTCACCCGCAGCGCCGAGGGCTGCGTCGACGGTGCTCGACTCGGTGAGATCTCCGACAACGCACCGAACTGCGTCACCGAATTCCGCACGGAGTGAGTCGAGCCGTGGTGAGGAGATGTCCACCGCGACTACGGTGCCGCCGTCGGCCACGATTCTCGCCACCGTGGCATGCCCGATGCCCGACCCCGCTCCGGTCACGATGACCGTCTTGCCTTCGAATTGAGCCCCTGCGCTGTTCATGGCGTCCTTTCCGTTCACTTCACCCCACTCCAGACCACGTGCCCGCTTGCGGCCAGGGCCGAAAGTCCCGTCGATCAGTCGTGGGAGTCGAGGGACCAAAGACCCTGACGCTCGAACGCGAGATGCGGTGACATGGAACCGCCCACCGGTGCGAGGGGATCATGAAGGCGCCCACTACGGCGACGGCTGCCGTCGCGTCCTTGTCTGTGCGCTGGGCAGCAGCCCAGGACACGTCCGACGTCCTCGCCGTTCTGCGTTCTCGGCTGGAGGGATTGTCGAGCACAGAAGCAGCGCAACGTCTGGCCGCCGTCGGTCCGAACGCGCTTCGCGCTCATCGCGCCCGGCCGTGGCGCGTTCTGGGCAGGCAGCTGAAGAGCCCTATCCTCGTCCTGCTGTTCGTCACTGCAGGCGTGTCGCTGTTCCTCGGGGAGGAGACGAACGCCGCCATCATCGCTGTCATCCTGGCCACCAGCATCGGACTCGGATTCGTCAATGAGTTCCGAGCCGAACGCGCCGCTGATGCGCTGCACGACCGGCTTCGTCACTCGGCCATCGCCCGTCGCGACGAGACCGCCAAGGAGGTGGATGTGACCGAGCTGGTTCCCGGTGACATCGTGAGTCTGTCAGTGGGAAGCGTCGTTCCCGCCGATATGCGATTGCTCGTCGCACACAATCTCGCGTGCGACGAGAGCATCGTCACCGGCGAATCCCTGCCCAGCGCCAAATCGACGGTGCCGGTAGCCGCGGATGCCGGAGTCGGAGACCTGACGTGCTGCGTGCTGATGGGCACCGTGGTTCAGTCCGGCAGCGGCAGCGCGGTCGTGGTGTCGACCGGGCGGCGCACGGAGTTCGGACAGATCGCCACGGGACTCGCCACGTCGCAGCCGCAGACCGAGTTCCAGCGCGGCCTGGGACGATTCTCCGTGCTCCTGCTCGAGATCGCCGTCGTGCTGACCACGCTGATCTTCATCGCGAACCTGCTGCTGCGACGTCCGGTGCTCGACGCGCTTCTGTTCTCCCTGGCGATCGCGGTGGGAATCACTCCTCAGCTCCTGCCCGCGGTGGTCAGTGCAAGTCTCGCTGCAGGCTCCCGCGCGCTGGCGAAGCGTCAAGTCCTGGTCAAGCGTCTCGTCTGCATCGAAGATCTCGGCGACACGGACATCCTGGTGACGGACAAGACCGGAACGCTGACCGAGGGGCACATCGCCTTCACCTCGGCGCTGTCCGCAGATGACACGCCGTCCGATCGTCTCCTGCTCTTCGGGCTGCTCGCCACGGGGATCGATTACGGGACCCCAGCCGGCCCAGTCTCCGGTCTCAACCCGCTGGACTCGGCTCTCTGGGAAGCCCCCCGGCCTCCGGCCGCCCAGCCGAGTGACTACCGCCTGATCGATCTGCTCCCGTTCGACCACGAACGACGCATGACCACGGTGCTCGTCGACACGCCGGAGAAGACACGCTTGCTTGTGGTGAAAGGGGCACCGGAAGACGTTCTTCGCGCCTGTCCGGACGTCTCCCCCGCAGCGATGAAGAGCTTGTCCGAGCAGTATGCATCCGGTGCACGGGTCATCGCCGTCGCCATCAAGCCGGCGGGTGCGTTGAACATGGCCGCCGTCGCCGAGGAGCGGAACCTCACTCTCGCCGGCTTCCTCTTGTTCACAGACAGGCCCAAGAGCGATGCGCGCGCAGCGCTGGAGAAGCTCGCGCGGCTGGGAATCACCGTGAAGATCGCAACCGGTGACAGCGCGACCGTCGCGGAGAAGGTCCTCGCCGATCTCGGCTTCGTCTCGGGAGGGACACTCACCGGAAGCGACGTCGAACCCATGAGTGATGACGCGCTTCGAGACGCGGCATCATCCGCATCCATCTTCGCGCGTGTCTCACCCCAGCAGAAGGCGCGGATCGTGCGTCTGCTGCGTCATCGGGGGCGCGCGGTCGGATTCCTCGGCGACGGAGTCAACGACGCGCTGGCGCTTCACCAGGCCGACATCGGAATCTCGGTGGAGACGGCTGCGGACGTCGCGAAGGACGCGGCGGATGTGCTCCTGCTGGACAAGGATCTCGGCGTGCTCGCCGACGGCGTCGTGGAAGGCAGGCGAATCTTCGCGAACACCATCAAGTACGTCCTGATGGGCACATCCAGCAACTTCGGCAACATGTTCAGCGCCTCGGTGGCATCCGTCGTACTCCCGTTCCTGCCGATGCTGCCTGGTCAGATCCTGCTGAACAATCTGCTCTACGACGCCGGGCAGCTCGCGATTCCCGGGGACCGCGTCGATCGAGAACAGCTCGAAGCGCCCTCGCACTGGGACATCGGCTTCATCCGCCGCTTCATGCTGCTGTTCGGCCCCATCAGCTCAGTGTTCGACTTCATCACCTTCGCTCTGATGATGTTCGTCTTCCACGCCACCGAGAGCGAGTTCCAGGCCGGGTGGTTCATCGAGTCCATCGCGACGCAGACTCTGATCATCTTCGCGATCCGAACTCGGCGGGTCCCCTTCTTCCGCAGCCGCCCTTCGTTCGGCCTCGTCCTCGCCGCAGTCCTCGTCGTGGCGTTCGGCGTATGGCTGCCCTACTCGCCGCTCTCCGCGCTGCTCGGCTTCCGGCCGCTGCCTGCACCCTTCTTCCTCGCTCTCGTTGCGATGATCGTGGCGTACCTGGTGTGCATCGAGTTCGCGAAGGAGCGGTTCTTCCGCATGCTCAGCCGGCGAAGCAGTCAGCTGCCACGGACCCGCACGCGCGGCTACCCTCATCGAGTGCATCGCCGCTCGGCACGATTCACCGAGCGGATCTCGTCTCGGTGACGGATCGTGGTCGCGAGGTCACCGATGGTCTGCGCGACTTATGCTTTGACCAGCAGCGCGAGGAGGGGGTCGGCGATGAGCAGCTCATCTGATGTCCCGCGCGGAGCCCTCCTGTACGTTGAGGACGATCCGGACATCGCGGCCATGACGATGGAGCTCCTGTCCGACGCATACGAGATCGATCACGTCCTCGACGGCGAAGCAGCACTGCGCCTCGCCCAGCAGCATCGCTACGATGCCATGCTCGTCGATCGTCGGCTGCCTCGGATGGATGGCATGGACTTCATCCGCGCCGTGCGCACGGCCAGAATCACCACACCGATCCTGATGCTCACCGCACTCGGCACGGTGGACGATCGCGTGTCGGGGCTGGACGGAGGCGCCAACGATTACCTCGTGAAGCCGTATGACCATGAAGAGCTTCTGGCGCGTCTGCGCGCACTACGCCGGGCATTCCGCGTGGACGGTGCCCGCCGCGAAATGGGCGAATGGATCTTCACTCCCGAATCGCAGGCACTGTACGATCCTCAGGGTTTCCGGATCGCGCTCACCGGGAAGGAGACCGCATTGCTGGAGCTGCTGACCGCCAGCCCCGATCATGTCTTCAGTCGAGACGAGATCGTCGCGAACGTCTTCTCCGACGGGGACACCAGTAGTTCTGTCGACACCTACGTGCATTACGTGCGACGAAAGTCCGTTCCGGACATCATCGAGACGGTGCGCGCCCGCGGTTATCGGGCTGGAGCTCCCTCGTGATCGACGATGACTCCCTCCAGGTGCGGCGGGCATCCCGGGCGATCGGCTTCTACGTGGCTTTCGCGTCGGCGATAATCATCAGTTCGGGGGTCGGAGTCCTCGTGACGATCATCCTGTTCACATCCCGGCGAGAGGGCATGGAGCACGTGTCCGGCGCCGGGTCCGGTCGGGGCGACGAGCTGGTCGTCGACGTCGACCAGGTGCTCCCCGCGGTGGTCCTGCTCGGCGTCCTGGGTGTCGCCGTGCTCGGGTTCGTCGCCTGGTTGGCCGCACGACGATCGGTGAGACCGCTGGAGGCGGCCTTCCGGTTGCAGCGTAACTTCGTAGCCGACGCGAGTCATGAGCTGCGCACGCCCTTGACGACTCTTAGCAGCCGCATCCAGGTACTGCAGCGACGCCATCAGCGGGGCGAGCGGATCGACGCGAGCATCACAGAGCTGCGACGGGATGCCGCGATGATGAACGACGTCTTGGATGACCTGCTCCTCACCGCTGAAGCGGGAGCATCGACGGCGTCCGAACCCTCCGATGTGCTCGCCGCGATCGAGAACGCCGTCACGGCCGTCGGCGCCGTCGCGGACGACGCTCAGGTCAGCATCAGGATCGAGTCACCCCCGGACCTCGTCGTCAAGCTGCCTCCGGTGACGCTGGTGCGTGTCGTCCTCGCGCTGGTCGACAATGCGGTGCAGCATTCCCCTTCGGGCTCGACGGTCACCATCTCCGCCCTGCGCGCAGGCCACGCCGCCGCGATCCGTGTCACCGACCGCGGCACCGGAGTCACCGGCATCGCACGGGAGCGCGTGTTCGATCGTTTCGCGAGATCCACGGAGAACGGCAGGCGTCGTGGCTTCGGTCTCGGGCTGTCGCTCGTCCGTGATGTCGCGATCAGGGCCGGGGGCAGTATCGAGGTCGAGGACACGTCGCCGGCTGGGACGACCTTTCTTCTGCGCCTTCCCCTCGCGGATTAGGCTCGCACAGGTCGGCCCGGCTCCCGGACTCCGGCATCGACGACGTCCACCGTCACCCCGCCCAGCCATTGCGAGGTGCGCCCGTCGGCTGCCACCACGAGCCCGGCGCGCGTACCGGCCTGTGCGATCCATGAGCGATCGTCGAACCCCGCCACCATCGCCGTCGTGGCCCATAGATCAGCACGTGTGAGACCGTCGGCGATCACCGTCGCGCTGCTGATCGACACCGCAGGCAGTCCGGAGTGCGGCACGACGATGTGAGGTCCGCGTTCTGCAGTCCCGGACGTAGCGACCGCGCCGTTCGCGATCGTGAAGGTGGCGATCACTTCTGACGCCCGGTGAGGATCTGCGATTGCCACGTTCCAGCACCAGTCCGACTCCTGAGCGGTGAACAGCTGCATGTCGCCACCGACGTTGATGCCCACCGCAACGTCGTGTTCGATGAGCGGGGCAAGGTGTCGACGCGCGGCATTCTCTGTGGCCCAGCCTTTGACGTACCCGGTCGGGTCGAACCATCTCCGCCAGAAGGCCGAGAAGAGTCCACCGGTCTCGAGCTCGGCTGCTCGGCACTCGGCTTCGACGACTGCGACATGCGGATCCGCCTCCGCGATGGTCAGCTCGCCTCGCTGGATGCGTCGGATGTCCGACTCCGGACGGTAGGTGGAGAACACCCGATCGATCAGGTGAAGTTCATCGAAACAGGCACGAACTGCGCATTCGACGTCGTCGCCGGGTCGTGTTCCGCGGGAGCGGACGTGGATGCTCGCCGGGATCCCCATGATCTCCTCCGTCCACACGTGAAGCGAAGGCTCCCCCGGGTGCATCAGTTCGCCGCCTGATCGATGGCGCTCTGCAGCGACGTCCGGTATCCGGTGCTCGTGTATGTCGCACCGGAGACCATGTCGATACGAGATGTCTGGGCGCTCAGCGTCTCACTGACCAGCTGTGGAATCGCGAACTGGTTGATCTGCTGATCGCGTCCGCTGCTCTGCGGATAGTCCACGACCTGTACGTCACTGATGCCGCCTCCGGCCACAGTGATCTGCACCTTCACCGGACCGTACGGGGTGTCGACCGATGCACCGGTGTAGCTGCCGCCGTTCAGCCCGGAGGTCCTGCTCGAGGGAGTGGGGGTCGGTTCGGTTGCGCCCAGCGTGCTGCCGCTGGACGGAATCTTCGCGGGACTGCTGCCGGGCTCGGCCGATGCGGGCACCCGCGCCGTATCCGTGGGGGGCACCACCTCGAGTGATGTCCGATAGCTGAAGAGCAGCACGAGTCCGCTCAATGTGGCGAGGACTGCATAGACGATCTTCTTCATGGCGAGCTCCGGTTTCAGATCGTGAATGATTCTGTGTGGATGCGGCCGGCCGGGATGCCCGCTGCACGCAGGTCGCGTACAACTGCATCCATCCACGGGATCGGTCCGCAGACGTATGCGTCGTACTCGCCGATGTCCTGGATGACGTGTCGAATGAGATCCGGCCCGTGCCAGTTCCGATGTGTGAGCGGGATCCACGGCGACGCTCCGCCGGACCGCGGCCCCGTCAGGACGACATGATGCAGTCCTCGTCGCACGACCAGATCGGCGATCTCCACTTGACGCATCCCGTCCATGAGGGACGTGTCCCTCGTCACGAGCGTGGCCTCGCCCGCCTTCCAGGATTCGGCTTCCAGCAGCGACACCAGAGGCGCCACTCCGGCACCGGCACCGATCATCAGCAGCTTGCTGCCGGTCCGGACCCCACCGGTGAGATGTCCGTACGGACCCTCGATGAGTACGCGCGTACCCGGGCGCAGCCTGGTAAGCCGTTGCGTCCCGTCTCCCGCGAAGCGTGCAGAGATCGTCAGCCCGCCCGCGGACGGCGCTCCCGAAAGGGAGAACGGATGCCCGCGCGTCCAGCCGGGGCCATCGAGGAAACGCCACACGAAGTACTGTCCGGCGCGGGCTCCCAGCCGGTGCAGGTCACGACCCGACATACGCACGGTCACCCCGCGTGCACCGTCAGCGTCGACGCCGGTCACGCGGATCGAATGCCTCCATGAACGCCACGCGGGCGCCCCGATTCGAAACAGGAGTACAGATGCCGCGGCAACCGCCCAGAGGCCCCACCAGTAGCCGGTCGCGACGGGCGACGACAGAAAATCGGCGCCGGTCCACAGCTGATGCGGCAGCGCCAATCCGACGCCGATGTAGGCGTACAGGTGGAGCAGGTGCCAGGACTCATACCGCAGGCGCCTTCGCGCCCGGCGGATGGAGGTCACCACGACCAGCAGAATCAGCAGAGTGCCCGCCGTGGCCAGCAGCATCCCGGGATAGTCCCAGATGAAGCTCCATACCTGTGCGACGAGGTTCAGCCCTGCGGTCTGCGCGTAGCCGCCAGCGACGAGAACGATGTGCGCGACCAGAAGCCAGAATGACCAGAACCCGACATTACGGTGCATCCGGGTGATGGCGTCGCGCCCGAACCCCCGTTCGAACAGGGGAACGCGCGCCATCAGCAGCACCTGATACAGCTGCAGGTTCGCCGAGATGAGACCTGCCAACCGACCCAGTGTCGTCAGCGTCTCTCCCGTAAAGCCGAAGAAGGCGCTCACCCCACCACCCAGGACCCAGATCGCCACGACGAACAGACTGGTCGCCCAGATGGCGATCGTCGCACCCGTTCGCCACGCGAGCGTCCGCGACGACCGGGCGGACGGCAGCGAGACGACCGTGGCAGGGGATCCGAGAGTGACCATGTCCACATTGTTCGACGCGCCCTCTGAGGCAGCTTTAAGAATCGAACCAGCACAGCAAACTCATGGCGTCTCACCAGGAAACTCACGACTGCAGCAGCGACAGACCGCACCAGCACGGGACTTTCGACCCGTGCGCGGTGACGCGGCGACCCGTACTGTTCGAAGTCCACCCTCGTGAAAGGACGTCCCATGCAGAACATCGTCGTGGCCTTCGATGCCAGTGCTGCCGCCGACGTGGCCCTGGATTGGGCTGCCGAGCGGGCCTCGCGAAGTCCCTCGCGGGTCGAGATCGTCATGGTCGCCGGCACGGTCCTCGCCGAGGACGACCGGGCAGATCCGTCGCTGAGCCGGGCCGAACGCCGCGTGCGCGACCGCGCGCCGGATGCCGACATCACATCCCGCCGTTGCGATGGCCGCATGCCGGAGACTCTGCTCGAGCAGGCCATTGCCGCGGACATGATCGTCATCGGGTCGCATCGTCATCGCACCGTCCGCTCCGCCATCACGGGGTGGCTTCCGTTGCGGATCGCCGCCCGTTCGACGATCCCTGTGGTCGTCGTTCCCGACGACTGGACGGTGGAGTCGGGTCCGGTGCTGGTGGGCGTCGATGACGACGATTCGTCCGCCGCAGCGCTGGCCTTCGCCTCCTGTCAAGCAGCTGACGCGGATGTCGCGCTCGTCGTCGTCCACGCCTGGCTGATGCCCGCCTCGCAGCAGGAAGGGCCAGTCGCCCTTCTCGCGTCGCCGAACAAGGTGAAGGCGACGCACCGCAGCATCTTGGACGATGCTGTCCGCACCGTCGCCTCAGATCGCCCCACGGTGCGCATCGAGCAGGCTCTGGTGCACGACAATCCCGCGGCCGCGCTTCTCAGCCGCGCCGCCGACGCGTCGCTGGTCGTGATCGGCACCCACCACCGGGGAATACTCGCCGGTGGGTTCCTCGGCTCGGTCGGACAAGACGTCCTCACGCACTCGCCGGCCCCCGTGTGCGTTGTGCCGAACGAGGATGCGGGGCGAGCCTCTGAGGCACGATAGTCAGATCAGGAAGGCGGCGACGTCGAGTTCGTGACCTCGCCAGCCCAGGCCGCGGCCGCGAGGTCACGGCCCCAGGCGGCAGCACGGGCGATCTCGCCGTCGATGAGAGGGCCCTCGTAGCCCTTGACGCGGAAGCTCTCTGGCTCCGCGACACGGAATCCGTGCCTTTCGGCGACCCTGGTGGCCGCCTTCGCCGCCGAACCGGGAAGCAAGGGTATATCAACCCGAGTGTCGAACGCCGCGAATCGGAGACTCCCCGTCGAAGGCAGTCCCCCGATCCAGTCCCGGATGCCCGTTCGAGCGTCATCGGTGCTGGCACCTCGGCGGACGGCATCCTGCCGCGTCGTATCCCGGGACATGGAGAAGGCATGGGTGGGCCCACCCAGGACAAGCAGATCGATGTCGGGCGGTACCCCGACCGGAGCGTGGGCCACGTCGACCGTCTCTACCTGGGCGTGTTCCGCCAGACCTGCGGCGATCGCTTCCGCGATCCGACGCGTATTGCCGAACATCGATTCATAGACGACGAGCGCCTTCATGATGCTCCTCCGCTTCTGCCGGGAGGGACGAGGGCGCCCATCCCGGCGGTCATGGTCAGTACGTTTGGACGACGAGCCTGTTGTCGACGTCGGTGACATGCGGCGATGCCCAGGCTGCAGCGCCCGCCTGCTTCTTCTCCGCCCAGGAGCGGACGTTGCCGGTGAGTGTGGCGCTGTTGCCGGCGACGGTGACGGCGATGTGGCTCGCATCGAGCTGCGCGTTGCGCACCAGGGCGTTCTTGATCCGCTCCACCGCGTCAGTGGCGGAGGGCCGTGCTCGCAGCATGATCATGTTGTTGACGGTGTACACGCCGCGCAGGTAGCGCACGGCAGCCTTGGCCGCCTGCCGTTGGAAGTCCCACTGGACTTCACCGGTCAGGATGACATTGTGGCCGATGAGCTCCGCCTTCACCGAGTCGGGGACGTTGGTCGCCCACCTCAGTGCGCGCTCAACCTCCTTCGCGATGTCAGTTTCAGTGACGGTCGTGGTCGCCGTCGGGTGCACGGTCAGCGCGTCGACGACGGTGGAGACACCGCGCACGCGCAGCGCGGCGCGCTTGGCCGCAGTTCGCTCGGCGTAGTCGTCGACCTCGCCGGAGAGCGTGACGGTGCTGTCGTCGACGGCGACGCCGATGCCGGCGGCGTCGACGTCCGGAGTCCACACGAGTTCGTCCTGGACGTCGGTCTGGATGTCGTGGTCGCTGCGGGTGAAGATGGCGGTACTCATTTTCTTTCCTTCGTTCAGAGCGGCGCGAGGTTCGCGCTGATTCCAGACTCGCCCGTGCCTGCGTCGACAGGTAGGGTCGTTGGTCCTGCCGAGGGAAGAGGATGTCGCCCGGCAGTGCGGAGCGACCGACGTCAGCGGAACAGGGCGACAGTCTCGAGGTGCTCCGGAACGCGCGCGTGCCAACCGAGCTCGCGGTTGATCCGTGCGCGCAGCGTGTCGGATGCCGTTAGCTCGCCGTGTACGACGAAGACCTGCTCCGGCGGTGATGTGACCGTCCTCATCCAGTCGATGAGCTCGTCAGCGTCCGCGTGAGCGGACATGGAGTCGATGCTCACCACCTCCGCGTCGATGTGCACGTCCTCACCGAAGATGCGAAGAGTGCGCGCACCGCCCAAGAGCGCCGATCCTCGTGTGCCGCCCGCCTGATATCCCGTAAGAATCACGGCGTTCCGGCGGTCTGATCCGTAGGCGCGGAGATGGTGGAGGATGCGTCCTCCTTCGAGCATCCCGCTCGCGGAGATGATGACCATCGGCCCCCCTCTCAGATTGAGGAGCTTGGACTCGTCGACGGTGTGCACGGGGATCGCCAGGTCGTACATGCGCGCCAGTTCCGCCGGATCCAGTCGATGTTCTTCCGGATGTGCTCGATAGAGCGCCGTGACGTTCACCGCCATCGGACTGTTCAGATAGATCGGTACGTCAGGGATCTGCCCGCGGTCCTTGAGTCGCGAGAGATGCAGCAGGATCGTCTCGGTCCGGCCGACGGCGAACGCGGGGATCAGCACGACCCCGCCGTGACCTGCCACTCGCCGCACGACATCACCGAGGACGCTCTCCGGATCCTCTGTCGTGTGGTGCCGGTCGCCGTACGTCGATTCGGTGACGAGCACCTGTGCCGGCTCGAGAGGATGTGGCGGACGCATGAGCGGATCGCTGCTGCGTCCGAGATCACCGGTGAAGTGAATGATCCGTCCGCCGACCGATATGCGCGCACTCGTCGCGCCCAGAATGTGCCCGGCCGGCACCAGCCGCAGGTCGACGTCGTCCGTGATGTGTCGCGTCTCATCCTCGGGGATCACGTGGAACCGCTGCAGAGCACGTTCAGCATCCGCTGTCGTGTACAGCGGGTGAGGATTTCCGTGCTTGGACCAGCGATGCGACGATGCGTGCCGGGCTTCCTCCTCGAGCAGGTGAGCGCTGTCCATGAGCATTACGCGGCACAACTCCGCCGTTCCCTCGCTTGAGTACACCCGCCCACGGTAGCCGTCACGCACCAGTGCGGGTATGTATCCGGAATGGTCCAGGTGCGCGTGGGTCAGCACCACGGCATCGATGGACGACGGGGGCACCGGAAAGGGCGCCCTGTTGCGATCTCGCAGCACCTTGTATCCCTGGAACATCCCGCAGTCCACCAGGACACGGGAACGCGCGGTCGAGATGAGGTATCGCGATCCGGTGACGGTCTCCGCCGCACCGAGGAATTGCAACGTCGCCTGCGCCGCATCGCGGTCGGCTGCGGGTGCTTCCATGAGAGATCCTCCGTCTGCTCGAACTCTGTCTGCGTCTTCAGACTCGCCTGTTCTCAGAGTGCGTCAAGTGCCATTGGTCCCGTGATGTCCGACAGAACCAAGGGACCAAGGACTCTATGTCGGAGCAGGGTTCCGACCTACCTTGGCTGCATCGGCCGGGCGCACCGGCCGACCTGCGGCGCGGAAGCTCGCGTCCACGCATCACCTGCCATGAGAGGTCGTCCATGATCGATTCGTTCGCCCCCGCGACACAGGAAGAGCTGCAGTCGATCAACCGCTATTGGAACGCCGCGAACTATCTGACGGCTGCGCAGATCTACCTGCAGGAGAATGCGCTGCTTCGTGAGCCGCTTGCGGTGGAGCACATCAAGCCGCGACTGCTCGGACATTGGGGCACGAGCCCCGGACTCTCCCTGATCTACGTGCATCTGAACCGGCTCATCAGACACACGGGCGCGCACGTGATCTACGTGGCCGGGCCCGGGCATGGCGGACCCGCCATGGTCGCGAACGTCTACCTCGAAGGGACGTACTCGGAGGTCTATCCAGAGGTCGGCAGGGACCTCGCCGGCCTGCGTCAGCTGATCCGTCAGTTCTCCACCCCGGGCGGGATTCCCAGCCATGTCGGCCCGCAGACCCCCGGTTCCATCCATGAAGGCGGCGAACTGGGATACTCGCTGGCCCATGCCACTGGCGCAGCGATGGACAATCCGGACGTCATCGTCGCGTGCGTGATCGGCGATGGCGAGGCCGAGACCGGCCCTCTGGCTGCCTCTTGGAAGGCTCCGGCCTTCCTCAATCCCGCTCGCGATGGTGCCGTGATCCCCATCCTCCATCTCAACGGGCACAAGATCTCCGGCCCTACGGTTCTGGGTCGGCAGTCGGATGCCGATGTCACCGCGTTGCTGTCCGCCCAGGGGTGGAAGCCGATCATCGTCGCCGGTGATGAACCCCTTCTCGTGCATTCCCAGTTCGCAGCGGCTCTTGAGCGCGCATATGGCGAGGTGCGGGCGATCCAGCTGCAGGCGCGTGCGCTCGGCACCACCGGCCCGGCGCGCTGGCCGGCCATCATTCTGCGCACGCCGAAGGGGTGGACGGGACCATCGACTGTGGACGGCGTGCAGATCGAGGGCACATTCCGCGCCCACCAGGTCCCCCTCGCCAAGGTGAGGGAGAACCCGGCCCATCTGGCTCAGCTTGAGGCATGGCTGCGTTCCTACGAGCCCGAAACCTTGTTCGACAGCTCAGGACGGCTCGTTCCCGAGCTCGAAGCGCTTGCGCCGCGCGGCGGTCTGCGCATGGGAGCCAGCCCGTGGGCGAATGGCGGATCCGGAGTGGCTGATCTCCGTATCCCGCCGATGGAGCGGTACGCCGTGGCCGTCGGTGTTCCCGGCTCCACCAAGCACGAGAGCACCCGCCCCCTCGGCGAGCTCATGCGGGACCTCTATGCCGACACCGCTGACGATCCGCGGTTTCGGCTCTTCAGCCCGGACGAGACCAACAGCAACCGACTGGGGGCGGTGTTCGAAGCGACGGACCGGGCGCTGATGGAAGCGGCTCAGGATGGCGGAGAGAAGATCTCTCCGGAGGGGCGGGTGATGGAGGTGCTCTCCGAACACCTCTGTCAAGGCTGGCTGGAAGGGTATCTGCTGACGGGGAGGCATGGTCTTTTCGCGACCTACGAGGCATTCGCCATGGTCAGCGCCTCGATGACGGTGCAGCATGCGAAGTGGCTTCAGCACGCACGGGAGCTTCCCTGGCGCGAGCCGGTGCCGAGCCTCAACATCCTGCTCACCTCGACATGCTGGCGCAACGATCACAACGGGTTCAGCCACCAGGGTCCCGGACTCATCGACACGGCGCTCTCCCTGTCGGGTTCGGTGGTGCGGGTGTATCTCCCGCCGGACGCGAACACCCTGCTGGCCGTCTCTGCACACGTCCTCGCGAGTCGCGACTATGTGAATCTCGTGGTCATCGACAAGCAGCCGCATCCGCAGTATCTGTCGATGGCGGAGGCGCGCGTGCACGCGGCGGCGGGTGCATCCATCTGGGAGTGGGCGGGCAGCGAACAGCCGTCCCGAGGATCGGATTCCGTTCCGGGCGACCCCCACATCGTGCTCGCCTGCGCGGGCGACGTGCCCACGGAGGAGACCTTGGCCGCGTCGTGGATGCTCCAGCGGTACGTGCCCGGGTTGCGCGTGCGCGTCGTCAACGTCATGGACCTGCTCGTCCTACCGCCACGGGACGTGCATCCGCACGGCCTGAGTGACGCCGACTTCGAGCGGCTGTTCACCCTCGATCAGCATGTCGTCGTAGCCTGGCACGGATACGCGCGGGTCTTCCATCAGCTGCTTCATGGACGACCGAACGCCGACAGGTTCCACGTCCGCGGGTACAGCGAGCAGGGAACCACCACGACGCCCTTCGACATGGTCGTACTGAATCGGATGAGCCGCTTCCATCTGGCGCGCGAGGCCCTGCACCGTGTGGCGGGCCATTTCGATGGAGCCGAGTCCCTCATGGAGCATTGCGAACGGATGCTGGCGCTGCATCACGACCACATCCGCGAGCACCTCGAGGACCTGCCGGAGATCCGCGACTGGGTCTGGACGCCGCCGAGACCGGGTGCGCAGTCGACAGAGCCGGTATGACCTTCGTCCTTCCGCCTTCCGACCGAATGAGTGATCCTGAAGGCATGGGAACGCCAGAATCGGATCGACTCCTGCAGGCGCAGTGCTGAGGCGGTACCCGGCGGTCATCGCGACGGTGGGTGTCTTCGTTGCGGTGCTCGCCCTGGTCGCCTTCGGCGAGACCACGATCGGCCAGTGGGTCGCCACGGGGTACGTGGCCGTGTTCATCGCGTGGACGCTGGTGAAGATGATCCGCGAGGTGGTGCGGGGTCACGTGGGTCTCGATGTCCTCGCGGTGGTGGCGATGGTCGCGACTCTCGCAGTCGGCGAGTACATCGCGGCGATGATCATCGTGCTGATGCTGGCCGGCGGGAAGGCGCTGGAGGACTTCGCGAGCCATCGGGCAAGGCGCGACCTGTCTGCGCTGCTGGATCGCTCGCCGCGCACGGCGCATGTGCTGATTCGTCCCTCTGCGTCGGGCTCCGACGAGTTCAGGGATGTGGCTGTGGACGATGTGAGCGTCGGGGACGTGCTCCTTGTGCGGCCCTCGGAGATCGTGCCGGTCGACGGCACACTGCTGTCGGGTTCTGGCGCGTTCGATGAGTCGTCCCTCACCGGTGAGAGCATGCCGGTCTTCCGGGAGACCGGCAGCGAGGTGCTCTCCGGCGCGGTGAACGGCGCGCAGGCGGTGCGCATCCGCGCCGTGCGCCGCAGCGCTGACAGCCAGTATCAGCAGATCGTCGCGCTCGTCCGGGCAGCCGAACAGTCCCGCGCGCCGGTCGTGCGTCTGGCGGATCGATTCGCGATACCCTTCACCGCTGTCGCCCTGCTCCTCGCGGGGGCCGCCTGGGCACTGTCTGGAACGCCGAGTCGCTTCGCGGAGGTTCTCGTCCTCGCAACCCCGTGTCCCCTTCTGATCGCGGCCCCGGTGGCTTTTCTCGGTGGGCTCTCCCGGGCGGCGAAGGCCGGAGTGATCGTGAAGGGCGGTGCGGTATTCGAGCAGCTGGCCCACGTGCGTTCTGCCGCGTTCGACAAGACCGGGACACTGACGCAGGGACAGCCGACGCTTGTCGATGTCCGTCCAGCCGCTGGCATCCAACCGGATGAGCTGCTGCTGCTCGCCGCATCTGCTGAGCAGTACTCCTCGCACGTATTCGCCGACGGGATACGCGCTGCCGCAACAGAACGTGGACTTGTGCTTCTCGTCGCGTCCGACGCGAGCGAAAACGCGACGAACGGCGTGACA
Organism: Microbacterium sp.; assembly: GCA_049646915.1. GTDB lineage: Bacteria > Actinomycetota > Actinomycetes > Actinomycetales > Microbacteriaceae > Microbacterium. The sequence goes on from JBARWR010000291.1 coordinate 31,173, forward strand.
GCGATCATCGACGGCCGCACCGTCGTCGTCGGCAAACCTGCCTACATCGCCGCTCTCGCGCCTGAAACAGTGCGGGCTGCGCTGGCTGCCGGAGAGGCGGCGGCATATGTGGCGATCGACGGCAGGTTCGCAGGCACTCTGATCCTCGCCGACCCTACGCGGCCCGAAGCCCCCGCCGTCATCTCGTGGCTCCGCCGCAATGGCCTGGAACACGTCGTCATGCTCACCGGTGACAGCCGATCGACTGCGGACTCGATCGGCGTTCAGGTAGGCATCGACGACATCCATGCGGAGCTCCTACCTCAGGAGAAGGTGCAGCTCGCTGCAGATCTTCGCCCTCGGCCGATGATGATGGTCGGTGACGGCGTCAACGACGCGCCCGTGCTCGCGGCATCCGACATCGGCATCGCGATGGGCGCCAGAGGCGCCACTGCCGCCGGCGACGCCGCCTCCGTCGTCATCCTCGTCGACTCTGTTGCGAAGGTCGTGGAGGCCGTCTCGATCGGCAGACACACGCTGCGTGTCGCCCTTACTGCGATCTGGATCGGAATCGGGCTGAGCACGGGTCTCATGATCATCGCCATGACCGGCGTCATCACAGCCGTGGCGGGAGCCCTGATCCAAGAGGTCGTCGATCTGGCGACGATCCTGTATGCGCTGCGAGCGCTGAGGAGTCCCTCCGGCGGTCTCGGCCAGGTCCCGGCCGTGCGTCCCGACGATTGAATCTTGACCCGCCACGACCTGTCGCCATCACAGGGGCGGTGTCGCCCCTTGCGACCGCGCACCCGTGGAGCCGTCAAGGGTGAAGATCCGTCCGGCGATCGTCGTCGGCGTGATCTTCACCCAACGGTCCTTCTCCTCCGGCGCCCAGGATCGGAGGCCGAGAGCGTCCAGCCGATCGATCTGCGCCCCGCTGGAGACTTCCTCAGCATCACCCTTCACGATCACGCTGAAGGCTTCGTGCTCGTCGAAGCCGTCGATTTGGAACACGATCGATGTGTGGATGGTGAGTTCGATGAGCTTCGTCCCGGGCGCCGTGCGGAACACGACGCATCCGTCATCCACGGCGTGGTTGATCGGGAAGATGTCGATCTCATCTGCTGCGCGCGCGGCGATGCGCCCATACGGCGCCTTCATGATCCGTTCCCAGCATTCATCGACGGTGAGTGGCCGCGTCGGCGGACGGTCTTCCCAGATGGTGTCCGACTGCTGAGTGTTCATCTCGTGATCCTGCTTCCCGTGAACTCGATCCTGGACCCGCGCTCGCATGACTGGACGTCGGCTTGTGTGGTCCGATCGATGGTTGGAATGTTCGTCATGCCTCGATGCTCGTCGTCGCGGCGCGTGCGTCGTAGAGTCGAACATCCTACCAGGCCAGGCGTGGTCGTGCCGGGGCGGCCTCGCGGTCCGCTACCCGCGAGGCAGGTAGATGCGCGGATCGTCACCATCGTCCTGAAACAGCGCGTGAGGAGCTGGCACGCTCCGCCTTCCGCGGTCTCAGGAATCCTGTCTGTCGCTGCTCACGGCCTCGGCATCGGCGGGCTGTGCGCGCACGATCAGAACCGGGCAATGTGCATGCCGCGCACAGGCTGCACTGACCGACCCCAGCAAGAGTCCCATGAATCCGCCTCGTCCGCGGCTTCCCACCACCAGCATCCCGCACGACCTGCTCATCTCGATCAGCGTGTGCGCGGGCGAGCCGGGGATCACTGACCGTGTCAGACGTGCAGGCGGTGTCGCACCGAACGCCTCCTTGACAGCATCATCGAGCGCGTCCTGGGCATCCTGCTCCGGATACCATTCACCGCCGGCGTAATACATCGGCGGGGCGCCCCACGACGTGACTGCTTCGAGCGCCACACCGAGAGCAACCGACATCCGAGCGGCGTACCGCAACGCCGCGACGGACGACTCCGAGCCGTCGACACCGACAACAATCCGATCTGATTCCAGGTTCTCCATACCTCGAGGATCCCCCGTGTCCTGCAAGGCCCGTAGGACGAAGGTCACACGGGTATGCGCACGGATCGCCGTGGGACCTTGGTCCCTGATGCATTCCCACGATCAGGAGGAAGCTGGCGGTGTGCATTCACGGTCATTCACGCGGATGGAGACGAGCCGCCACGACGAGCCCCAGGAGTTGAGAGATGACGGAAGGCACTGGAAGCCTCGGTCGAAGCGCCATAGCCTCTGAGCTGCCTCCGCTCAGCGTACAGACCGAACCGCCTGGCTTCTCCGGCCTCTCTCACGAGCGACAGCTGCTTGTGCACGCGGTCGACGAGCTTGGTGCCCTCGCGGCCGCCGATGCGCAGGCTCCGCACGCGGGCGAATGATGCCGCCTTCGACGCGGAGAGTGGGGCGCTTCGCTCTGTATCTTTTGGCATCGACCACCCACACGCCAGAGGGCGCGACGACGATGTGATCGATGTTCGCACGGGTGCCAGGGAGGCGGCGATCGTTGAGCACCCGAGCGGGCTCTGGGAGGTCCTTGAGCCGGGCGGCGAGCATCTCTTCTCCGATGGCGCCGCGCTCCCACGCACGAGTGCTCTGCGGCTCATCCGACAGAGCCAGGATGAGACCGCCGAGCTTCGGGTGCTTCCGGCGGATACTCCGCTCACGGTTGTCGCGGCGGCGTTTCGTACTCGCGCCGTGCCGAGGCGCCGGCGGCGCCCTCATGGGGGTCAGCACGTGGGTGGGCTCGTCGGACAGAGAGGTCTTCTCGACCTGATCGAGCGGGACGCTCCACGCGGGAGTGCTCGTCCGAAGGGTCCGTGATCGAGCATCCAGCGGACAGGAGATGCGAGCTCAGCACCGCACAGGTGGCAGATGCCGGCGTAACGCAGGCGCATGCGCTTCTCGTCCGGCGGGATTGTCGCGGCCCGAATGAACGACGGCGGACTCTCTGCTGATGTCGAGCGACTGTGGCGCTGACCTCGTCTTGTTCCGCGGCGGATGTGGGCAAATTATGGGCAGATCCGAACTGATACCTTGAAGCCCGACGTAAAGAAGCCCCTCGATCCCAGTGTTTCCAAGGGATCGAGGGGCTTTCGCTGTGACAGCGGTTGGTGGAGCTGGGGGGAATCGAACCCCCGTCCGACGCTGCTCATCCACGTCTTCTCCGGGCGCAGTCTGTGAAAGCGTTCTGCTCGGCTCCGACCTTTGTCACAGACACCTAAGTCGACGAGCCCAGCCTGGGAAGAGTCCCACATGACGTCCAGACGCCGTCATGCAGCAAGATCCCTAGATGACGCCAGGGTCCGTATCGGGATCACATACGGTCTGACGGACTATCGGGCTCGCTTATGCAGCGAGGGCGAAGTCGTTGCGCTTTGTTTCGGCAACTATTGTTTTGCAGGGAGCGTTCACGAGATAACCCTGCATCCTCGGCCCGCTTCTCGTCGATACACAGGCGCCGTCGAAACCGATCAGCCCCGTGGACCTTCTTGCGAAGGAGCCGCTGTCACACTGTGGAATTACCAACCGGGTGCTTTCGCTCCCGGGCATCACAGAGTACAACGGATCCGCGGTGCATGCTATTCCGGCGCCGGGACGTCGGTCTCGTGACGTACAGTCGCACTCATGAGCGACGTCATCATCACCGTCCGCGGGGAGCACGAGCTGCGCATCGCACCCGAACGCGCCACGGTTCATCTGACCCTCTCCTTCGATGGCGCCGACCGCGCCCAGGTGGTGGAGAGAACCGTCGCGGCCTCGGGCCCGATGCGCGAGCGCATCGAGACGCAGAAGGCTGCGGGCAGCGTCGTGGAGTGGTCCAGCGAGCGCATGGGCGTCTTCAGCGACCGCCCGTGGAACAGCGAAGGCCGTCAGCTCGCCCCGGTGCACCGCGCCAGCATCGAGTTCACCGCGACGTTCTCCGACATCTCGGCCATGTCGGAGTGGGTGGCGGAGATCTCGGGCGAGGACGGCGTCGCTGTCGGGTACATCGACTGGCACCTCACCCCGCAGACCGAGGCGGAGGTGGAGCGAGAGGTGGCCGCTCACGCCGTCGGCGTCGCCGTCGCGCGCGCTCGCGCCTATGCCGAGGCGCTCGGGCTGCACAACGTCACACCTCTCGAGATCGCCGACCGCGGTCTGATCTCGGAGGGTGTTCCCGTGCAGGCCAAGGCCGCCATGCGCGCCGGCGCCGCATTCGACATGGAGTCCGCCGGTGGACTCGAGCTGCAGGGTGAGGAGATCACCGTCTCCGCCACTGTCGAAGGCCGCTTCGCGGCCAACTGAAGAGCTCGCGCCGCCCGACTCGGCCGGCCGCAGGCTGCTCAGGCGACGGCGTAGGGTGCCATCTCGGCGGCCAGCCGCTCCGAGACGTGCGCATGCACCAGCGTGCCGCCTTCTTGATGCTCCGCCGAGATCAGGACGCCTGTCTCGTGCACCGCGGACACCAGCTCGCCGCGGTCGTACGGGACGAGCGCGTGCACCTCGACGGCGGGCATCGGCAGCATCCGCTCGATCGTCGCCCGGAGCCCGTCGATCCCCTCACCCGTGCGCGAGGAGACGAAGTGCGCGTCGGGCGCGAGCCCGCGCAGCACGAGCCTCTCGTCCTCGTCGACCAGGTCGGCCTTGTTGAAGACGATGATCTCCGCAATGCCGCGTGCTCCGACGTCGCCCATCACGTCGCGCACGGTCTGCAGCTGCGCGGAGGGGTCCGGATGCGAGCCGTCGACGACGTGCACGATGAGATCCGCCTCGGCCACCTCTTCCAGCGTGGAGCGGAACGCCTCCACCAGCTGGTGCGGTAGGTTGCGGACGAAGCCGACGGTGTCGGTGAGCGTGTACACGCGCCCGTCCGCGGCCTCTGCGCGCCGCACGGTCGCATCCAGCGTGGCGAACAGGGCGTTCTCGACCAGCACGCCGGCACTGGTCAGGGCGTTCAGCAGACTCGACTTGCCGGCGTTCGTGTACCCGGCGATGGCCACCGACGGAATGGTGTTGCGCTTGCGCTCGGCGCGCTTGGCGTCACGGGCCGGTGCGAAATCGCGGATCTGACGGCGCAGCAGCGCCATCCGGGTGCGGATGCGACGGCGATCGAGTTCGATCTTGGTCTCACCGGGGCCACGCGAGCCCATGCCCGCGCCGCCCGCGCCGACCTGGCCACCTGCCTGTCGGCTCATGGACTCACCCCAGCCGCGCAGACGCGGCAGAAGGTACTCGAGCTGGGCGAGCTCGACCTGCGCCTTGCCCTCGCGGCTCTTGGCGTGCTGGCTGAAGATGTCGAGGATCACCGTCGTACGGTCGATCACCTTCACCTTCACGACATCCTCGAGCGCGCGGCGCTGGCTGGAGGCCAGTTCGGTGTCGGCGATCACCGTGTCGGCGCCGACCGCGGCGACGATGTCCTTCAGCTCCTGAGCCTTGCCCCGGCCGAGATAGGTCGCCGGATCCGGGTGCGGCCGGCGCTGCAGCAGACCGTCGAGCACGGCCGCTCCGGCCGTCTCGGCGAGTGCGGCCAGTTCCCGCAGCGAGTTCTCGGCGTCCTCCTGAGCGCCCTGGGGGTACACGCCCACGAGGACGACGTTCTCCAGGCGCAGCTGGCGGTACTCGACCTCTGTGACGTCCTGGAGCTCGGTGGACAGACCGCCGACGCGCCGCAGCGCATGCCGGTCGTCCAGATCCCACTGGTCACCGTCGTTCGCACCGTGCACAGCGGTGGAATCGCTCTGCAGAGCCTGAGCGGCGCCGAACACCCTCGCCTCGGTGCGCGACTCTGCGTGCGCGAGCACGCGGTCCAGCGCTTGCGATGTGGTGCTGTCGTCTTGCGTCTTCGTCATCCGGTCCTTTTCTTCGACGTCATCTGCTCAGGGCGCCTTAACCTTAGCCCCGTCGTCCGGTACGCTCACTGCATGCCGTCCGACCACTATTTCAGCGCGGCCCCGGCAAGTGCAGAAAACCTGCGCACCCTCCGTGTCACCCTCGCAGGTCAGGATCTGGAACTCACCACCGCCGGTGGGATATTCAGTCCCGACCGACTGGATACGGGGACGGCCGTGCTGTTCGCGAACATGCCCCCGCTGCCTCCTGGAGGCGACTTCCTCGACCTCGGATGCGGTTGGGGTCCCATCACGCTCACCATGGCTCTTTCCGCCCCCCACGCGACAGTGTGGGCTGTGGACGTCAACGAGCGCGCCCTGGATCTGACCCGCCGCAACGCCGAGGCTCTCGGCCTCACCAATGTCAACGCCGTCAGGCCGGAAGATGTTCCCGGCGAGGTCTCGTTCCGCACGATCCGGTCCAACCCGCCTATCCGCGTGGGCAAGAACGAGCTGCACGGCATGCTGGAGCGCTGGATCCCTCGTCTGGACGAGCGCAGCGACGCCTGGCTGGTCGTACAGCGCAATCTGGGGTCCGACTCGCTGCAGCGCTGGATGGCGTCGACGTTCACACCGGGCTTCAGCGTGCACCGTGCCGCCACAGGGAAGGGCTACCGGGTGCTGAAGGTACGCCGTCACGGAGACCCGCCCACCACGCCGATCGCGCTCGCCGGCTGACGCCGACTCAGCCGCTCAGCCTCTCACCGACTCAGCCTCTGTCGGCCGGGCAGGATCAGACCAGGTCGATCTCGCCGCGGTACACGAGCTGGGCCGGTCCGGACAGGGCGACGTGCTCGCCGTCCTCGGCGGGGAACATGCGCACGCCGAGTGCGCCCCCGGGAACCTCGACGCGCCACTGGTGCGGCGCCCGCGCACCGGCCCAATGCCGGACGGCGAGGGCCGATGCCACGGCGCCGGTTCCGCAGCTGAGAGT
>JBARWR010000292.1:0-2325 GCA_049646915.1 Microbacterium sp.
ACCACCGCCACGGCGCCCTGCCGGCCGGCCTCTGCCGCGAGGGCCGCGAGATCGTCGGGATCGCGGATGCCGATGGCCAGCACGATCGCGTCGCGCGGGTACACCGGCTCGTCGACCGGGTCGTGGATGACGACGCCGCCGATGTGCTGATCGACATTGATCGCACCATGCGCGATCTCGAGCAGGGTGATCCCCAGGTCGTTGTAGACGCGCCCCCAACTCGACCGTGACAGCGAGCTCATATCCGCGAGCATAACCTCACATCGGCACCCACTCGGTCCAGGTGGTCAGCTCCTCCAGCACCGCCGGGATCGGCGTCACGCCCAGACCGGGGCCCTGAGGGACGCGCAGGTGACCGTCCTCCATCACGAACGGCTCGGTGAGGTCGGTGCGGTAGAAGCGGTCGCTGGCGGAGACGTCGCCGGGCAGGGCGAAGCCCGGCAACGCGGCCAGAGCGATGTTCGCGGCGCGCCCGAGGCCGGATTCGACCATCCCGCCGCACCACACCGGAACGCCGTTCGCCATCGCCACGTCGTGGATTCGTCTGGCCTCGAGATAGCCGCCGACCCGGCCCGGCTTGATGTTCACGATGCTCGTCGCCCCGAGCCGGATCGCCGCGGCCGTCGTCTGGGCCGACGTGATCGACTCGTCCAGGCAGATCGGCGTGCTCAGCATGCGGGCGAGGTCGGCGTGGCCGAGCACGTCCTCCTCCTCCAGCGGCTGCTCGATCAGCAGCAAGTCGAACTCGTCGAGCCGCGCGAGGTGCTGCGCATCGCGCAGCGTGTAGGCGGTGTTCGCGTCCACCTGCAGCAGCACGTCGTCGCCGATGCGCTCGCGCACCGCGCGGACGACGTCGATGTCCCAGCCGGGCTCGATCTTGAGCTTGATGCGCACGTAGCCCTCGGCGAGGTACTCGTCCACGGCGTCCAGCAGCTGCGGGATCTCGTCCATGATGCCGACGGACACGCCGCACGGGACTCGGCCGTGCACGGCCCCCAGCTCACGCGCGAAGGACCGGCCGGCGACGCGCAGCTCAGCATCCAGCACGGCCATCTCGACCGCGGCCTTGGCCATCCGGTGTCCCTTGAATTTCGCGAGTTTCTCGCCCACCATGTGTGCGCCGGAGAGCTCGCCCTCGGCCAGGGCGGGTGCCAGGAACCGGCGGATGACGTCGACCGCGCCCTCGGTGTACTCCGGCGAGTACAGCGGATCCGGCAGCGTGACGCATTCGCCCCAGCCCTCCCCGTCGGCGGTGACGGCCCGCACGAGCAGGATGTCCTTGGACGTCTGGGTTCCGAACGAGGTGCGGAACGGGGAGACGAGAGGCATCGCGACGCGACGCAGCTCCAGGCCTTCGAGTCTCATGATGTCTTCCTTCCCGGCCGCACGAGGTACCCCTCGGTGCGGTCGAATCCGATGATGCGGCCTCCGGCATCCAGGAGGTCGGTGAGCTGATCGCGCACTGTGCGACGCCACTGCTGCGCTGCCGCGCGGTCGACCAGCCGGAGCTGCTCGACATCGGCGGGCACCGTCACGTGCACATCGCCTGGTGCGCGCTGCGCGCTCGCCGGCACACCGGCAGCACAGGCGATCGCCTGCGGGCTGCGCAGATGCCAACCCACGAGGATCCGATCCGTCTCGTCGTCGTTGTTCACGCCGTCGGCGATCTCTCCGTAGAAGTTCGCCAGGTACTCCTCCGCCTGCGCTCCGAGCTTGGCGATGTTGAAGTACGCGTTGCGGGCGACCAGCGGATCGTAGGTCCACTCGATCGTGTCGATTCCCTGGGCGAGCGCCCATGCGCGCTGATGCTGCTTCAGCGCGAAGCCCGCCGAGCGGCCCACATGGGCGGGAGAGATGCCGGCGATGTGACTGTGCAGCGCGTGTCGTTCGGGGTTCATGTGGAACGCGATGGCGACCCCGATGAGGGCATCGCCTTCGTAGGCTCCGGCGATGTAGTTGCCCGCCTTGCTCATCGCGCGCAGCAGTTCCGGCGGCACCGGCGGGTTCTCGGGCGAGCGCTTCCAGATCTCGGTGAGGAGGCGGATCGCGGCGGCCTGTTCGTCGACGGCGGGAAGTTCGCGGACCGTCACTCCCGCGGCGGATGCCGCCCGGGTGGCGGCGACGGCGGCATCCGCGACGACATCCGCGGTCATGCCGTCGTGCTGCGTCAGCTGCGCCATGGCTCATCCGTCCTCGAGATCTCTGCGACCAGTTCGGTCAGAAGTCGCGTCCGCGGAGCGATCTCCGCGACGATGACGTGCTCGTCTTCCGCGTGGGCGCCGCCGCCGACGGCGCCCAGACCGTCCAGTGTGGGCACGCCCAGCC
>JBARWR010000293.1:0-4029 GCA_049646915.1 Microbacterium sp.
CGCCAGCTGCCTGTGGTTCGCCGGCCTCGGTTTCGGCGCCCGGCATCTCGGCCGCTGGCTGCGCACGCCGACGGCATGGCGGATCCTCGACGCGGGCATCGCGATCGTCATGATCGCGCTCGCCGTGGGACTCGTCCTCCCCGTCCTGACGGCGTAGCGCCCTGCCGGCGCGGCATCCGCCACAGCGTCCTGGCGGCGTGACTCAGGCTCTGTCGAGCGGACGCAGGATCCTCGTGAGGAACCGCTGCGTGCGCTCCTCTCGAGGGGTGCTGAACAGCTGGGCCGGCGCCCCCTCCTCCACGACGATGCCCGCATCCATGAAGATCACCCGGTCAGCGGCCTCGCGTGCGAAGCTCAGCTCGTGCGTGACCACCACCATGCTCCAACCCTCGTCAGCCAGCTCTTTGATCACCAGGAGCACGTCACCGACGAGTTCCGGATCCAGCGCGCTGGTGGGCTCGTCGAACAGGAGCAGGTCCGGCTGGAGGGCGAGAGCGCGGACGATGCCCACACGCTGCTGCTGGCCGCCCGACAGCTGATGCGGGCGGGCGTTCTCCCGTCCCTCGAGACCGACCCGGGCGAGCAGCGACCTGGCCTCGTCGACCACCTCGTCCTTGGGGCGGCCCTGTACGCGCCAGGGGCCTTCGATCACGTTCTCGAGCACGGAGAAGTGCGGGAAGAGGTTGTGATTCTGGAACACCATCGCCGAGCGATCTCGGAGAGCGAACCGCTGCTTCTGCGTCACGGGCACGGAGAAGTCGATCTCCGGGCCGCCGTCGAGCTCGAGGGTGCCACCGTCGGGTGTCTCCAGCCCGTTGAGCGAGCGCAGCACGGTCGTCTTCCCCGACCCGCTCGGTCCGATCAGCACGACCACCTCGCCGCGATGCAGCGTGAGGTCGATGCCGCGCAGCACCTCGTGCGTGCCGAAGCTCTTGTGCAGCTGCGCGGCGGTCAGGAGCCGAGTGGTTTCAGTGAGCGACATGGCGATCGAGTCTCCTCTCCAGCGCACTCTGCCCGATGGCGAGCACGAGGCAGATCACCCAGTAGACCAGGGCGGCGGTGAGATACACGACCATCACCTGGTACGACGACGCCGCGATCTGCTCCGCCCGCCGGAAGAGCTCCGTCACGAGGATCGTGGAGGCGAGCGAAGTGTCCTTCACCAGAGAGATGAAGGTGTTCGACAGCGGAGGCACCGAGACACGAGCCGCCTGCGGCAGGATGACGCGGGTCAGCGTGTGTGTACGATTCATGCCCACGGTGTAGGCGGCCTCCCATTGCCCCTTCGGCACCGAGAGGATCGCGGCGCGCACGATCTCGGCGCCGTACCCGCCGACGTTCAGCGAGAGCGCCACGATCGCGCTGGGCCACGGGTCGATGACGATGCCGAGCGCGGGCATCCCGTAGAAGATCACGAACAGCTGCACCAGCAGCGGTGTGCCCCGGATGACGGAGATGTAGAACCGAGCGACTCCGGACACCACCGGGTGAATGGAGATCCGCATCAGCGCGATGACGATCGCGATGACGAGCCCCACCGCGAAGGAGGCCAATGCAAGCGGGATGGTGCCCAGCAGGCCCCCGAGCGCGATCGGCCCGAGTGAGTTCAGGAAGAGCTGCCAGGCGTCCATCGAGGGCTCGCGCTACTCGGTGACGTCGGCGCCGAAGTACTTCTCGCTGATCTCGGCGAGCGTGCCGTCAGCGCGCAGCTCGTCCAGAGCACCATCGATCGCCTCGACCAGAGCCTTGTCGTCCTTGGCGAACGCGAAGGCCTGCTTGCCGGCATCCTCGGTCTCCGCAGCGATCTTCAGGCCGGTCGGACCGTCGGTCGCCTCGTAGTCGAGGAACGTGAGCTTGTCGTTGATGGTCGCATCCACGCGCCCCTGGCGCAGCAGGGCCACGGCCTGAGCCCATCCCTCGACACCCTCGACCTTCGCGCCGGACTGCACGGCGAGGTCGTTCCAGTTGCTCGTCAGCGACTGCGCGGCCGTCTTGCCCTTGAGGTCGGCGAACGAGCTGATCGAGTCGTCCTTCTCATCGACCACGATGACACCCGGCGAGACGGTGTACGGCTCGCTGAAGAGGTACTTCGCTGAGCGCTCGTCGTTGATGGTCACCTGGTTGGCGATGACGTCGAAGCGACCGGCATCGAGGCCCGCGAAGATGGCATCCCACTGCGTCTCCTGGAACTCGACCTTCAGATCGAGCTTCTCGGCGACCGCCGTGATGATGTCCACATCGAACCCGATGAGGTCTCCCGTGCCGCCGTCGGCGTGGAAGCTGAAGGGACGGTAGGTCCCCTCTGTCGCGACGATCAGCGTGCCGTCCTTGACCAGTCCGTAGTCGGGTCCGGTGCTGCTGCCGGTCTGCGCCGGGGCGTCGGAAGCGGAGCAGGCGGTGAGCGCTGATGCGGCGATCACGATGGCTACGACGGTGAGGAGACGACGGGACATGACGGGGTGACCCTCCTGGGGCGGATGCGAGGATGCTCGGGATGAGAGCGGTGCGTGCAGCGGTGGCGCTGCGCCATTTCACAGTACGCCGGCGGCTCGGCGGCTCCGCATCGCGTGACGCCGGATGACGCGCATGTGACGGAGTCGGATGCCGACGCGAAGAGGCCCCCGCCGAAGCGGGGGCCTCTTCGTGAGTCAACCTCAGATGGTGTTGACGTCCAGCGGGATGCCGGGGCCGAACGTGGTCGACACGACACCCTTCTGGATGTAACGACCCTTGGCGCTCGACGGCTTCAGGCGCACGATCTCCTCGAGAGCGGCCCCGATGTTCTCGTCGAGCTGCTCGGCCGAGAACGATGCCTTGCCGACGATGAAGTGCACGTTGGCGTGCTTGTCGACGCGGAACTCGATCTTTCCGCCCTTGATCTCCTCGACGGCCTTGGCCGGGTTCGGAGTCACGGTGCCGGTCTTCGGGTTCGGCATCAGACCGCGCGGGCCGAGCACCTTGCCCAGACGACCGACCTGGCCCATGAGCTCAGGTGTCGACACGGCTGCGTCGAAATCGGTCCAGCCACCGGCGACCTTCTCGATCAGCTCGGCGCCGCCGACCTCGTCGGCGCCCGCGGCGATGGCGGCCTCAGCAGCCGGGCCGTTGGCGAAGACGATGACGCGGGCGGTCTTGCCGGTGCCGTGCGGGAGCATGACGGTGCCGCGCACCATCTGGTCGGCCTTGCGGGGGTCGACGGCGAGCTTCAGCGCGACCTCGACGGTCGAGTCGAACTTCGCCGACCCGGTCTCCTTCGCGAGGGCGACTGCCTCGGTCGGAGTGTAGAAACGGTCTGCCTCGATCTTCGCGACGGCAGCCTGGTATGCCTTGGACTTGGTAGCCATGATTATCTCCCTCAGCCCTCGACCGTGATGCCCATGGAGCGGGCGGTTCCGGCGATGATCTTCGACGCGGCGTCGATGTCGTTCGCGTTCAGGTCGGCCTGCTTCTGCTCGGCGATCTGACGGACCTGCTCGGCCGTGATCTTCGCGACCTTCACGGTGTGCGGAGTGGCGGAGCCCTTGGGCACGCCTGCCGCCTTCTTGATCAGCTCTGCTGCCGGCGGGGTCTTCAGGACGAACGTGAAGCTGCGGTCCTCGTAGACGGTGATCTCGACGGGGATGACGTTGCCGCGCTGCGACTCGGTCGCGGCGTTGTACGCCTTGCAGAACTCCATGATGTTGACGCCGTGCTGACCGAGCGCAGGGCCGATCGGCGGCGCCGGGTTGGCTGCACCGGCGTTGATCTGGAGCTTGATCAGGCCGGTCACCTTCTTCTTGGGTGCCATTCTTCTTCCTTTCATCGAGCGGATGCCGTGGGCATCCCTCTCCCGCTTCCTCGGCATCTCCGAGGCGCGGTGCGGTTCGTGCTCGCGCACAAACCAGCCAAGTCTACCCGATCGGAGCGGAGGCCGTGACCTGCATCCGCACCGCTCCCGCCCCATCGCACCCGCTCGCCCCCGCCCGCGCCACCTCGCACCCACACCCGCCCGCGCCCGCACCCGACCACCTCTGTCGAGGAGCCGAATGC
>JBARWR010000294.1:0-11208 GCA_049646915.1 Microbacterium sp.
CGTCGCACGTGAGCCGCCTCCAGCGCGCTCGCCTGCCGCTCCACGGCACCCCGCACAGCCGCAAGGGCGGATGCCGCGGCATCCGCGTTGCCGCGCAGCGAGCTGAGCCGCATGTCGTACTGCGAGACCAGGGCGCTCTGCTCGGCGATGTCCACGTCCAGCGTGTCCAGTTCGGCCCGCGCGTCGACGACCTCACGGCTGGCCAGGACCGCCGCATCCTGCGCGTCTCCGAGACCCTCGGAGATCCGCGTGATCTCGTCCTTGGCCTCATCGATCGTGTCCTGGGTCACCGTGATCGCAGAGATCGCATCGTCGTCGTCGTTGCCGAGCAGCGCCAGACGCTGATTGGCGAGGGTGTACAGGCTTCGCATCCGCTCCTGAGCCTGCTCCAACCCGAACGCGACGCGTCGCGCCTCGTCGACCGCGGCGGAGTTCTGCTGGGCTTCGAGTCGCTGGATGCCGGAACGCACGGTGTCGGCCTGCTCGGAGAGCACCAGCCGTTCGGTGTGCCGTTCGTGCTCGGTGCGGGTGTGATCGGCCAGCGCCGTGCGCAGCGCGACCACGTCATCGGCGAAGATGCGCGCCTTGGCGTCACGCACGACGGCGGCGATCCCGGCGGCCTCCCGGGCGATCTCAGCCTGCTTGCCCAGCGGCTTGAGCTGCCTGCGGATCTCGCCCGCCAGGTCGCTCAGACGGGTGAGATTGGTCTCCATCGCATCGAGCTTGCGAATGGTCTTCTCTTTGCGACGCCGGTGCTTCAAGATGCCGGCGGCCTCTTCGATGAAGCCGCGACGGTCCTCCGGCGATGCCTGCAGGACGGTGTCCAGGCGGCCCTGGCCGACGATCACGTGCATCTCACGGCCGAGTCCCGAATCGCTCAGCAGCTCCTGCACATCGAGCAGTCGGCAGCCGGAGCCGTTGATCGCGTACTCGCTGGCCCCGTTGCGGAACAGGGTGCGGCTGATCGTCACCTCGGCGTACTCGATCGGCAGAGCACCGTCGCTGTTGTCGATCGTGAGCTTCACCTCGGCGCGACCGAGCGGTCCGCGGGTGGAGGTGCCCGCGAAGATGACGTCCTCCATCTTGCCGCCGCGCAGGGTCTTGGCCCCCTGCTCCCCCATCACCCAGGCCAGCGCGTCCACCACGTTCGACTTGCCCGATCCGTTGGGCCCGACGATGCACGTGACGCCCGGCTCGAACACGAACGAGGTGGGCTGGGCGAAGGACTTGAAGCCCTTGAGCGTCAAGCTCTTCAGATGCATCTGCGCACCGTTCCTGGTGCTGGCGGGCCGGGAAGAATCACGCCGCCACGCTACCGGAATCCTCGGCTCGCACGAGGATCCCGCGCGGCGACGAGCCGGATCCACTCCGAACGCGACACGCCGATGAAACAGGAAATGCTTGACGTCCGATGCGAACACCCACTAGCTTTGCAAACCGGATCGAACACGAAAGGAGAACGCTCATGATCACCGCATACATCACAGCACCAGCCGCAGGATTCGATGCCTCGCGCGCCGCGGATCAGACGTTCTCCGTCTTCAGCTTCCGTCCCAGCGCGCTCTCGTAGAACTGCAGCTCGCGATCTGCTCCTCAGGAGTCTGATCCCCGCCGGTTCCCGCCGCTCCCGCATCGGTCGATGACTTCGACCCTCTGCATCCCCGTGCGACGTCTCCCCTTCTCGAGACCTCTCGCCCGCGCTTCGTCCGCCATCGGACTCCCCGACAGTCATCGGACGCTCTCGCAGCAACCGTCCCGTCGGACGACGGCGGACCTCGCGCATCCTTCCCGAAATTCAATCTGAAACGAGCTCTCTCGTGAGTACTGAAGCACTGCTTCGCCAGACCATCCACCCACCGTGTACGGAGGACGAGATCCTCGAGATCACCGTCCCCGCCGACCGCGCCGAGCTCACACTCGGAGACCGGCTCTCCCTGCGCCTCGGCCTGTGGCTGCTGCTGCGGGCGCAGCGCAGCCCGCGTCGTGCCCGCACTCTGAGCCGCGAGGACGTCATGCTCCGCCGCGACCGGCCTCGGATCTCCGAGCACGAGGCCATCACCATGCTCACCTACGACCTGCAGCGTCAGCTGCGCTGACCTGGAGGCCGTGATGAGCATCCACCTCACCGATACCGCGGTTCTGCGTCCGCTCGTGCTGCCGGCACGGGCGGACGCGGCCCCGACGGATGATCTGCGCACCTACGCCGACGTGCGCAATCGATCGATCCGCGACGTCACAGGCCGCGACGACGACGACATGACCGCCGAGTCGCTGCTGTCGATCCTGCGTTCCACCCCGAACGTGACCAGGCGCCAGTGGTCCGTCGTGGTCGACGGCGAGACCGTCGGCGTCGCGCCGCTGAACATCCTGCACGATGGCGACGGCGCATCCGCACTCCTCATCATCAGCCTGCTCCGCCGGGTGTGGGGGCAGGGCATCGGCTCCGCCGCACTGGCTGAGATCGAAGCCGTGGCTCGAACCGCCGGCGTCGGGCGGCTGCTCGCGTTCGTCGCGCATCCGACGCCTGCCCACACAACGACCGTTCTGGAGTCGCCCACCGGCTTCGGGGCGATCCCGCGGGATCACCACGCGCGCTTCCTGCTGCGTCACGGCTACCGGCTGGAGCAGATCGAGCGGGTCAGCACCCTCACTTGGAGCGATGCACTCGTCCCGCGCATCCGCGCACTTCACGCGGACGCTGAGCAGAGAGCCGCGGACTACCGCGTCGTGCAGTGGATGCTGCCGACCCCCGCAGAGCACATCCCGGGATACGCCCACATGAAGGAGCACATGTCGACGGATGCTCCCGACGCCGACCTCGCGATGCCCGCGGAGAAGTGGGATGCCGACCGCGTCAGGCGCCACGATGAACGCTACGTGCAGCACGGGAGCACCGTGCTGGTGACGGCTGCGCAGCACATCGGAACGGGCGAGCTGTGCGCGTACAACGAGCTGTCCGTGGGACCGGATCCCACGACGATCTCGCATCAGGAAGACACGCTGGTGCTCTCCGCGCATCGCGGGCACCGTCTCGGGATGCTGGTGAAGACCGCCGGCCTGCTCTCCTGGCGGGAACAGCAGCCCCGCTCCTCGGCTGTGATCACCTACAACGCCGAGGAGAACCGCCCCATGCTGGACATCAACGAAGCGATCGGATTCGTCCCCCTCTCCTACGAGGGCGCCTGGAAGAAGGTGCTGGAATGACGTCGCCCTCCGCGACGCGGAGCAGCGGCGAGAATGGACGGATGCTGTTGAGCACACCGCGTCTCGAGCTTCGCGAGATGACCGAGGCCGACCTGCCCGCGCTGCGCGCGATCCTGCAGGATGCCGAGACCATGACCGCGTACGAGGGTGCGTTCGAAGAGCAGATGGTGCAGGAGTGGCTGGCGCGCATGCGCCGCCGCTATCGGGAGGACGGCTTCGGCATGTGGGCCGTGATCCTGCACGAGACCGGCGAGATGATCGGTCAGTGCGGGATCACCCGTCAGCACATCCTCGGTCAGGATGTTCTGGAGGTGGGATATCTGCTCAACCGTGCGCATTGGCACCGCGGCTACGCCACCGAGGCTGCGATGTCGAGCCGCGACCATGCTTTCGACGTGCTCGGCGCCGACCGCGTATATGCGCAGATCCGGGACACGAACATCGCGTCGATGAACGTGGCGATCCGGCTGGGCATGACCGTGCGCGGGCGCTTCGTGAAGCACTACCGGGGCGTGGACATGCCGCATCTGGCGTTCGCGATCGATCGGCCGACGGTGGGCTGAATTAGCATCTTGATATGACCGGAGCACCCGACGACCTCGACCTGCTCGCCGCGAACGACCCCGCGACTCCCCCTCAGCAGCTCGCCGACATCGCAGCCCGACGATATGATCTGCACCCCCTCATCGCCGTCCACCCCCAGGCCTACCCGCAGCTTCGCACCTGGATGACCCAGGTGAATCCGGTCGGCGCCCAGCCGCCCTACGTGACGATGCCGGCCGGTGCTCCGGCCCCCGCAGCGCCGCGCCGACGAGGCGGAATCGGGTACTGGCTCGGCGGCTGCGGCTGCCTCGCCATCATCGTCGTGATCATCCTCGTCGTCGTGGTCGGCGGACTCCTGGGCAGCAGGGAACCGAGCACGTCCTCGCCCGTGGATCGCGCTCCGAGCACTACTGCAGCCGAGGATCAGGTCGTCGCGGAACAGCTGGCGATCTATGCGGACGAGAAGGCTAAGTACGACACGCTGGCGGCGCAGCTCGAGGGCAACCCGGTCGCTCCGCTGGTCACCCAGCAGGACTTCATGGACCGCATCGCACACGAGGCCGCCGTTCCGAACATCTCGGAGATCGCCGCCCGATCGGTGGCGAAACGAACCGCCGACTTCCGGAAGGAGCTCGAGGCTCAGGTGACCGCAGCGCAGGCGAGGCGCGAGAACACCTCCGGAACCCTCACCGAGCAGCTCATCGACCAAGCCGGCGACGGCTTCATCGACGTCCGCTGGGATGCCGCCTCGGCGTGCGGCGATTCGGACGACGGCAGCATCACCACCGGCTGCGTCCGCGCAGGCAGTCCGCTCGTCGTGCACCTGCAGGCCGAGAGCCAGGCCGGCAGCGATTGGGAGCGCAAGATGGTGGCTGCCCACGAACTCGCCCATGTCTACCAGCACGCCGACGCCCGCCGCTTCGAGGACGGCAAGGGCGAGGCGGATCGTCTGGTCGCGAAGGGGCTGTTCCAGGGCAGCACCGAGAAGATGGCCGACTGCTATGCACTGACCTACTACGACCAGGATTCGCTCAAGCACGGGAACGTGACGCTCGGTTACGGCTACGTGTGCAACGCCTCGGAGCGACAGGCGATCCGCACGTGGGCTGCTGACGTCAACGCGCCGATGCCCGGCTGACCCGGTCCTTCACCACGACGACCGAGCGTGTCAGCGCCGACGCTGGCACCGCGGGCAGTAGTGGCTGGAGCGGTTCATGAAAGCCGCCCGCCTGATCGCGCCGCCGCAGCGCGGGCACGCCTGGCCGTCGCGCCCGTAGGCGTTCAGGGAGTGCGCAAAATAACCGGCCTGCCCGTTCACGTTCACGTATTGTGCGTCGAAGCTGGTGCCGCCCTCGGCCAGAGCCTTCTGGAGCACGAGCCGCACCTCTCCCATCAGCCGCCGCACGGCCTGCGCAGACAGAGTCCGACCCTCGGTCTCCGGGTGGATCCGGGCAGCCCAGAGCGATTCGTCGGCATAGATGTTGCCGATGCCGCTGACCAGCGTCTGATCGAGCAGGATGCGTTTGATCGCGCTGGCACGGCGTCGCACGGATGCGATGAATCCCACCTCGTCGAAGGCCGGGTCCAGCGCGTCACGCGCGATGTGCGCGACCTGGGTCGGCACCAGCGGCAGCAGCGTACCGAGTCCGCCAGGTGCAGCATCCGCAGTGACGACGAGCTCATCGATCGCAAGAGACCCGAACGTGCGCTGATCCGCGAACACGACAGCGAGGCGCCCGTGCTGCGGACTCTCGATATGCAGTCGGATGCGCTCGTGCCGTTCCGTGACGGCATCCGGCTCGCGCAGCAGCATCTGGCCGCTCATTCCGAGGTGGGCGACCATCGCATCCGCATCACCCTCCAGTGCGAGCCAGAGGAACTTCCCTCGCCGAGCGGCGGCCGTGAAGGTCTGCCCCTCCAGGCGACCGACGAAGTCGACGGCACCGAGCGGATGCCGTGTGAGAGCGCGCTCGTCGAGCACATCGACCGCACTCACGCGCGCGCCGAGGACGGCCGGTGCCAGGCCGGCTCGGACGACCTCGACCTCAGGCAGTTCAGGCAACGGAGACCTCGGGCATCGGGAACTCAGGTGCCCGCGGGCTCGGTGCTGGCGCTGAGCTCCCGCCATGCGGTCAGCGCAGCGGCCATCTCGGCGGTCTTCTTACTCGTTCCGGTTCCGCTGCAGGTCAGATCACCCACGACCACCGTCGCCGTGAAAACGCGGTCATGGTCGGGTCCGGCGGATTCGATCGAGTACTGCGGTGGCGTGGCGCTGAGCCGGGCCGCGAGCTCCTGCAGGCTGGTCTTCGGATCCATTGCGGCGCCGTAGCGCTCGGGATCGGCCAGCAGCGGCTCGGTCAGGCGCAGCACCAGCGCCTCGGCGGCGTCTGGTCCGGCGGAGAGATAGGTCGCGCCGAAGACGGCTTCCATCGTGTCCGCGAGGATCGAATCCTTGTCGCGGCCGCCGGTGTTCTCCTCACCGCGGCCCAGACGCAGGTGAGCACCCAGTCCGATGCCACGGGCCACCTCGGCCAGCGCCACGGTCGACACGACGCTCGCGCGCCGCTTCGCCAGCTCGCCCTCGTCGAGATCGGGATGCGTGGTGAAGAGCATCACGGTCACGGAGATGCCGAGCACGGAGTCCCCGAGGAACTCCAGACGTTCGTTGTGCGGGATTCCTCCATGCTCGTAGGCATACGAGCGATGGGTCAGCGCCCGCTCAAGAAGCTCGGCGTCGATCTCGACGCCGAGCTTCTGAGTGAGAGTCTGTGCCCCCGCGGATTCCTCCGCCATGATCGTCAGATCAGACGTCTGCGACCTTGCGGCCCTTGTACTCGAGGAACAGCTCGGTGCCCTGCGAGTCGGTGACGACCTTCGCCTGGTGCGGGCGGCTGTAGACGACCTTGCCGTTCTCGATGGTCTTCACCAGAGCGGTGGGCGTCGCCTTCCACTGCGCGCGGCGCGAGCGGGTGTTCGAACGGGATACCTTGCGCTTCGGGGGGTTACCGGCCATGACTAGCTCTCTTCTTTCTCGGCACCGCGGCTCTCTGTCGCGGCGTCCTGGTCTGTGATCTGACGGAGCGCACTCCATCGAGGATCAATGGGAGCGGTGCTCTCTGCGTCGGTGCTCACGGCCAGCTTCTCGCCCGTGCTCGAATCGAGACCCGGGCAATCCGGCTGACACACCGGCTGAAATGGAAGCGACAATACGACCGCATCCCTGACCAGAATTTCAAGATCCACGTGGTCGTCTTGAACTTCGAAGTCAGTTTCTTCCTCACCAGGATACGCGAAAAGCTCCTGGAATTCGACTTCGACAGGCGCGACGATATCGGTGAGGCAGCGGCCGCACACTCCGGTGTAGTCGGAGTCCGCTGTTCCGGAGACGAGAATGCCCTCGTGGACCGACTCCAGGCGCACGTCGATGTCAACGCTCTCTCCGGCTTCGACGGAGACGATGCCCTCACCCCACTTGTCCTTGAGGGTCACGGAGAAGCGATGCTCGCGCATCTCTCCGGGCTTGCGGACGATATCGCGGACGGGAAGGAAAAACGGGCCGTTCACTCGGGACTTCACCCCGCCATGCTACCGGCCCTGCGGCTGAGAGGCACCGGCATGCGGCTCCGGGGACGAGGCGTCAGAGGCCCCGAGCACCCGTGTCGAGGAAGGAGGCGACGACGGGAGGCACGAACGGCGAGACGTCGCCGCCGAGAGATGCGACCTGGCGCACGAGAGAGCTGGACACCATCGCGTGCGCAGGATCGGGCAGGAGGAAGACCGTCTCGATGTCGGCGAGATGGCGGTTCACGATGGCCATCGGGGACTCGTAGGCGACGTCTACCTGCGAGCGGATGCCCTTGACCAGGACTCCCGCGTCGACGTCACGCGCGTAATCGACGAGCAGGCCCATGCTCCAGGAGCCGACGATGATGTGCCCCTCGACCCCCGCCTCCGAGATCGACTGCTCCAGCAGGGTCATCCGCTGGGCGATCGGCAGCATCGCCTCCTTGCCGGGGTTGTGCACGACGAGAACGTGCAGCTCGTCGTACAGACGCGCTGCACGGCGGATCACATCGAGGTGACCGAGCGTGGGCGGATCGAACGACCCTGGGACGACGGCGATCCGGCTGTTCACTTCGACTCACTCCGTTCGCTCAGCACACCGCACTTCGACTCACTCCGTTCGCTCAGTACAGGCACTTCGACTCCTTCGTGCGCTCAGTGACGCGATTGCTCCCAGCTTAGGACAGCAGACTCTCAGTTCTTGCCGAGCGCTGCCCTGTCGGCATCCGTGACGCGTCGTTCTATGGTGGCGCGCAACGCGGGATGCCTCTCCAGAGTCGGATCCTCCGCGAAGATCGACGCGGCGATCTCCCGCGCGCGCAGGATGAGATCCGCATCCTTGACGACCCGCAGCAGACGCAGCGACGACCGTGCCCCCGACTGCGCCGCACCCAGCACATCTCCCTCGCCGCGCAGCTCCAGGTCGACCTCGGCCAGCTGGAACCCGTCGAGCGTCGCAGCCACAGCATCGACGCGCTCGCGGGCGATGGAGCCGGCCTCCGCCTCGGTCACCAGCAGGCAGAGTCCCGGATGCTCCCCGCGTCCCACGCGGCCTCGCAGCTGGTGCAGCTGCGAGACGCCGAAGCGGTCGGCCTCCATGATGATCATGGTGGACGCGTTGGGCACGTCCACTCCGACCTCGATCACGGTCGTCGCGATGAGCAGGTCGATCTCCCCGCGCGCGAAGGCCCGCATGACGGCATCCTTCTCATCCGACGGCATCTTGCCGTGCAGCACGGCGCGCCGCACCTTCGAGAGCTCGGGATGAGTCGCCAGCAGCTCAGCGAGCTGCACGACTCCCCACCGTGGTCCCTTCCCCTCCTCATCCGGAGGCGCCGCCGCGCCGTCGGAGTCGACGGAGTCCTTTGCGGTGTCGATGGCCGCGCACACGGCGAAGACCTGGCGGCCCGCGGCGATCTCCTCGGCCGCACGGGTCCACACCCGCTGGAACCACGCCGGATGCTCGGCGAGCGGGGCGGTGAAGGTCTGGATGCCGGCGCGGCCGGCCGGCATGGTGCGGATCACCGAGGTGTCCAGGTCTCCGAAGACCGTCATCGCGACCGTGCGCGGGATCGGAGTGGCCGTCAGCACGAGCGCGTGCGGTGCGGTGCCCTTGGCACGCAGCGCCTCGCGCTGCTCCACCCCGAACCTGTGCTGCTCATCGACGACGACCAGGGCGAGATCGGCGAACGTGGTCTTCTCGGACAGCAGTGCGTGCGTGCCGATCACGATGAGCGACTGACCGGATGCCACCCGCAGCGCCGCCTTGCGACGCTCGGGCGCCGACATCTGCCCGGTCAGGAGCGTGGGCATCAGCTGCGGCGCCAGCTCGGGTCCGAGCATCTTCGCGATGGATCGCAGATGCTGGCCTGCGAGCACCTCGGTCGGGGCGATGAGTGCGGCCTGTCCCCCGGTCTCGGCCACCTGGACCATGGCACGCAGCGCGACCAGAGTCTTTCCCGAACCCACCTCGCCCTGCACGAGTCTGTTCATCGGACGCCGTGCGGTGAGGTCGGTCGCGATCTCCGCGCCGACCAGTCGCTGATCTTCGGTGAGCGCGAACGGCAGCGTCGCATCGAAGCGCTCCAGAAGCCCACCCGGCGTCGCCTCGCGAGGGATCGCGGTGAGCGCACGCACCTGCTCGCGCTGCTGCAGCAGCGCGGCCTGCAGAGTGAGTGCCTCGTGCACGCGCAGCGTGCGGACGGCAGGGCCGATCTGGCCCCGCTGCTGCGGACGATGGATCAGCTCGAGCGCCTCACGAGCGGTGAGCAGATCCTCGGAGAGTCGCAGGGTCTCCGGCAGGGGTTCGGGAACGTCGCCGAGTCCGTCCAGGACGGGACCGATGATCTTGGCGATCTGCCAGCTCTGGATCGCCGAGGTGGCCGGATAGATCGGGATCGGCACGTTTCTGCGCGAGTCCGCCCGTCGCTGTGCGGCGTCGAGGTCATCGAAGAGCTCGTACTCGGGATGCGCGAACTGCACGGTCTCTCTGAACATGCCGACCTTGCCGGAGAAGATGCCGCGCCGACCGGGCGAGAGCTCCTTCTGCCGCCATTCGGCCTGCCCCAGGTTCTTCGCGAAGAAGGTGAGCGACATCCTGCCGATGCCGTCGCTGATGACGACCTCGGTCATCGCACCGCGCCGATTCTTCATGGGGCGGGCACCGGAGGAGACGACCTCCGCGACGATGGTGACCATCTCGCCGATCGGCAGCTCGCGGATCGGAGTCAGCTCTCCCGGGTCGGCATATCGACGCGGGTAGTGTCCGAGCAGCTCGCCGACCACGGTCATCCCGAAGGCACGATTGAGCGTGCGCGCCGAGGTGGCGCCGACGGCCAGGGTCAACGGCGTGTCGAGCTGGAAGGACATGTTCCGAGTCTAGGGACGGCCACCGACCCCGACGCGCACACGGAGCACGTCGCCGTGTCGTATCGTGAACGGGTGACGAGGATCATCGCCGGTGCGGCTCGCGGCATCCGCATCGAGGTGCCGGGGGCGGGCACCCGTCCGACCAGCGACCGCGTGCGGGAGTCCGTCTTCGGCGCACTGGAGTCGATGCAGGCCATCGACGGCGCACGCGTGCTCGATCTGTACGCGGGCAGCGGTGCACTGGGCCTGGAATCCTGGAGCCGAGGAGCGTCCTGGGTGGATCTGGTGGAGCGCTCCCGCTCCGCCGCATCGATCGTGGGGCGCAATGTCACCACCGTGGCCAAGGCTCTGGGCGTCTCCGGCGGCGCGAAGATCCACCAGAGCGCCGTGCACCCCTTTCTGAGCCGCGTCTCGGGCCCGTACGACCTGGTGTTCACCGATCCGCCGTACGACCTCGACGATGCGGCGATGACCGCTGACCTGCAGGCCCTGACCCCTCTGCTCTCGCCGGACGCCGTCGTCGTGGTAGAACGCGCACGACGCTCGAACCCGCCGGATCTGGATGCCGCGGGACTCGCGCTTCTGCGCGAGAAGTCCTACGGCGACACGGCTGTGTGGTGGGCGGAGCCGGCGCAGCGACCGGAGTAGTCAGCCCGAGACGACGCCGTCCCAATCGCGGTAGGGGTCCCAGCCGTCCATCGGGATCGCAGCGCCATCGAGCAGCACACCCGCCGCCGCTCGGTCGACGACCGTTCCGATCACGAAGAAGCCCTCGGGCAGCACCGCGCCTGCCGGGAACGTCGCCAGCAGCCCGTGATCCTCGCCACCGCGCAATGCACGGCCTCGATCACCCTCGAACGCCAGCGCGTCGATGGCGATGCCGGTGAAGTCGATCGAGACGCCCGACGCATCCGCCATCCGGCCCGCGTCCAGAGTGAGACCGTCGGAGACATCCATCATGGCCGTCGCCCCGGCATCCGCCGCCGCACCTCCCAGCCCGATCGGCGGCACCGGCCGGAGCTGCCTGTC
>JBARWR010000295.1:0-15309 GCA_049646915.1 Microbacterium sp.
CCCGCACACCGTGCTCACCCGCCAGGACCTGATCGGTTACCTTGCGCACTGATTCGCTGCCGTGGTGAGGTCTCGCGGCGTAACAGGATGGCCGGTGCCGACCCCGCACGGCGTACCGTGGACGAACCGACCCCACCGAGGAGTGACATGACCGACCGTGCCTTCGCCACCCGCGCCATCCATGCAGGTCAGGCCGCCGATCCGACCACCGGGGCCATCATCCCCCCGATCTACCAGTCGTCCACGCACGTGCAGGACGGCATCGGCGGCTACCGCGGCGGCTACGAGTACAACCGTGCCGGCAACCCGACCCGCTCGTCGCTGGAGACCCAGCTGGCGGCTCTCGAGGGCGGCGCATCGGCGCTGTCGTTCTCGTCGGGGCTCGCCGCCGAGGACGCACTGCTGCGCGGCGTTCTGCGGCCCGGAGATCACGTGCTGCTCGGCAACGACGTGTACGGCGGCACCTACCGGCTGCTGACCAAGGTGCTCGCGCCCTGGGGGATCGAGACGACCACGGTCGAGCTGCAGGATCCGGATGCCATCCGCCAGGCGCTGCGCCCGCAGACCAAGGTCGTGTGGCTGGAGACGCCCAGCAACCCGCTGCTGAAGATCGTGGACATCGCCGCGGTCGCCGAGATCGCGCATGCGGCCGGTGCGGCACTCGTGGTGGACAACACCTTCGCATCGCCCGCGCTGCAGCTGCCGCTGGCGCTCGGCGCCGACGTCGTCGTGCACTCCACGACCAAGTACCTCGGCGGTCACTCGGATGTGCTGGGCGGCGCAGTGGTGCTGGCGGATGACCGCTTCGCCGAGGCCGTGAAGTTCCAGCAGTTCGCGGTCGGCGCGGTCTCGGCGCCCCTGGATGCCTGGCTCACCACGCGCGGCATCAAGACGCTCGCCGTGCGCGTGCGTCAGCACAGCGAGAACGCGCAGGCCATCGCCGAGTGGGCCGCGTCGCGGCCGGAGTTCTCCACCGTGTACTACCCGGGCCTGGCATCGCACCCCGGCCACGAGACCGCCGCGCGGCAGATGAGCGGATTCGGCGGGATGCTGTCATTCGGCCTCGCCGCCGGGCCTGAGGCCGCCCGCGCTTTCGCCGAGTCGACATCGCTGTTCCAGCTCGCCGAGTCGCTGGGCGGGGTCGAATCTCTGATCGGCTATCCGCCCGAGATGACGCATGCCTCCGTGCGCGGAACCGCGCTCGCCGTGCCCGAGAACATCGTCCGGCTGTCAGTGGGCATCGAAGACGTCGCCGACCTCATCGCCGACCTCGAAGAGGGCCTCGCCCGCGTCGCCGCATCCTGAGCTTCCGACGCCGCCGCATTCGGCCGCTTCGCGTGAAACCACATCCTTCGCGAGAAACCACGTGTGCACGTGCGTCTCACGCGGAATGTGGTTTCTCGACGGGAGGACGCGAGCCTCAGGGCGAGTAGCATAGGAGACTTCTCCCGCGTCGAATCGTTTCGGCGCAGCATCCGCCCTCTCTCGCGAAAGTCCTCCGTGACCGACGAACGCACGCCCACCGGCAGCATCCGGGCCATCACCGGAACCATCCGCACTTCCACGCCCACCGGGGCCATCCGCACCCTGGGCGCGGATCCGGCGACGGCTCCGATCGTCCTGCACCCGGGAGACGCGATCTCCACCCCGCGGCGGGTGCTGTACATCATCGTGCTCGGTGCGCTCACCGCGCTCGGACCGTTCACGATCGACCTGTATCTGCCGGCCTTCCCGCAGCTCGAGGCAGACTTCGCGACCTCGGCGGCGATGATCCAGCTGACCCTGACCGGCACGATGATCGGTTTCGCGCTCGGTCAGCTCGTCGTCGGACCGCTCAGCGACAAGGTCGGACGCCGCGTCCCCCTGATCGTCGTCACCGCGCTGCATGTGCTGGCGAGCATCGCGGCGGCCCTCGCGCCGGATCTGATCCTGCTGGGAGGGGCGCGCGTGGTGATGGGGATCGGCGCGGCGGCAGGTGGTGTCGTGGCGATGGCGATCGTCCGCGACCTGTTCGGCGGAAAACGCCTGGTCGTCATGCTCTCGCGCCTCGCACTGGTCTCGGGTGTGGCGCCGGTCGTCGCCCCGATCGCGGGCTCCGCGCTGCTGGTGGTCATGCCCTGGCGGGGCATCTTCGTCGTGCTGGCCGCCTACGGCCTGGTGATGCTCATCGCGGCATCCACGCTGATCCCCGAGACCCTGCCGAGGGCGCGCCGACAGGAACGCGGATCGAGCACCATGCTGCAGCGCTATCGCAGCGTCTTCTCCGATCGGGTGTTCGTCGGCGTGCTCGTCATCGGCGGCATGACCTTCTCGGGCCTGTTCTCGTACCTGTCGGCGTCGCCGTTCCTGTTCCAGCAGACGCACGGACTGGATCCGCAGCAGTACGGTCTGCTGTTCGCGGCGAACTCGCTCGGCGTGGTCGGCGGCGTGCAGGCCGCGTCGCGTCTCGCTGCGCGCTTCGGACCGCAGTGGGTGATGGCCTTCTCCACGGGGATGCTGCTGTTCGCCGGGACCACGATCATCGTGTGCGATCAGGTCGGCGCGGGCTTCTGGGGAACGGTCATCCCGCTGTGGCTGTTCATGACAGCCTGCGGCTTCACCTTCCCGTGCGTGCAGGTGCTGGCGCTGGACCGGCACGGCAGTGCCGCCGGAACCGCGGCATCCGTTCTCGGGGCGTGCAACTTCGGTGTCGCGGCGATCATCTCTCCCGTGGTGGGACTGATATCGGCCGGTTCGGGGATCACGGCGACCACGATGGCGACCGTCATGGCCGGCTGTGCGGTGGTGGCTATCCTGTCGCTGTGGCTGATCGTGCGCCCGAGCTCGGTGGAGATGCTCGCGCCCTGAGTTCGGCGGCGGCCCCGCTCACCCCATCAGGGTGAGCAGCACGTGGGAGGGATCGATCGCCTCCAGCTCGTGCGGTTCGGATGCGGTGACCTGGATGGTCCCTCCTGCGGTGAGGTCGTATTCGACTCCGGCGACACGGAACAGGATGCGCCCGGAGAGCACGGTCACGAGGATCGGCACGGGAGCCTTGTGCTCGCGCAGCACGGCGCCGGCATCCATGACCAGGGTGCGGATCTTGAACCCGTCCCCGTCGAGGGTGCGGTGCGGGCGCACTCGCCCCTCCTCCACGGGATGAGCGGCGACGAGGTCGGCGGCCGAGGCTGCCAGCAGCAGGTGGGAAGTGGCGAAGCTCATGATCCGAGCGTATCCCTCGGCGGCCCGGAGGGTGAGCGGATCGTCGGCAGGCAGAATGGGACGATGACCAGAACGCGGATGCTGATCTTCGGCGGTGCACTGCTGACCGCGGTCGTCGTGCTGGGATGGCTGATCGTCGTACCCTTCGGAGGGGCGCTCGACGGGCTGGATCCCAGTTGGAACCGGATGATGGCCCAGATCCGACAGCCCTGGATGCTGACGATCGCCTACGCACTGAACGTCATCGGCGGCGGCTGGGTCGCGACGCTTCTCGTACCGCTGCTGATCCTCGCGATGCTGGTCGCGCTGCGCCGGTGGAGAGCTGCTGTGTATGCCGCGGCGGCTTTCGTGGTGAGCGTCGGCCTGACGCAGCTGATCAAGGAGATCTTCGGGCGGGCGCGGCCGGAGGACCTCCTCGTGCCGTCGGATTTCGGGTCCTTCCCGTCCGGGCACACGGCCAACGCGGCGACCATAGCGGTGGTGCTGATCGTGATCTTCCGGCGGTGGTGGATCCTGATCGCCGGCATCGTCTGGACCCTCGCGATGGCGCTGTCGCGGACCATCCTCAGCGTGCACTGGCTCACCGACACCATCGGCGGGATGCTGATCGGCGCGTCCGCGGCACTGCTGGTGGCCGCACTGCTGGGCCGATGGGCACTGCTTCCCGGACTGCCTGCCTCCAGAACGAAGGAACTGTCATGACCGATACGTCCGCTGCGGGTGCGTCCCGCATCCGCCCCTATCGTCCATCCGATCGCGAGGCGATGTACGAGGTGTGCGTGAAGACGGCCGATGCCGGTGCGGACGCGACCGGTCTCTTCGACGACGACCGGCTGTGGGGCGACATCTTCGCCGTGCCGTATGTGGAACGGCATCCGGATCTCGCCTGGGTCGTGGAGTCTCCGGACGGGCGGACGATCGGCTACATCGTCTCCACCGACGACACCGAGGCCTTCGAGGCGTGGTTCCGCGATGAGTGGTGGCCGGGGGTCGCAGGCCGCTACCCGCTGTCGGGGGAGGCCGAGCCGAGCCGGCAGGACGGCATGATCGACTACGCGAGCCGTCGTGGCCCGGGGCGCGAGCAGCATGTGGCGGCGTACCCCGCGCACCTGCACATCGACCTGCTGCCCGAGACGCAGGGGCAGGGCCTCGGGCGCCGCTTGATCGAGACGCTCTTCGCCGAACTGCGCCGTCGCGGTGTGCCCGGTCTGCACCTGGGCATGAACCCCGGCAATGCCGGCGCCGGCGCCTTCTACGAGCGCATCGGCATGCACCGTCTCGAGTCCGGCCCGGAGACCACCATGTACGGGGTGCGGTTCGACTGATATGTAGCCCGGCACTGGATCAGCGTCCAGCAGACGGCTTTCGGCGAGTCGCGTGCGTGCCTCTCGTGTGATCGTCGCTATGAGCTGCTCTGGCTTGCGCGAGCAAGCAGACGCTCCCTCGCGTTGTGCAGGTGCAGCGTCGTGCGCTGCCGAGCCAACTCGCTGTCGCCGACAGCGATGGCGTCGAGAATGTCGTTGTGCTCTTGCGCGATCGTGGCGGGGGGTGCCGACTGGTGGGCGCGATACTGACCCATGCTCAGGTGGACCTCTCCCATGATGAGCTCGTGCATGCGACTCAGATGCGAGCTGTCGGTCGCTTGGATGAGGGCCGTGTGAAACGCGACATCCGCATCCACCTGCTGATCGAATGCCTCAGCCGATGCTGCCGTCTTCAGTCGTTCGTGAGCTTCTAGCGCTGCTGGAGGCACGTGCGAGGTCGATGCGAGCCGGGACACGGCAAAGGTCTCGATCGCCTCGCGTGCGACGAAGAGGTCTTTGACCTCAGCCGGTCCCAGGGTGGGAATGAGCGCACTGCGATGAGCGGAACGGATGAGCAGACCGACGCCGATGAGCCGTTCGAGACACGCCTTTGCAGTTGTGCGGGCGACGTTGTACTCGGTGGCGATCCGTGACTCGGTGAGCTTCTCTCCCTGCTTGAAATCGCCGCTGATGATCCGAGATCGCACTGACTCGTACAGGGCATCGGTGAGCGAGGCCGTCGTCAGCTGGAAGTGAGTAGACGCTTGGGTCATGGCAACAGGATACGCGGAAGATTATTGTTAGACAAGTTTGCCGAACTGTCTTGCATGCGTGACTGTCCGCTGTTATGGTCGACGCTACCCAGATCCATCTGACGATCGCCGTCAGCTCCGCATTCCTATCAACGACGATAAAAGGACACCCTCATGAACATTGATCGCAGAACGTTCCTTGCAGTCTCCGGGCTGGCAGGCCTCGGATTGGGACTTGCCGCGTGCGGCGTGAATCCCGCGAACCCCTCGGGCGGCGGTTCGAGCAACACGAGTCTTCGCTACGGATGGTGGGGCAACACGATTCGACAGCGCACCTACGAGAAGGCATTCGAGACCTTCACCGCCGACCATCCGCACGTGACTCTGCAGCCGGAATTCGCCGAGTACGCCGCCTTCCAAGAGCGGATGACGACTCAGATCGCCGGTCGGACTGTGCCGGACCTGTTCTGGATCGCATCTGCGCAGGTACTGAGCTACTACAAGGCAGGCATTTACCACGACGATCTCGACAAGATCGAGACCCTCGACCTCTCGAACTTCACGCCAGAGCAGATCGAGTCCTTCAAGATCGATGGAAAGCTGAACACCGTGCCGCTGGCCGTCACGGCTCCGGTGGTGCGATTCAACGAGACGTTCCTCGCCGAGGCCGGCGCAGAACTGCCCGATGAAGCCGGCACGGGATGGTCGTGGGACGGGCTGGCGGAGTTCCTCATCGACTACACCAAGGACGCGCCGAAAGGCAGAGTCGGCATCGCGCACAATGCGCAGCAGGACCTCACGTTCGAGTCCTGGCTTCGTCAGCACGGTCAGCAGCTCTGGAACGAGGATGGCAATGTCGGTTTCGATGCCGATGGGCTCGGCGGCTGGCTCGAGTGGTGGGAGAAGCTGCGGAAGGCAGGAGCGACGCTCTCGCTGAGCGAGCAGGAGGGGCCCGGAATGGATTGGGCGCTCGCGGGGGACAAGACGCTCATGACCTTCGGAAACGCGAATCACATCGCTGACCACGCCAAGATGTTCCCCGATTACACCTTCGAACTGCGAGGCATGCCTGTCCTGCCGGATGCGGCTGACGGATACACCTTCGGGTTCATGAACCGTCTCACCATCTACTCGGGGATCAGCTCAGACCTTCTTGCCGATGCGGGCAGGTTCCTTAGCTTCAACTTGAATCACGAGGCGATGCTCACGCCCACGCTCTCGCTGGGGGCACCGGTATCCGGAAAGCAGCTGGAGGCAGCATTCGACGTCGCCTCACCGGACGAGCAGAAGATGCTGCGAATCGTGCAGCACAACAACGCGCAGGAATCCAATCCTCGCTATGAAGCACCTGCGGGAACTGGGACCTGGCGGGACATCATGACCAGGACGATCGAGGAGATCGTGCTGGGCGGAATGGGCGTGAGAGAGGCGTCGCAGAAGATGATCGAAGGGATCCAGGACGAAATCGCTCAGGTGTCATGAGCGTCGACGTCTCGAGCCTGCGAAGGAAGCCGCCGCGTCAAGGCAGAGCAGCGCACGTGTTCCTGCTGCCCTGGCTCTGCGGGCTGGTGTTGATCACCGCACTGCCCTTGGTGACCTCGCTGTATCTGTCCTTCACCAACTACAACCTGATGTCCGAACCGATGTTCATCGGCTGGGACAACTTCGTTCGGATGATGGGCGACCCCCGTTTCATATCAGCAGTAGTGGTGACGCTGCGATACGTCCTGATCTCGGTGCCGCTGCAGCTGGCATTCGCACTGCTGCTCGCCGTGATCCTGGACCGGGGGCTCCGAGGCCTCTCGTTCTACCGCGGAGCGTTCTACCTTCCTTCTCTGCTCGGCGCGAGCGTCGCCGTGGCCATCGTCTGGAAGGAGGTGTTCGGACACGACGGCTTCGTGAATCAGATTCTCGGACTCTTCGGTGTCGAGGCGGCCAGCTGGCTCCAGGATCCATCACGGGCTCTCTCGACCCTCATCGTCTTGAACGTGTGGACCTTCGGCTCGCCGATGATCATCTTCTTGGCCGGATTGCGCCAGGTTCCAGAGGAACTGTATGAAGCCGCGAAGGTGGACGGGGCCGGTCGGGTACGTCAATTCTGGAACATCACTCTGCCGATGATCACACCGATCGTGTTCTTCAACCTGGTCCTGCAGACCATCGGAGCATTCCAGAGCTTCACCCAGGCTCATGTGATCAGTGGTGGGTCAGGAGGGCCGTTGGACTCGACCCTCTTCTACACCCTCTACCTGTATCAACAAGGATTTGTGGGTTACAAGATGGGATACGCATCAGCTCTGGCGTGGGTATTGCTGATCTTCATCGGGGTGGTCACCGCCATCCATTTCCTGCTCGCCAGATATTGGGTGTTCTACGGAGATGAGAACTGATGCTGAAGCACGTATCCCTGAGATCGGCACGACAGCGCTCACGAGTGCGAGTCGGTTCGATTGTCAAGCATGTCCTGCTGTTGGGCCTCCTGCTGCTCATGCTCTACCCCCTCTTGTGGATGGTGGCGAGTTCCCTCAAACCCGGTGACACGGTCCTCACCGACACCAGCCTGATACCCAGTGAGGTGACATTCGAGAACTACAAGGCCGGATGGAACGCACTGAACGAGCCGTTCACGCTGTTCTTCTTCAACTCGTTCGTCGTCTCGGTGGGATCCATCGTGGGCAACCTGGTGTCGTGCACGCTGGCTGCATTCGCACTGGCACGACTGAACTTCCGCGGGAAGCGCCTCTACTTCGCGATCACACTTGTCTCCGTGATGCTTCCGCTTCACGTGCTGGTGGTTCCGCAGTACATCTTCTTCTCCGGCCTGGGCATGGTGAACACGTTCTTCCCCCTGCTCCTGCCGAAGTTCCTGGCGACGGATGCATTCTTCGTCTTCCTGATGGTGCAGTTCATCCGCACCATCCCGAGAGAGCTGGACCAGGCTGCCTGGATCGATGGTGCCGGGCCGTTCCGAACCTTCTGGTCCATCATCCTTCCGTTGATGACGCCTGCGCTGGTCACGACGACGATATTCACCTTCATCTGGACGTGGAACGACTTCTTCGTGCCGTTGATCTATCTGACATCCCCGAAGGTGTACACGCTTCCTGTCGCGCTCAGCACGCTCGTCGATTCGGAGACGCTCGACGGAATCGGCACGCTGTTCGCGATGTCCGTGCTCTCTCTCATCCCGGTGGTGCTGTTCTTCGCTTTCGCGCAGAAGCACCTCGTCCGTGGAATCGCGACGACGGGACTCAAGTAGTCCCGCGTCATCACAACCTGTTCGTATCCGGCCGCTTCGCATTTCGTTTCATGAAGGATAAGGCGTGAATTCTCACAACCCAGTACTCTCCCTGCCGCATGCAACCCAGAGAGGTGACGTGCGCAGCGCGACATGGTACAAGTCCGCAACCCGATGGACACAGCTCACTTTCGTGGAGGACGATCCGAATCGCGCCGATCCCGAATTCTGGATCGACGTGATGAAGCGCAGTCACTCGAACGCGGTCTGCATCAGCGCAGGCGGGTATATGGCGTTCTATCCGACGCAGATTCCCTTTCACTACACGAGCAGGTTCTTGGGCGACTCGGATCTGTTCGGTGAACTCGTGACCGGGGCGCGCAAGCTGGGCATGCATGTCATGGCTCGCGTCGATCCGCACGCCATTCACGCCGATGCCGCCGCCGCGCACCCCGAGTGGCTCGCGCGCGACGTCGACGGTGACGCGGTTCCGCATTGGGCCTTCCCCGACACCTGGGTGACCTGCCCGTTCGGAACGTACAACACGGAATTCATCACCGACGTCGTGCGAGAACTGGTCGGGTCCTATGACATCGACGCGGTCTTCATGAACCGATGGCAGGGCGAGGGAGTGTCATACACGGCGGCCGTGCGCGAGCGATTCCGTGCTGACATGGGCATCGACCTGCCGATGCCGGGACAGGACCCGAAGTCCAACGCGGCGGCGGCGTGGAAGACGTGGCGCAAGCAGCGACTCAGCGAGCTGGTCGCACTGTGGGACACCGCTGCGAAAGACGTCCGTCCCCACACGAGCGTCATACCGAACCTCGGCTCTTTGTCCATCCACGAGCTCGATCGGGACCTCATCGGCAAGCACTATCCGCTGTTCTTCATAGATCGACAGGGCCGTGATGGCGTCGAGCCGCTGTGGTCGCCGGGGCGGAACGCCAAGCGAACTCGAGGCGTCTTCCCCGATCGGCCAGTGGGACTCATCACTTCGGTCGGCCCGGAGAACCATCAGCATCGGTGGAAGGACTCGGTGAACTCACCGGCCGAGACGGCGATGTGGATCGTCGCCGGATTCGCGCAGGGCGCGTTCCCCTGGTTCACCAAGTTCAACGGCAAGGTCGCCGACGACCGGTGGATCGCGCCGGTGTCCGAAGCATTCTCGCTCCATGCTCGCCTGCAACCGGCCCTGGAGAACAAGGCCATCCACGCCCAGGTCGCCGTCATCGATCCAGGGCACCCGTTCGGGGCGCAGTTCCCGGGCGAGCACGCCGAACGCCATCACGACGACGGTTTCTATCACGCTCTGGTGGAGGCGCGAATTCCCTTCGAGTTGGTGGCGCAGCAAGAGCTCTCGATGGATCGCATCACCGGGTTCGACGTGGTCGTCCTGCCCAACGTCGTGGGGTTGCGCCCCGAGCAGCAGGACATGCTGGAGGCGTATGTTGCCGGTGGCGGTGCTCTCGTCGGGGCATTCGAGTCCGGGATCCCCCAGGAGACGGACTCCGGCGCGTCGGATCTCGGGCCGCTGTTCGGGGTCTCTCAGGCGAGGGTGCGCCCCGGACTGGTGAAGAACAACTACATCGAGCTGCAGCGGGATGACCGTACCGGATCTCTCGATCTCACGACCGGGTTCGAGGGCGCTGAACGCATCATCGGCGGTACGCAGATCGTCGATGCACAGGTGCGGGCCGGTGCCGATACTCCATTCAAATTCATCCCGGACTTCCCCGATCTGCCGATGGAGGAGGTGTACCGACGAGAGAACGCTGACAGCCCGGCAGTGGTGACAACGCAGAACGCGGCCGGTGGGCGTACGGTGTACTTCTCCTTCAACGTGGGCGCGATCTTCTGGGAAGCGCTGCAGCCGGATCATGGTCGGCTCGTCGAGAATGCGATCCTGTGGGCGCTGGACGGGCCGCCTGACGTGACCGGTTCGGGACCGGGGTTCGTGGAGCTCGCCGCCTACCGTGGCGAAGACGAGCTGAGCGTATGCGTCGTGAATCTCACGAACCCGATGGCGATGAAAGGACCGCTGCGGGAGATCATCCCACTCTCCGGTCAGTCGCTGAGCATCGCGATCCCGTCTGGTCGCACCGCGGCGGCTGTTCGCAGCGAGGTGAGCGGGCGGCAGCTCGACTTCGACATCGATTCGGGTCGCGTACACGTCGACCTGCCGAGCATCGAGATGCTGGAAGTCGTGAGCGTGACGTGGGAGACGGCGAACGCGGCCGCCTCGGAAGGGATGCCGCGATGAGATTCGCCGCCAACCTCACAATGCTCTACCCCCAGCTGCCCTTCATCGAGCGGTTCGCTGCGGCTCGGCTCGATGGATACCGCGGCGTGGAGTTCCTGTCTCCCTTCGACCACGCCGCGAAGGAACTGACGGATGTGCTTCATGAGAATGAGCTGACGCCGGTGCTCTTCAATCTCCCCTCGGGGGACTGGTCGGCGGGCGAGCGCGGGATCGCCGCTCTGCCGGATCGGGTCGCTGAGTTTCGGAGCGGCGTGGCGAGGGCGATCGAATACGGGAAGGCCCTGGGCGTCTCCCAGATGAACTGCCTGGTCGGGATACTGCCGGAGGGGATGTCCGGTCGGGAGGTGCGTGGGACCCTGGTGGAGAACCTCGCTTTCGCGGCCGCCGAGTTGGCGCGTCACGAGATCGCGCTGCTGCTGGAGCCGGTGAACAACCGCGACGTACCGGGGTTCGCCGTCGCCACCGTTCCGGACGCCGTCGAGGTCATCACGGAAGTCGGGTCCTCGAACCTCTTTCTGCAGTACGACCTGTATCACGCTCAGGTCATGCAGGGGGATCTGCTGCCGACGTATCTGCGTCATCGGGAGCTGATTCGGCACATTCAGATCGCCGACCACCCCGGCCGACACGAGCCGGGAACGGGTGAGATCAACTATCGGTTCCTGTTGCCGGCTATTCAGTCAGCCGGGTACGAGGGCTGGTTCGGTTGCGAGTACATCCCCAGTGATGGTGCAGGGATGGAATGGTTGATGGACTTCGACGATGAGGAGCAGGCATGAAGATCGGATTCATCGGACTCGGCGTGATGGGGCGGCCGATGGCCGCGCGACTCATCGACGCGGGACACGAGCTGTTCGTGAGCAGAGTGAAGGCGATCTCCGAATTCCTGGTCGATGCAGGCGCGACGGCGTGCGCGAGCCCTCGGGAGGTCGCAGAAGCCGCAGACATCGTGATCCTCATGGTGCCGAGAACTGATGATGTAGAGACGGTGCTGTTCGGCGCTGACGGAGTGTCGGAGGGTCTGCGTCCTGGGATGCTGGTGATCGACATGAGCTCGATCTCTCCCGTGGCCACTCGCGACTTCGCGAAGAGGATTGTCGCGCTGGGTGCGTCTTACGTGGATGCGCCGGTGTCAGGCGGCGACGCCGGGGCGAAAGCCGGCACGTTGTCGATCATGGCCGGCGGTGAAGCTGCAGATTTCGAGCGGGCGAGGCCACTGTTCGAGATCCTGGGCGCCAATATCAATCTGGTCGGGTCCGTCGGCGCGGGTCAGACCACCAAAGTGGCCAATCAGATCATCGTGGCCGGCACGATCCAAGCCGTGGCCGAGGCACTTCGACTCGCCGAAGCGGCCGGAGCGGACCCCGCGAAGGTGCGCGCGGCGATCAGCGGCGGTTTCGCATCGTCGAAGGTCCTGGAGGTCCATGGCCAGCGCATCATCGATGAGGCGTTCGATCCCGGTTTCCGGATCCGATTGCATCACAAGGACCTCGAGATCGCCATGACGGCTGCCGAGTCGCTGAATGTCGAGCTGCCTGTGACTGCACGAGTGAAAGAGCTCATGGCATCGGCGATGCAGGCAGGCCTGGGCGATCTCGACCACTCGGCGCTGTTCGTTCAGCTGCGAGACGCGCACGAGTCAGGCCGGTGATCTCTCATGGCCGACCCTCGGGAGCACCCCTCAGCGGCGGTGACGGAACACGATGTGGTGAACGCCTACAGCCGCTCGGGGATCACTCTTCCGGCAGAGGAGGTTCCGCTCTACACGCAGAGCATCCGATCCGCGCTTGAGGAGATCGCTGTCTTCCTCGCCACGACGGAGAGTCTGGCCGCGCCGGAAGACGTGGCGGCGGGCCGGGACCGGGGGTATCGTCCGCAGCAGGCAGAAGATCCCCTCAATGCATGGCAATGGCGGTGCACGATTCGCGGCGGCGAAGGACTGCTGTCGGGAAAGTCCGTCTCCTTCAAGGACAACATCGCTGTGGCGGGCATTCCGATGGGCATCGGAACCGACATGCTCGCTGGGTTCATCCCAGATGTCGATGCCACCGTGGTTCGACGCGTGCTCGCCGAAGGGGGCACCGTCATCGGCAAGAACACGTTGGACGGACTCACCGGCGGGCATGGCAACGGCGGTTCGTTCGGGGACAGCGGGCCGGTGCTCAATCCGTGGAACACCGAACACCTCACCGGTGGCTCCTCCTCGGGTGGAGCAGCAGCGGTCGCGTCGGGCCAGGTGGATATCGCCTTCGGCGGAGACCAGTCCGGCTCGATCCGCATCCCTGCCGCATGGTGCGGCACGGTAGGCCTGAAACCCACGTTCGGGATGATCTCGCATCACGGCGTCGCCTATGACGTCGACCAGTCCGTCGATCACGTCGGGCCGCTCGCGGCCTCCGTGCGGAACGCCGCGCTGGCTTTCGAAGCAGTGGCGGGACACGACGATGCCGACCCACGTCAAGGGCGGGCCATACCCGAGGCCGTGGATGTGATGAGCACCCTCGAGGACGGCACAGCGGGGCTGCGCATCGGCGTTCTCACGGAAGGATTCACCGATGCCGATCCCGCGGTCTCCGCGAAGGTCACCGCTGCCGTCGACCGGCTTCGGAGCCTGGGGGCGCACGTCTCCACGATCTCGATCCCGGAGCACACTGGCCTCGCCTCCGCGATGATGGCTCTATTGATCGGCGGCTCACGAGCCTCTTTCGAGACGACGATCGCGGGAGCACACCACGTAGCCGGATATCCCGAGTCGATCGTGACGGCGGTGCAGCATTTCCGCGGAAATCACGCTGAAAAACTGAATCCTCGCCGGATTCTCTACCTGGGACTGGCCGAGATCGCCCGGCAGCGCTTCGACGATGCGATGTATGTGCGTGGCCATAACCTCCGCGCACACTTCCGAACTGCCTTCGACGCTGCCTTCGCGCAGGTGGATGTGCTGGCCATGCCGACGATGCTCGACCCCGCGCCGAAACGCGGGGCGGCGCGCTCCCGAGCGGACGCCCTGGCCGCGTCGCTGCAGAATCCGATGGGCTTCGGGCGCGTGATCCGCAACACCGCCCCCGCGAGCTACACCGGACACCCCGCGCTCGCGATACCCGTGGGGTTCATCGGAGATCTGCCCGCAAGCCTGCAGCTGGTGGGTCCGCACTTCAGCGAAGCGCTGCTGCTGCGGTGCGCATACGCGCTGGAACAGGTGAGTGCAGACGTCACGCACCCGGGACCTGGTTCGACCGTCAGCTGAGGTCGATCCCACCCGTCACACGGAAATGGTCCGATCCCCGGGACTTCGTCC
The DNA here is from genome assembly GCA_049646915.1 of Microbacterium sp. GTDB lineage: Bacteria > Actinomycetota > Actinomycetes > Actinomycetales > Microbacteriaceae > Microbacterium. The sequence goes on from JBARWR010000295.1 coordinate 14,057, forward strand.
CAGGGCTCGGACCATTGGCGGCGACGGAGGGATTCGAACCCTCGACGCCACTCCGCACGGCGCGGGTCGCGGAGTTCGGCTCGCGGTGGCGACGTCGGCGCCGTGCGGAGCCTCGGGCGTCGTGGGGCCCTGTTGTCCGAAGTGCCACCCGTCACACGGAAATGGTCCGATCCCCGGGACTTCGTCCCAGGGTTCGGACCATTGGCGGTGACGGAGGGATTCGAACCCTCGGTTGCTTGCACAACACACGCTTTCCAAGCGTGCTCCTTCGGCCGCTCGGACACGTCACCAGGAACAACCTGTCCATCCTATCCGATCAGCAGACCGCTTCCTGCCTCGGGCCCGAGAGACGGAGTCGGCGGAGTTATCCACAGGATGCCGCCGCTCACCGACGGGAGCCGACCGCACGCGGCTAACCTCGGTGCCGGAGGGAGCGACACATGCAACGGATGAGGAAGATCGGCTGTGCGGCAGCCGCAGTGGCAGCGGCCGCGCTGTTCGTCACGGTGCCCGCCGCATCGGCCGACGAGGGCGATGTGGAGCTGGGCTTCGCGGACGAGAACTACAACGGATTCCGCGAGGTGCACGGCAGTGGGGACGACGCGTACTGGAGCATCCGGATCCGAAGCTCTGGTGGGTATGTGGCGACGTGGGAGCGCGACGAAGGGGTCTGGAAATCGCCTCAGGAAGCTCTGAAGCAGATCAATGAAGGCCTGGCGTGCAGCTACGCCGTCACGGAGCGGCTGCTCGACTCCGTGTCGAGCACGGACGAGTACACGCGGCTTCCGCAAGTGATCAGGTACGAGAATGACGATGGCGGCTTCAGTGTCGCCCTCGCCGAGGACTCTGCCGAGTATGCCGAGAGAGAGAAGTGCACTGAGGGCCGCTCTTGGGACTGGAGCGCGACCCCTTCCGAGGAGACGGACGAGGCCGGCGTGGGTGAAGTGAGGGTACCTGTGTCGGTCGTGGGACCCGGCGTGCACCGCATGTTTCTCCAGCAGGTCGAGGACGGCGACCTCGTGAAGCACGAGTACGCCGACGGCTCCTGGATCAGTTACACCCCCACCAGGGTTGCCGTCGGCGACCCCGTCTGGGTCACGGTCGCCATCCCCGAACCGCTCTCGGCGGACTTCCCGCACACGGCGAGGGTCGCGAACGGCGACATCGCCGAGCCCAGCATCCTGGCATCCGCCGCCGCACCGTTCGAGTCGGGTCCTGACGCCTTCGTGACCGAGGCCGGCGCGGGCCTGGCC
>JBARWR010000296.1:0-1771 GCA_049646915.1 Microbacterium sp.
GGCCAGCTCGGCATGCGGGAGCGCGCGCTGGCATCCGGCGGCACGATCGACCTGCTCCCCCGTCCGCAGGGCGGCTTCCGCGTGCGCGCCCGCATCCCGCTGATCAGCTCCCAATTCGAATCGCGCAAGGTGCGGCATCCGAACCCGATTCGCCGCCATTCGAGCGATTCGAAACAGGAAGGGGCGGCCGCCCGATGATCCGCGTGCTGATCGTGGACGATCACGCCATGCTGCGGGCGGGATTCCGCACCATCCTCGGCACCCAGCCCGACATCGAGGTGGTGGGCGAAGCGGGCACCGGGGCGGATGCTGTGGCCGAGGCCGCACGCCTGCGACCGGACGTCATCACGATGGATGTGCAGATGCCCGACATGGACGGCATCGAGGCGACGCGGCGGATCGTCGCGGATGCCGCGATCACGGCATCCGTCGCGATCATCACCACGTTCGATCGTGACGAGTACCTGTTCCAGGCGCTGGATGCCGGTGCCGGCGGGTTCCTGCTGAAGAACGCCGGGCCCGAGGAGCTGATCACCGCCGTGCGGGCGCTGGCCGCCGGCGACGGCATCCTCGCCCCGGAGGTCACTCGTCGCGTGCTGGCCCGCTTCGCGGCATCCGCCCCTCCCTCCGGACCTGCTCCCGCCGCCCCACGGAATGAGAAGGTCCTCGCAGAGCCGCTCACCGAGCGGGAGGGCGAGGTGCTGACCCTGATGGCGGATGCCCGCAGCAACGCCGAGATCGCGAAGGCGCTGTTCATCGGCGAGGCGACTGTGAAGACGCACGTGTCGCGCGTGCTGCAGAAGCTCGGCGCCCGAGACCGCGTTCAGGCCATCGTGCTCGCGCACCGCCACGGTCTGACCTGAGTACGAGGCTCGCCTCGGATCAGCCCCGATGCCGCTACTGTCGGTTCATGCCCGACGCCACGACGCTGAGCCGCCCGATCGCCGCCGGCGTCGTCACCGCACTGGTGGGCTTCACCAGCTCCTTCGCCGTCGTGCTCACCGGCCTGGACGCGGTCGGCGCGAGCCCGGCGCAGGCCGCAAGCGGGCTGCTCGTTCTGAGCGTGACGATGGGCGCGGCGTGCGTCATCCTCGCCTGGCGGTACCGGATGCCGATCACCGCCGCCTGGTCTACCCCGGGTGCGGCGCTGCTCGCGGCGATGAGCGCGGTCGACGGGGGCTGGCCCGCTGCGGTGGGCGCGTTCCTCATCGTCGCGGTGCTCATCCTGCTCACCGCGCTCATCCCCGCGCTGGGCACGCTGATCTCGGCGATCCCGCCGTCGATCGCGCAGGCGATGCTCGCCGGGGTGCTGCTGCCGCTGTGCCTCGCCCCGATCACCGGGATGGTCGCGAACCCGTGGGGCGTGGTTCCCGTCGTGGTGATCTGGCTGCTGTTCGTACGCCTCGCGCCTCGCTGGGCGGTGCCGGCGGCGTTCGCCGTGGCGGCCATCGTCGTCATCGTCGGGATCGCCCTCACCGGAACCGCAGTGGACCCTGCGCTCCTGGTGCCCGCCCTGGAGTTCACCGCGCCCGTATTCACGCTGGGCTCGGTCGTGGGCATCGCCCTGCCGCTGTTCATCGTCACAATGGCCTCGCAGAACGTCCCGGGCATCGCCGTCATGCGCAGCTTCGGCTACGAGGTGCCCTGGCGTCCGGCGATGCTCATCACCGGCCTCGGCTCCGCTCTCGGCGCCCCGTTCGGCGGTCACGCGATCAACCTGGCCGCGATCAGCGCGGCTCTCGCCGCCGCACCGGATGCCGAACCCGACCCG
>JBARWR010000297.1:0-2093 GCA_049646915.1 Microbacterium sp.
CGATGGCGCCTGGCACCACGTCGAGCCAGCCCGAGCTCATGGTGCGTGAGCCCATGACGGCGCGAGCCGCCCCCGGGTGCGTCAACAGCGCTGCGCCGTTCTCGTCATCGACCCGGACGAGCAGAACGCCGCCAGGGCGCGCACCCACCAGGATGTGACCGTCATCGAGGAACGCTCTTGTGCCGAACATGCGACGTTCCTCGATCTCGGCGTCCGCACTCAAAAGCGCCCGGACGCGGTCGGCGAGCTCGTTCCCTGCAGCATCCATCGGTCAGGTTCCTGTCTACGCGTGCCCGGCGCGCTCCATGGCACGGAGCTCTTTCTTCATGTCTTGCACCTCGTCGCGCAGCCGCCCGGCGAGCTCGAACTTCAGCTCGGCAGCAGCCGCGAGCATCTGGTCCGACAGATCCTGAATCGTGGCTTCGAGCTGCTGCGCACCCTCGGCAGCGATCCCGGTTCGGCGCAGGTTCGGCGTCGGCGACTTGCCCTTGCCCGTCGCCCGACCTCGACCCGACATCATCTCCGCTGTGTCGGCACCCTCCCGGGCCAGCACCTCGGTGATGTCGGCGATGCGCTTGCGGAGCGGCTGCGGGTCGATGCCATGCTCCTTGTTGTACGCGACCTGCTTCTCGCGGCGGCGGTCGGTCTCCTCGATCGCCTTCGTCATGGAGTCGGTCATCTTGTCGGCGTACATGTGCACCTCACCCGAGACGTTACGCGCCGCACGACCGATGGTCTGGATGAGGGAGGTGCCCGATCGGAGGAAGCCTTCCTTGTCGGCGTCGAGGATCGCGACGAGCGAGACCTCCGGCAGGTCGAGGCCTTCACGCAGCAGGTTGATGCCCACGAGCACGTCGTAGACGCCGGCACGCAGTTCGCTGAGCAGTTCGACACGGCGCAGGGTGTCGACATCGGAATGCAGATAGCGCACGCGCACACCGTGCTCGCCGAGGAAGTCGGTGAGCTCCTCCGACATCTTCTTGGTGAGGGTCGTGACGAGCACGCGCTCGTTGCGCTCGACACGAAGACGGATCTCTTCCAGCAGATCGTCGATCTGCCCCTTCGATGGCTTCACGACGATGTGCGGATCGACCAGTCCGGTCGGACGGATGATCTGCTCGACGATGCCGTCGGCGATCCCCATCTCGTATTTGCCCGGGGTGGCGGACAGGTAGACGGTCTGCCCGATGCGGTTCTTGAACTCGTCCCACCGCAGCGGACGGTTGTCCATCGCGCTCGGCAGTCGGAATCCGTGATCCACGAGCGTGCGCTTGCGAGACGCATCGCCCTCGTACATCGCACCGATCTGAGGCACCGTCACATGCGACTCGTCGATCACGAGCAGGAAGTCGTCGGGGAAGAAGTCGAGCAGCGTGTGCGGCGGCTCGCCGGGTTCGCGCCCATCCATGTGCCGCGAGTAGTTCTCGATGCCGGAGCAGAAGCCCAGCTGCTGGAGCATCTCGAGATCGAAAGTCGTGCGCATGCGCAGGCGCTGTGCCTCGAGCAGCTTTCCCTGCCGCTCGAACTCGGTCAGACGATCTTCCAATTCGGCCTCGATCGTGCCGATCGAGCGCTGGATGACATCGGTACCGGCCACATAATGCGAAGCCGGGAAGATCGGAACGGAGGCCAGCTTCTCGATGACCTCGCCGGTGAGCGGGTGAAGCGAGTACAGCGCCTCGATCTCATCGCCGAACAGTTCGATGCGGATGGCGTGCTCTTCGTAGACGGGGATGATCTCGATCGTGTCGCCGCGCACCCGGAAGTTGCCACGGGAGAAGTCGACATCGTTGCGGTTGTACTGCATCGCGATGAACTGACGGATCAGGGCGTCACGGTCGTACCGCTCCCCCACCTGCAGCGCGACCATGGCGCGGAGGTACTCCTCCGGTGCGCCGAGACCGTAGATGCAGGACACGGTCGAGACGACGATGACATCGCGACGGCTGAGGAGCGAGTTCGTCGTGGAGTGCCGCAGCCGCTCGACCTCGGAGTTGATCGAGGAGTCCTTCTCGATGAAGGTGTCGGTCTGGGGCACGTAGGCCTCTGGCTGGTAGTAGTCGTAGTACGAGACGAAGTACTCGACCGCGTTG
>JBARWR010000298.1:0-7620 GCA_049646915.1 Microbacterium sp.
GCTCGACCGTCGCGCCGCGGCCGGTCAGGATCGCGGCGAGTTCCGCGGCACGGTCGGCCACCACCTCGACGGCCGCAGCGCCCGCGTGGAAGTCCCGCAGCGGCGCATCCCGCAGCACCCGCCCGCGGCCGAGCACGATCACATGGTCGGCGACCAGCTCCACCTCGGACATCAGATGCGAGGACAGGAACACGGCCGCCCCTGCGTCCGCGTACTCGCGGCACAGCTCGCGGAACCACCGGACCCCGTCGATGTCGAGCCCGTTGATCGGCTCGTCCAGAATCAGCGCCCGCGGGGAGCCGAGGAGCGCCGAGGCGATGCCGAGCCGCTGGGTCATGCCCAGTGAGAACTTCCCGACCCGCTCACCGGCCACGGAGTCCAGCCCCGTCTCGTCGATCACGTCATGCACGCGCGACCTCGGGATGCCGTGCGTGGCCGCTACGACCAGCAGATGATCGAACGCGGTGCGCCGGGGGTGCGCGAACTTCGCGTCCAGCAGCGCACCGACCTGGCAGAGCGGATCGTGATAGTCCCGCAACGGTCGTCCGTCGATCAGCGCCCGTCCCGTGGTCGGCCGGTCGAGCCCGAGCAGGAGGCGCATGGCGGTTGTCTTGCCCGCCCCGTTCGGGCCGAGGAATCCCGTCACCTTTCCCGCGCTCACCCGGAACGACACGTCATCCAGCGCCAGCCGATCCCCGAATCGCTTGGTCAGGTGCTCTACTTCGATCATCGAACCACCTCACGCATCGTCCGTCTCGGGCCAAGGCTAACCCGGCCCGAGACGGACGATGCCGGCTCAGGTCAGGCCGAGAGCCAGTAGACGTCGTAGCCGGCGGGCCACGGGCAGTTCGCGAAGTCGGTGATCCAGAAGCTCTGGCCGCCGCCGAAGTTGTACCAGTTCACGTCGTTCCAGGGCGAGTAGGGCCAGATCGCGTAGCAGGTGACCCCGATGTATACCGTGCCGGCGCACGATCCCGTCACCACGCCAGTTCCCTGGTCGTAGGCGAGCGAGGAGCAACTGCCGGCTGCGTTGGCGGGAGCAGCGGTCAGGAACGTGGCCCCGAGCAGGGCACCCACACCCACGAGTCCCGTGATGATCTTGCGCTTCGCCGACCCTGACTTCACGGCCGATCGTGGGCTTCGTCTCAGCATGATTTCCTCCTTCATTTGGACTGCCCTCGACTGTTCTGTTTGCTGAGTCGGCGAATCCTTACAAAGCTCGACCTATCGAGCGGCGACGCGCAACCCGTCTGAAATCCATGTGTAAGGATTCGGCGGCTCGGCAAACTCATATACAAGAAGCGGATTGTGCTTGCGGCCGGGGGGAGGGTTAGTGGACCCGAACGCCGAGGCATTCACGAAGCTCTACCTCAGCAACTATCGGACGCTGGTTCGGTACGCCTACCTGCGTGTCAATGATCGAGCGTTGGCTGAGGATCTTGCCGATGATGCGTTCCTGCTCGCCTGGGAGAAGGCACCAAGTCCAGAAGCGATCACCTCTCGCTGGCTATTCGCCACTGTCAGGAATCTGATCGGCAACGAGTACCAGCGACGGGATCGAGAGCGAATCAGGGTGCAACAAGCAGGCATGGAGGAAGCGGCGAGCGTGGAGGCGTGGGGGTTGCACATCGAGCAGATCGGACTCCGCCTGGCGATGTCCAGATTGCGCCCCGAAGACTCGCTCGTGCTCCAACTGACCTACTGGCATGGGTTGTCCGCTGCCGAGGCAGCACAGTTCCTCGACTGCACGGTCGCCGCGCTATGGGTTCGCCTCACCCGTGCTCGCGCCGCGCTGCGTGCTCTCCTGGACGACACCAGCATCATGCCTACCCGTCGTCGCGCTCGGGGTGGTGATGTCCGTGGATGACCTGACCCGGCTGATGCGCGAGAACAATCCCTTCCAGGACGCGCCGTTGCCCGACCATGCGCTACGGCGGCTCGACGACATCATCTCGGGCCGGCGCTCGGCCCGCCACGACATCGCGCTCCCGCCACTTCGAAGCCCGCGGACGCCCGTGCTGCTGGCGGCGGCCGCGTTCGCGGTCGTGATCGCGGTCGTCGCAGTGGTCCTGCTGTCCGCGCTGCGCCCGCAGACTGCGATGGCTGTGACCCCGAACCTGCTTGAGCTCCGCCCGACCGTGACCACCATCGACACCTTGCGCGAGGATCTCGTGAAGCCTTCTCGGAACCCGCAGCCGACCGCGACCAGCCGCAGCGCTCAGTGGGAGGGCTGGTTCATCCAGCTCGACGCCGACCGACCGGCGGCGACCTTCATCCAGCCGCAGCGAGTCCAGATCGCCTGGGCCGAGGACTTCTCGGGCACCAGCCGCATCATCGCCGGGACACCGATGAGTGCCGACGGCTCCGTGCTCGAGCCGGTCCCCGCGGACGCGGAGGAGCCCGGCACCACGCTCTACGAGGAAACCTGGGGGCCTGGCGAGTACCCGGTGCCGTTCCCGGACCTCCCGCCCGAGGGCGCATCCGGGATGCGCGACTACCTCGACGCCTTCCTCACGTCGCTCGGCGTCGCCGGAACGGGGTCGCGCTCCGCCGGCGAGTACCTGTACGCCCTCAACTCACTCATGCAGTTCTGGACCCTCGGCGACGCCGCCCAGCGCGCCGCTATCGAGGTGATCGTCACCGCCCCTGGCGTGCAGGTGGCAGGAGAGACCACCGACCGGGCCGGGCGCGACGGGATCGTGCTGGGCATCGGACCGACCGAGCTTGAGCCCGGCCATCGGGCGCAGCTCGTCATCGACATCGATTCCTGGCGGCTGCTCGCCGTCGAGCGCATCAGCGTCGACGGCCACCCGGACTTCCACGTTCCCCCTGATTCCGTAACCGACTACACCCTCTGGAGGTAACCATGTCCACCACCATGATCCGTTCCGGCCGTATGGCCGTCCTCGCCACCATCGGGGCGCTCGCCCTAGTCCTCGGCACCCCGTTTGCCGCAACAGCCGCGGACAAGGATTCGGACCCGCTCCAGGCGCGCATCGACGCCGTGCTCGCCGAGTACCCCGGCGGCGTGCAGATCGCCGCGAACGAGATCGCCTGGGATAAGGGTGCCGTCGTTCTCACGCTCGCCGTGCCCGGCTCCGCGTTCGGCGTGCTGGATGTCGGCTCGTGCGCCACGGGCTCCTACTGCGCCTACAACGGTTACAGCCTCAGCGGGAGCAAGCTGACCTTCAGCTCATGCGGAACCCCGCAGCCCACCGGCCTCATCGGTACGGTTCGGTCGGTCGCCAACGCCCGCACCAGCGGCTCCGTCTACGCGCTCAACTCCGGCGGCGGCATCCTGGCAACGATCAGCGCGAACGGCTCGCTGCCGATCGCCCCTGGCGGGATCACTCACCTCTCCTGCTGAGATCGGCAGGCCGGTGCCGAGCGTCCTAGTCGCCAACCTCGGCGCCGGCCTCCGGGCAGCTCGTCTGCATCGAGTCGCGGTATCAGCTACCCGGAGCGGCGGGGATGTCCTCGAAGGTCGACGGATAGTTGTCGAGCCAGCCCCAGCGCGAGGCCGGCCACGAGATTCGGGCAGACCCTCTCGCGCCTGGTGCGTGGCGGCATCGGCGTGCACCACGCCGGCATGCTGCCCAAATACCGCCGTCTCGTGGAACAGCTCGCACAGCGCGGCCTGCTGCGCGTGATCTGCGGCACCGACACGCTCGGGGTGGGCATCAACGTGCCCATCCGCACGGTGCTGCTCACCGGGTTCACGGAGCTGTCACCGGTGACCATGCCCACGTTCTGCGCGCCGAACGTGTCGACGAGCGCGAAGAACTTCTCGCTCACGAGTGCCTTGATCGGGGCGGTGTACACCGTGCGCTGCTGCTGCGCGAGCGCGGCGAAGTGCGCGGCGACGGCCACGAGCGACTTGCCCGAACCGGTCGGGGTGCTCAGGATGACATTCGCACCCGTGACGAGTTCGATGAGCGCTTCGGACTGGGCGGGGTACAGGGTGAGGCCCTGCTCGAGTGCCCACGTCTCGAATGCCTCGAACGCGGCATCCGGGTCGAAGGGATGCGGTGCGCGCTCGAGCAGGCTGGGCATGCTCTCGATCCTCCCACTCGCCGCACCGGGTTCGCCGCCTTCGTCGCCGCGACCTGGCGCGCGTTCTACGCCACGCTCAATCCCGGTGTCAGACCGGACGACTTCGACCAGCACCTCACCACGATCGTCGCGGCGATCAAGGCCCCTGGACACCGACGTGCCGTGTCGCGCAGCATGCGCAGCGATCACGACGCCGCCGAAGCCGCCCTGCCGACCGTGCGCACCCACGTGCTCGTCGTGATGGGCGAGCTCGACCCGGACTTCGCAGATCCCGCGGCCGAGGCAGCATGGATCACGGACCAGCTCGGCGCAGAGGTGCTCATGGTGCCCGACGCCGGCCACTACCCGCAGTCACAGCGCCCCGAGCTCGTGGGCCCGGCGATCACCGCGTTCCTGCAACGGACCACGCATGCCTAGGGCCGCGCTCACCGGCTATGGGTTGACCGGGGATGACGCGATCGACGCAGTGCGAGCCATACGCGCGGCGCTCCACGGCTTCATTGCGCTCGAAGCGGCCGGCGGGTTCGGGCTGCCCCGCGAGATCGACCGCAGCTTCGAGCGGCTCGTCACGGCGCTCATCCGCTCCCTCGAGGGGTGGGCCGACTGACGTGTAGCCTTCGGCCGAAATCGGGGGATGCGAAATGACCTAACGTGCGTTAGGCTGTGCCCATGTCCTCGGCTGTCAAGAACGCGGAACTCGGCGCAGAGCTCGCTGGCACCACCCTCGGCGACCTCTTCTCCGACCGCGGCATCGACGCCGCGGAGCGCATCCGATCCGCCGCCGTCTACCTGTTCGCCACCCGCGGCTTCGCAGCCACGAGCATCCGTGACATCTGCAGCCTCGTGAATCTCACCACCGCCGGCGTCTACCACCACGTCGCCAACAAGCAGGCACTGCTCGCCGACATCATGATCAGCGGGCAGCGCTCCATCAATTCGACGACCCGCAACGCGCTCGCCACCGCAGCGACGCCGGAACGGGCACTCGGCATCCTCGTCTCCTCGCTCACCGCCATCCACGGCCTCTATCCGATGCTCGCGCGCGTGACCGACGGCGAACTGCGCTCCCTCGAGGAAGACACGCCAGGGCACCACGACGTCATGCGCCTGCGTGCGGACTATGAGGGTTTCTGGCGCTCCACCCTGCGCTCAGGCACCGAGTCGGGTTGCTTCACGATCACCGACGAGTCGCTCACCCGCCTCGCCCTCATGGCGATGTGCACCGGAACGAGCGTGTGGTTCCGCCCCAACGGTCCCCGACCGCTCGAGTCAGTGTGCAGCGAGTTCGTGCGCATCGCGCTCGCGTCGGTTCGCACCGTCGGCGTCGAGCCGGGCCTCGACCCCGCGGTCGACTTCGACTTCGCCCTCATCCCCCACTTCGACTGGGAGCCCTCGGCCCCGGCCAACCGCGTGAAGGAGTACACACTGCAATGACAACGGCACCGCTCTTCGATACGGTCAGCTCGCCGATCGCACCACCGTGGAACACCGCGATCGACCTGCTGCGCGACGCCGTGCGCGACTCCGGCGCACGGGAGTTCCTGCGGTGCCCGGATCGCACGCTCACCTTCGCCGAACTCGATGAGGCCAGTGACGACGTGGCGCGGCGCCTGCTCTCGAGCGGCATCACGCCTGGCGACCGTGTCGCCGTCATGCTCGAGAACACCTCCCGGTGGCCTGTCGCCTGGTTCGGCATTCTCAAAGCCGGCGCGGTCATCGCGCCCGTCAACTGCCGCTCCCGCAGCGCGGACCTGCGGCACGTACTGCAGGACTCCGGCGCCGTTGCCGTGGTTACCACCCACGAGTTCGAGCCGCTCGTGCGCGAGAGCTCCGAAGGCACCGAACTGCGCACCGTGATCGACGCCGACGACATCGCCAGCGACCACGGCACGCCGCTCGAGCTCCCAGAGCTCGACGCAAGCACCGTCACCAACCTGCAGTACACCTCGGGCACCACCGGCCTGCCGAAGGCGTGCATCCTCACCCACGACTACTGGTTGCGCACCGCGTGGCTCATCGCACAGGAAAGCGGCATGCGCTCCGACGATGTCGTGCTCATGAGCCAGCCGTTCTCGTACATGGACCAGCAGTGGACCATGCTCATGGCGCTCATGGCGCGCGTGCCGTTCGTGATGCTCCCGCGCTTCTCCGCATCCGGCTACTGGGACTCCGTGCGCGCGCACGGGGCCACCATCAGCTACGTGCTCGGGAGCATGCCCCGACTCCTGCTCAAGCAGGACCCGCAGTCGCACGACCGCGACAACCAGATGCGCCTCGTGCTGTGCTCGGGCATCGAGCCCGAGCTGCATGCCCGGCTCGAGGAGCGCTGGGGCGCGCCGTGGCGCGAACTGTACGGCTCGACCGAGACCGGTCCCGATCTCATCGTGCGACCCGACGACACCGCGAGCGTCGGCAGCGGCTCAATGGGCACGCCTCCGCGCGGCAAGACAGTCACCGTCGTCAACGAGTCCGGGATGCCGTGTGAGCAGGGCGAGGTCGGCGAGATCGTGGTCGCGGGTGAGCCCATGATGAACGGCTACTGGAACCACCCCGAGGCGACCGCGGCCGTGCTGCGCGACGGACGCTTTCACACCGGCGACCTGGGGTTCGTCGACGAGCGCGGCGGCATCCACCACGCCGGCCGGTCGAAGGATGTCATCCGCCGCGGGGGCGAGAACATCTCGGCGGCCGAGGTCGAAGCGGTCATTGCGGCGGTGCCCGGTGTGCTCAACGTCGCCGTCGTCGGTGTGCCCCACGAGTTGTTCGGCGAAGTTCCCAAGGCGTTCGTGCAGCTCGCGGCCGGGCGCACCGACCACGACGGCATGGCGCGCGAGCTGCTGCAGCACGCGGAGGCCTCGCTCGCGCGGTTCAAGATCCCGGCCCGCTGGGAGTTCGTCGACGGCTTTGAGATGACGCCCTCCGAGCGCATCCAGAAACGATCGCTCCTCGAGCCCGGCCGCGATCAGATCACCGGCTCGTTCGAGTCGGCGAACCGCGCCTGGAACCTGCTGCCCGACACCGAGGTGCTCGACGTTCCCGTCGACCGCGACGGATGCCTCGCCGTCTCGGTGGTCGACGGCGTCGCGGTCGTGCGCCTCGACCGGCCTGAGAAGCTCAACGCGCTCACGGTCGCCACACGGCGCGAACTCGCTGCCACGCTGCGCTACCTCGGCACGGGCACCCGTGTGCGCGGCATCGTGCTCACTGGCACCGGCCGCGCGTTCTGCGCCGGCGAGGATCTCGACGAGGCCTCCGCGCTCCCGCCGGGCGGACTCGTGGACGAGGTCCTGGTCTTCAACGACATCACGCGCGCCGCGCTTCAGACCAAGGTTCCCCTGGTCGCGGCGCTCAACGGTATCGCGGTCGGCGGCGGATGCGAACTCACCCTGTGCTTCGACACCAGGATCGGCAGCCCGAACGCCGCCTTCTTCCTCCCCGAGAACGGCATCGGGCTGTCGATCTCGAACGCCGCGAGCCTCCTGCTGCCGCGACTCCTCGGCGCGCGGGCGCTGCGCGCGGTGCTGAGCACGACCCGCTGGAACGCGGAGGAGGCACTCGCCGCAGGAC
>JBARWR010000299.1:0-2471 GCA_049646915.1 Microbacterium sp.
CGCGGGTGGGTGGGCACCGCGCCCGCCCCACCGGCTCCCTCCGCCCCTGACCGCATCCCCGGAAGGAGAGCCCCGTGAGCACCACCGCGACAAGGGTCATCGTCACCGAAGACCGCCCCAGCGCACACCTGCTGCGCAGAGGCCGACGTGACCTCGATCCCGTCCGCCCCGGTCAGCGCACGCGCGCCCGACGCGAGACCGCCACGGGCTACGCGTTCCTCACCCCGTGGCTGATCGGGTTCCTGGGCCTCACCCTCGTGCCGATGGCGTACTCGCTGTACCTGTCGTTCACGCGGTACAACATCTTCCAGCCACCGCGCTGGATCGGCTTCGACAACTACATCCGGCTGTTCTCGAAGGACCCGGTGTTCCTGCAATCGGCGGAGATCACGCTCATCTACGTGTTCGTGGGAACGCCGATCACCCTGGGCGCGGCGCTGGGCGTGGCGATGCTGTTGAACTACCGCGACAAGGGCGCGGGCTTCTTCCGCTCCGCCTTCTACGCACCCTCGCTGATCGGAGCCTCGGTGTCGGTGGCGATCGTGTGGCGGGCGATGTTCTCCACCGATGGGCCGGTCGACTCCGGTCTGCAGATCTTCGGCATCAACCTCGGCGGCTGGATCGGTAACCCGCCGATGGTCCTGCCGATGATGATCCTGCTGCACGTGTGGACCTTCGGCTCCACCATGGTCATCTTCCTCGCCGGCCTCAAGCAGATCCCGAAGGAGCTGTACGAGGCGGCCGAGATGGACGGCGCGGGCGCCTGGCGCCGGTTCCGGGCGGTGACGATCCCGATGCTCTCTCCGGTGATGTTCTTCAACCTGCTGCTGGGCTTGATCGGCGCGTTTCAGGTGTTCGCATCCGCGTACATCATCTCCAACGGCACCGGCGGTCCTGCCGGTATGACGAACTTCATCACCGTCTACCTCTACAAGCGGGGTTTCTCCGACGGGCAGATGGGCTACGCCGCGGCGATCGCGTGGGTGCTGCTGATCGTGGTCGCCCTGCTGGCATTCATCCTCTTCCGCACGCAGAAGTCCTGGGTGCACTACGCAGGAGACGACAAATGACCTCCACCGCCGTCGACGCCGAGCACCGGGCGGCAGTGCCCCCGAGGCGCCGGATCAAGCGCAAGACCGTGCAGACCATCATCTGGTTCGTCGGCCTGCTGCTGCTGACCGCGATCGTGCTCTACCCGCTGCTGTGGCTGTTCCTGGCCACGTTCAAGCCGAACGCCGAATTCGGACAGAACTCGGGCCTGTTCCCGAGCGCCCCGACGTTCGACAACTACGGCAAGGTGATGGAGGGCATCGCCGGCGTGCCGATGTGGCGGTTCTTTCTGAACTCGTTCATCCTCGCCGCTTCCGCCGTCGTCGGCACCGTCATGTCGTCGGCGCTCGCCGCCTATGCGTTCGCCCGTGTGCAGTTCAAGGGCCTCGGCATCCTCTTCGCCGCGATGATCGGCACCCTGCTGCTGCCGTTCCACGTCGTGATCATCCCGCAGTACATCATCTTCAACAAGCTCGGCTGGATCGACACCTTCATCCCGCTGATCCTGCCGAAGTTCCTCGCGACCGAGGCGTTCTTCGTATTCCTCATCGTGCAGTTCATCCGCCAGATGCCGCGCGACATGGATGAGGCGGCTCGCATCGACGGCGCGGGACACGCGCGCATCTTCTGGTCCATCATCCTGCCGCTGATCCGCCCTGCGCTGATCACCTGTGCGATCTTCGCGTTCATCTGGACGTGGAACGACTTCCTCAGTCCGCTGCTCTATCTGACGAGTCCAGAGAACTATCCGCTGCCGATCGCGCTGAAGCTGTACAACGACGCGTCCTCCGGCGGCGCAGACTACGGCGCGACCGTGACGGCATCGTTCGTCGCCCTGGTGCCGATCATCCTGTTCTTCGTGGTCTTCCAGCGTTTCCTCGTGGACGGCGTCGCGACCCAGGGACTGAAGGGCTGACGATGTCCTCGGGGCGTCGCAGTGAGGCCAGGGCCGCAGCGCGCGAGGCACGCTCGGGTGCCGGCCCCGTCGGCGAGGGGTTCGTGCCCGGCCCCAACCCGGGTGCGACGGCGAAGTTCGGCCTCTTCGGCGAGGTGCTCACGATCGGCCTGTTGATCACTCTCGTCGCGTTGCCGGTGGTCACTCTTCCGATCGCGCTGGCCGCCGGAATCCGCCAGCTGCGACGATTCGTGTCGGCGTCGGACTCGCGGTTCGCCCTGTTCTGGGATGACATGCGGGCGGGCATCCTGCCGTCGCTGGTGGTGGGCGTGCCGGCTGCGCTGATCGCGGCCGTGCTGACTGTGGATGTCGTGCTGGCGCGGACCGGGATGCTGCCCGGCGGTGAGATCGTCGGCGTCGTCGGATGGGCGGGACTCGTGGTCCTGGCAGTAGGTGTGCTTGTCGCAGCCGGCGCGTGGGCACCGTCGACCGGGTGGCCGGCGGCGGTGCGCGCGGTGCCCGGGAT
>JBARWR010000300.1:0-1703 GCA_049646915.1 Microbacterium sp.
GCACTGGAACGCGTCGCCGAGCACGTCGCGCCCACGGTGGCCTCGTGGTGGCGGCCGATCGACCTGCACCGCCAGTGGTCGGTGCGGTGGGACGAGCCGCGCGACGGGCCGCCAGCGGCGATGTCGATGGCTCAGCTGCGCCGAATCCAGGACCAGCAGACCGAACAGGAGCAGCGCGCGCAGCACGACCGGCCGGCAGATCCGACGGCCAATATGAGCGGTGAGTGGTGGTCGAAACCCGGCTGGCCGACACCTTCGACGACCGGGGTGACTTTCGATGGGAGCCCTGCGGCGCTGTGGTTCGTTGAGGACAGCATGGGCTGGGAGCGGTGCCTCGTGTACACGGCGTCCGTTTCCGCACGCTCCCGGGTGTTCGAGATCGACAGTGCCGAGGCATGGGGTGAACTGTGCACGCGGTTCCCGACGGCAGTGACCTCGCCCAAGCGGCACGACTGGTATCGGGCCACAGGACGCATCGGCGACTGGGTGCTCCCGGACTGGGGTGCGGTTGCGGAGCACTATGACGCCGTGCATCTGCAGGCCGGCGCCTACCTGGCGGCCGCCGGCACGGCGATCCCGGTGGGTGACAGTGCCGCGTCCGTCATCGCGGGCTGGAACCCGGGTGAGACGTATTGGCTGACCGAGGTGATCCGCTTCGACGATGAACCGACCGCGTGGGTGTCGGGTGACGGCGGAATCGGCGAATGGATGCGGGAGTAGGGTATCGGCGCGCGGGAAGCAACGGCTCAGCCGATCGTGAGCTCGAACCCGCCCGGCCGCTCGATGATCGTGATCTCCGTCAGGTCGTCTACCGCGTAGGCGGGGTCGTTCGCCGCGGCGTGCGGGCCGACGCCGATCACGGTCATGCCGGCGGTGAGACCCGCCTGGATGCCGGCGGGGGAATCCTCGAACACGACGCAGTCGGCTGGCTCGACACCCAGCAGTGAGGCGGCCTTCAGGAAGCCCTCGGGGTGCGGCTTGGAGGCGCTCACGCTCTCGGCCGTGATCGCCAGTTCGGGGACGGTGAGTCCCGCGGCATCCATCCTCGCCGTCATCAGCGCGACGTTCGCGGACGTGACGATGGCGTGCGGATGCTGGGCCAGCGACTCCAACAGCTGCGGCGCTCCGCCGATGGCCACGACGCCGTCGACATCCCCGCTCTCGCGGGCGAGCATCTCCTGGTTCTCGACCAGGTTGATGGCGTGATCGCGCTCGGGCAGCAGGATCGCCATGCTCTGGTGACCCTGCCTGCCGTGGACGACCTCCAGCACGCGCTTCGGATCCAATCCATGCGGCTTCGCCCACTCCAGCCAGAGTCGTTCGACCACAGCGGTCGAGTCGACGAGTGTGCCGTCCATGTCGAGCAGGACGGCACGGGCGAGGATGGTCGCAGTCATGATCTCAGGCTAGCCGGGCGATCCGGTCCCAGACGTCGGGGTGCGGCATCCGCCCCACTCGTCCCTCGAGTTCGGCGGCCAGCGCGATGATCGCAGCCTCACCCCCTGGCCGCCCGATCAGCTGCACACCGACCGGGTGGCCCGAGGCGTCCTCGGTGACGGGCAGCACGAGTGCGGGCAGGCCGGACACGTTGACGAAGCTGCTGTAGGGGGCGTACTGCACCTGCTGCGCGAAGCTGCGGGCGGCATTCTCGCGGTCGAACCAGCCGACCGGCTGCGGAGGGAGCGCGAGCGCAGGGGTGAGCA
>JBARWR010000301.1:0-7610 GCA_049646915.1 Microbacterium sp.
TCGCCGTGGTGACCGGGCGCGCGCACCGGGCCGCAGTCGAGGGGCAGCTGCCCGGCATCCCGGATGCCAACGTCTTCCTGGAATCCGAGCCGCGCGAGTCCGCGGCGGCCATCGGCCTCGCCGCTGCGATCCTGCACCGCCGCAACCCGGACGTGATCATCGGCTCGTTCAGCGCCGACCACGTGATCCGCGGCACCCAGGTGTTCGAGTGGGCCGTGCAGCAGGCGGTGCAGGTGGCGCGGCAGGGCTACATCGTCACGATCGGCATCCCGCCCACCGAGCCCTCGGTGGGCTTCGGCTACATCAAGCGAGCCGGGGAGATCGTCGTCGACGGCGCGCCCGAGGCCACCCTCGTGGAGCGCTTCGTGGAGAAGCCCGACCTCGCCACAGCCAAGGAGTATGTCGCCAGTCGCGACTACCTCTGGAACGCCGGGATGTTCATCGCCAAGGCGAGCGTGCTGCTCGAGGAGCTCGCCGCGAACGAGCCCGAACTGCACGCCGGGCTGCTGGAGCTGGCCGAGGCATGGGACGACCGCGAGCTGCGCGGCCCTGCGGTGGATCGCATCTGGCCGCAGCTGAAGAAGATCGCGATCGACTATGCCGTCGCGGAGCCCGCGGCCGAGCACGGCAGGTTGGCCGTGATCCCCGGACATTTCGACTGGGACGACGTGGGAGACTTCGCCTCGCTCACCAAGCTCATCAACCACGGTCGCAAGAACGACCTCGCGGTGCTGGGGCCGAAGGCGCGGGTGCTCTCGGATGCTGCCAGCGGCATCCTGGTGAGCCAGACCTCGCGCGTGATCAGTCTCGTCGGCGTGAAGGACATCGTCGTGGTGGACACCGAGGACGCGCTGCTGGTCACCACGATCGAGCACGCGCAGCGCGTGAAGGGCGTCGTGGAATCGCTCAAGCTCAGCGGGCGCGGCGACGTGCTCTGAGCCGAGTCGTAGCGGTCCGCCAAGCGAATCGCCCGGTTCGCATTGCGGAATTGTAACCATTCGCCAGCGCCGGCGGGCCGAAGGTGCGCAGGACCGTAACCGTGGGTAACTTGGATCGATCCGCGATGTCCGCGGGAACGATCTCATGGGGAGGCAAACAGTGCCCATCTCTACGACCAAGAAGATGCTCGGTGCGACCATCGCAGCCGGCGTCATCCTCGCGCTCGCCGGCTGCGGCCAGGCTCCGACGACTGAGAAGCCCGGCAGCGACGGCGGCGACAAGCCCGCCGCATCCGACTTCCAGACCTGCATCGTCTCCGACATGGGCGGCTTCGATGACAAGTCCTTCAACCAGCTGTCCTTCGAGGGCGCCGAGAAGGCGGCCGACGAGATCGGGGTGAAGCTCAAGGAGGCGCAGTCCAACGCCGAGACCGAGTACGCGCCCAACGTGACGAACATGGTCGACGAGGGCTGCAACGCCATCGTCACCGTCGGCTTCGCGCTGTCGGCCGCGACGGTCGACGCCGCGAACGCCAACCCCGACACCGACTTCATCCTCATCGACGACGCCGGCGGCGACGCCAAGCCCGACAACCTCAAGCCGCTGCTGTACAACACGGCCGAGGCCGCCTTCCTGGCAGGCTACCTGTCGGCGGGCTACTCGCAGACCGGCAAGGTCGGCACCTTCGGCGGCATGGAGTTCCCCACCGTGACGATCTTCATGGACGGCTTCAAGCAGGGCGTGGACTACTTCAACCAGGAGAACGGCGAGAGCGTCGCCGTCGTCGGCTGGGACGGCAAGACCGGCTCGTTCACCGGCGGTTTCGAGGCCAACCAGGATGCCAAGACCGTCGCGACGAACATCATCGACCAGGGCGTGGACGTGCTCTTCCCGGTCGGCGGTCCGATCTACCAGTCCGGCCTGCAGGCCATCAAGGACTCCGGCAAGGACATCGCACTGATCGGCGCCGACGCCGACCTGTTCAACACCGACCCGACTACGGCCGACTTCGTGCTCACCTCCGTGATGAAGGAGATGGACGTGTCGACCTATGAGGCCGTCATGGCCGCCGCGAACGGCGAGTTCAGCGGCGACCCGTACATCGGCACGCTCGAGAACGAGGGCGTCGGCATCGCGCCGCTGCACAACTTCGAGAGCAAGGTCGACGCTGATCTGATGGCGCAGGTCGACCAGATCAAGCAGGACATCATCGACGGCAAGATCACCGTCAAGTCCTACCTCGACTGAGGAAGTCCACAGCGGGGAGGCCGTGCTGCGGCCTCCCCGCTGTCGTCTGCCCGGGCGATCCCTGGGCGCGGCGAGAAGTCACGAATAGGATCGGACACATGAAGCTCGAACTGCGCGGCATAACGAAGAGGTTCGGCGCACTGACGGCCAACGATCACATCGATCTGGTCGTCGAACCCGGGGAGATCCACTCCCTGCTGGGCGAGAACGGCGCCGGCAAGTCCACGCTGATGAACGTGCTCTACGGCCTGTACCAGGCGGATGAGGGGCAGATCCTCATCGACGACGTGGTGCAGCACTTCGACGGGCCCGGCGACGCGATGAACGCCGGCATCGGCATGGTGCATCAGCACTTCATGCTCGTCCCGGTCTTCACCGTGGCCGAGAACGTCATGCTGGGCCACGAGACGACCTCGTTCGGGGGCAGGCTCGACCTGGCCGCGGCGCGACGACAGGTCACCGAGATCTCCGATCGCTTCGGCTTCGACGTCAACCCGGATGCCGTGATCGAAGACCTCCCCGTCGGCGTGCAGCAGCGGGTGGAGATCATCAAGGCGCTCTCGCGGGATGCCCGTATCCTCGTCTTCGACGAGCCGACGGCCGTCCTCACCCCGCAGGAGACCGACGAGCTGATGGCGACGATGCGCCGGCTCAAGGAGCAGGGCACCGCGATCGTGTTCATCACGCACAAGCTGCGCGAGGTGCGCGAGGTGGCCGATCGGATCACCGTCATCCGGCTCGGCAAGGTGGTCGGCGAGGCCGAGCCCACCGCATCGAACACCGAGCTGGCCTCGCTGATGGTCGGTCGCGCTGTCGAACTCACCGTGCGCAAGGATTCTCCGCAGTACACCGACAACGCCCTTGTCGTCGAGGGGCTCACCGTGACGGATGTCGCCGGCACCGTGCTCGTCGACGACGTCTCGTTCCAGGTGCGCGGCGGCGAGGTGCTGGCGGTCGCGGGTGTGCAGGGCAATGGCCAGACCGAGCTCACCGAGGCACTGATGGGCCTGCAGGAGAAGGTGCGCGGCAGCATCCGCCTCAACGGCCAGGAGCTCGTCGGTCGCAGCGTGAGGCACATCCTGGACGCCGGCGTGGGTTTCGTCCCCGAGGACCGCGGCGTCGACGGGCTGGTGAAGGAGTTCTCGATCGCCGAGAACCTCATGCTGGACCGGTCGGGTGGCGCCCCCTTCGTGAAGGCTGGCGCTCTGCAGCTCGGGCTGCTGGACGAGTTCGCACGAGAGAAGATCACGGAGTTCGACATCCGGACCCAGGGGCCCTCGCAGCCGGCCGGACGGCTCTCAGGCGGCAACCAGCAGAAGGTGGTGCTGGCGCGTGAGCTGAGCCGTGACCTGTCGCTGTTCGTGGCGGCACAGCCCACCCGGGGCGTGGACGTCGGCTCGATCGAATTCATCCACAAGAGGATCATCGAGACCCGCGATGCCGGCGTGCCGGTGGTGCTGATCTCCACCGAGCTCGACGAGGTCGCAGCCCTCGCCGACCGGATCCTGGTGATGTACCGGGGCAGGATCGTCGGCATCGTGCCCGGCGACACCCCGCGCGAGCAGCTGGGCCTGATGATGGCCGGCGCCGTGAGCGAAGGAGCGCAGGCATGACCGCCCAGACCCCGGCCCCGGTGCCGCCGAGGACGCACGACGTGCCCGAGCCCTCCCGCTGGCGCGAGGCCTGGATGCGCGTGGCCGGCGGCAACGCGCTCGTCTCGCTCCTGGCAGTGGTCGCGGCGGTCATCGTCGGCTCGATCCTGATCGCGCTGACCGACCGGGACGTGCAGGCCGCCGCCGGATACTTCTTCCAGCGGCCCGGCGACACCTTCAGCGCCGTCGGCAACGCGGTCGGCGGCGCGTACGCGGCGCTGTTCCGCGGCTCGATCTACAACTTCAACGCGAACTCGTTCGCGATCGGCATCCGTCCGCTCACCGAGACGCTCAAGTTCGCGACGCCGCTGATCGCCGCAGGATTGGGCGTGGGCCTGGCCTTCCGTGCGGGGCTGTTCAACATCGGCGGTCAGGGGCAGATGCTGATGGCGGCGGCGGCCGCCGGCTACGTCGCGACCGCGTGGGATCTGCCCTTCCCGCTGCACATGATCGCCGCTCTGGTGGCGGGCGTGATCGCCGGCGCGATCTGGGGTGGTATCGCCGGGATTCTGAAGGCGCGCACGGGGGCGCACGAGGTGATCGTGACGATCATGCTCAACCACATCGCGTTCTACCTGCTCGCCTGGATGCTCGCCACGCAGGGCGTGCTGCAGGCGCCGGGCTCCAACAACCCCAAGACTGCGCCGATGGCAGGCAGCGCGGTGCTGCCGCAGATCCTCGGCCCGATGTACAAGCTGCACCTCGGATTCCTGTTCGCGCTGATCGCGGTCGCCATCACCTGGTGGCTGCTGGAGCGCTCGAGTCTCGGATTCCGCTTCCGCGCCGTCGGCGAGAACCCCGCCGCGGCGCGCACCGCCGGCATCTCGGTCGGCCGGATGTACTTCCTGGTGATGGTCATCGCCGGTGCACTGGTGGGTCTGGCGGGGGTCAGCCAGGCACTGGGCACTGAGCCCAACGGCTTCGGCGGAGGGATCGATGCGGGCATCGGCTTCGATGCGATCACCGTGGCGCTGCTGGGGCGTTCCCGGCCCGTCGGCATCCTGTTCGCCGGCCTGCTGTTCGGTGCGTTCAAGACCGGCGGTTTCACCATGCAGGCCTCGCAGGGCATCCCGATCGAGATCGTCCTGGTCGTGCAGTCCCTGATCGTGCTGTTCATCGCCGCACCGCCGCTGGTGCGGGCGATGTTCGGCATCCCGCAGCCGGGCAGGCCGTCGCGTCGGCAGCGCCGCGCTGCGAAGCGTCGCATTGATACCACCGAAGGACAGGAGGTGTCAGCGTGAGCGTCCAGACACTCGAGGCCGAGCCCCGCACCATCGCCGTCGTCTCCTGGAAGACGCCGATCATCCTCGGCGTGATCACCGTCGCGGTCGCCCTGCTGCCGCTGTTGGCGCCCCGGGCCGGGGACTCGACCTTCCGCTTCGCCGCGGGCAGTGAGATCCTCGCCGTCCCCGACCTCACCTTCCCCGGAACCCCCGCCGCCTGGATCGGGGTGCTGATCGGCGCGGCGATCACCGTGATCGCGGCCTTGCGGATCGCATCGCACCGTCGCGTTCCGCTCTGGCTCATCGCGCTGTACGCGGTCGCGCTGATCTTCGGCTTCCTGTCCTGGGCGGCCGCCGGCAGCACGGGCACACTCCCGATGATCAGCCTGCTCAGCGGCGCACTCGCACTGGCGACGCCGCTGATCTTCGGTGCACTGGGCGGTGTGATCGGCGAGCGCGCCGGCGTGGTGAACATCGCGATCGAGGCGCAGCTGCTGGCCGGCGCCTTCTGCGCGGCGATCGTCGCCTCGATCACGGGCACGCCATGGGCGGGGCTGATCGCCGCGATGGTCGCGGGGCTGCTCGTCGCCCTCGTGCTCGGGGTCTTCGCGATCACCTACCACGTCGACCAGGTCATCGTCGGAGTGGTGTTGAACGTGCTGGTCATCGGCATCACCAGCTTCCTGTTCCGGCAGGTGCTGGCGCCGAACCAGGCGACGTTGAACACCGTCGAGCCGTTCAAGCGCATCAGCATCCCCGTGCTCAGCGAGATCCCCGTGCTCGGGCCGATTCTGTTCCGCCAGACGGTGATCGTCTACCTGATGTACGTGATCGTCTTCGTGGTCTGGTACGGCATGTACCGCACCCGCTGGGGACTGCGCATGCGCGCTGTGGGCGAGCATCCTCAGGCCGCCGACACCGTCGGCATCAACGTGCTGCGCACCCGCTACATGAACGTGCTCATCGCCGGTGCGATCGCCGGGATGGGCGGCGCGTTCTACACTCTGGTGTCGGTGCCGCGGTTCAACTCCGAGATGACCGCCGGGGCAGGCTTCATCGCCCTCGCGGCGGTGATCTTCGGAAAGTGGGATCCGATCAAGGCCACTCTGGCGGCCCTGCTGTTCGGTTTCGCCACCAACCTGCAGAGCGTGCTGAGCGTGATCGGCTCGCCGGTGCCCAGCCAGTTCATGCTGATGCTGCCGTACATCGTGACGATCTTCGCCGTGGCGGGTGTGGTCGGGCGCTCGCGTCCACCCGCCGCCGACGGCCAGCCGTACATCAAGTCCTAGAGGAGCTGTGACCGAACCATGACCGACATCGACTGGGACGACCTGCGACAGGTCGCCGCCGACGCGATGCAGAAGGCGTACGCACCGTACTCCCGCTACAAGGTGGGCGCCGCGGCGCTCGTCGACGACGGCCGTGTCGTCGCGGGATGCAACGTGGAGAACGCGTCCTACGGCGTGACGCTGTGCGCGGAGTGCGCGCTGGTCGGGGACCTGCACATGTCCGGTGGTGGGCGCCTGGTGGCGTTCGTGTGCGTGAACAACGACGGCGAGACGATCATGCCGTGCGGCCGCTGCCGGCAGCTGCTGTTCGAGCATTCCAGCCCCGAGATGCTGCTGGAGACCGTCTCGGGCATCCGCACCATCGACGAGGTGCTGCCCGACGCATTCGGGCCGCGCGATCTGGAGGATGTCCGATGAGCGCTGCGATCGAGCCGTTCGACGCGGTCGACGTCATCCGCGCCAAGCGCGACGGCGGGGTTGTCGGTGAGGCGGCGCTGCGCTGGATGATCGACGCGTACACCCGCGGCTACGTCTCCGACGCGCAGATGGCCTCCTTCGCCATGGCGATCTTCCAGCGCGGCATGGAGCGCGACGAGATCCGCGTGATGACCGACGCGATGATCGCGACGGGGGAGCGGATGAGCTTCGCCGCCCTCGGCAAACGCACCGTCGACAAGCATTCCACCGGCGGCGTGGGCGACAAGATCACCCTGCCGCTGGCACCCCTGGTCGCCGTGTTCGGCGTCGCCGTGCCGCAGCTGAGCGGACGCGGACTCGGGCACACCGGCGGCACGCTGGACAAGCTCGAGTCGATCCCCGGGTGGCGCGCGGCGCTGAGCAACGAGGAGATGTTCGCGCAGATGCAGGGCGAGGTCGGCGCGGTCATCTGCGCGGCGGGCTCCGGCCTGGCGCCCGCCGACAAGAAGCTCTACGCGCTGCGGGACGTCACCGGCACGGTCGAGGCGATCCCGCTGATCGCCTCGAGCATCATGTCGAAGAAGATCGCCGAGGGTACGGATGCCCTGGTGCTGGACGTGAAGTTCGGAAACGGCGCCTTCATGCAGGACATCGATCGCGCCCGCGAGCTGGCGCGCACGATGGTCGCGCTCGGCACCGACTCGGGAGTGGCGACGACCGCGCTGCTGACCGACATGAACGTGCCGCTGGGACTCGCCATCGGCAATGCCAACGAGGTGCGCGAGTCGGTCGAGATCCTCGCCGGCGGCGGCCCCGCCGACGTCCGCGAGCTGACCCTCGCC
>JBARWR010000302.1:0-3463 GCA_049646915.1 Microbacterium sp.
CGAGGTCGGCTCCGCCCACGCGGTTCTCCGGGGTGCGAGAGACGTCCGCCTCGGCCCACACATGCGGTCGGCGATGCGGCGACGCGTCCAGCACCTCGAGAGTCTCGGCGCGCCAGAAGCGCTTGGCGTCGGCATCCGAACCCGGATCGGCGATGCGCACCCGCACCCGCTCGCCGGGGATCGCGTCCGGCACGAAGACGACCCGCCCCTCGTGACGAGCGATGAAGGTGCCACCGTGCGCGATGCCGGTGATGTCGAGGTCCAGCGTGAGCGGCGAGGAGGTCATCCTTCCAGGATCCCACACCGGATACCGTGGAATCATGCGCGTCTGCCTGGCATCCAGATCCCCCGCCCGCCTCATGCTGCTGCGACAAGCCGGCATCGAACCGCTGATCCTCTCCCCAGAAGTGGATGAGGACGCCGTGGGAGCAGCAGCGGAGGCCGAGCGCGGTGCACCACTGGCGCCCGAAGAGCTCGTGCTGCTGCTGGCCCGCGCCAAGGCCGCCGACGTCGTCGAGCGGCTGGCCGCGCAGCATCCGGACTTCGACGGCATCGTGATCGGAGGCGACTCGATGTTCGCCCTCGACGGCCGCGTCTACGGCAAACCGCACACCGCCGAGGTCGCGCGGGAGCGCTGGGAGCGGATGCGCGGCGCCACCGGCGTCCTGCACTCCGGACACAGCGTGTTCCGGGTGCGACCCGCCACCCCGCCACGCGAAGCCGCGGCGGTCGCCGAAGCGAAGGTCAGCTTCGCGGCCGACGTGACGGATGCCGAGATCGACGCCTATGTGGCCAGCGGCGAGCCGCTCTTCGTCGCCGGCGCCTTCACCGTCGACAGCCTGGGCGGCGCATTCATCACCCGTGTCGAGGGCGACCCCTCCACGGTGGTGGGCATGTCGCTGTCCACGCTGCGCGCACTGGCCGCCGAACTCGGCGTGGTCTGGACGGAGCTCTGGACGGCGCAGTGACGCCGATTCATGTGATCGCGACCACACATCTGCGGATTTCTTGTCGAGAGTCGTCAAAAGGATCGGCCCGGTACTCGCTAGGCTGAAACCCATGCCTGCTATCGCCAAGGTCCTCATCGCCAACCGCGGCGAGATCGCCGTACGCATCATCCGTGCCGCTCAGGACTCGGGGATCTCCTCCGTCGCCGTGTACGCCGATCAGGATCGCGATGCCATGCATGCGCGACTCGCCGATGAGTCCTACGCCCTGGAGGGCTCCACGAGCGCAGACACCTACCTGCAGATCGACAAGATCCTGTCCATCGCGCGCCGCTCCGGTGCTGACGCCGTGCACCCCGGCTACGGCTTCCTGGCCGAGAACGCCGAGTTCGCCCGCGCCGTGATCGGCGCAGGCATGATCTGGGTCGGCCCGTCCCCCGAGGCCATCGAGGCCCTCGGCGACAAGGTCACCGCCCGCCACGTCGCCGAGAAGGTCGGCGCTCCGCTCGCTCCCGGCACGCCGGGGCCGGTCGAGACCGCGGACGAGGTCGTCGCCTTCGCGAAGGAGGTCGGCCTGCCGATCGCGATTAAGGCCGCCTATGGCGGCGGCGGTCGCGGCCTCAAGGTCGCCCGCGAGCTCGACGAGGTCGCCGAGATGTTCGAGTCGGCCACCCGGGAGGCCGTCACGGCCTTCGGCCGCGGCGAGTGCTTCGTCGAGAAGTACCTCGACCAGCCGCGCCATGTCGAGACGCAGTGCCTGGCGGATGCGAGCGGCAACGTCGTCGTCATCTCCACCCGCGACTGCTCGCTGCAGCGTCGTCACCAGAAGCTCGTCGAGGAGGCACCGGCGCCGTTCCTCACCGACGAGCAGAACGCGCAGCTGTACAGCGCATCGAAGGCCATCCTCAAGGAGGTCGGCTACGTGGGCGCCGGCACCTGCGAGTTCCTCATCGGGGCCGACGGCACCGTGTCCTTCCTCGAAGTGAACACCCGCCTGCAGGTCGAGCACCCCGTCTCCGAGGAGGTCACCGGCATCGACCTGGTGCGCGAGCAGTTCCGCATCGCGGCCGGCGGCACCATCGACTACGACGACCCGAAGCCGGTCGGGCACTCCTTCGAGTTCCGCATCAACGGCGAGGACCCCGGCCGCGGGTTCCTCCCCCAGCCGGGCCCCATCAAGATCTTCAAGACGTTCGGCGGCCCCGGCGTGCGCCTGGACTCGGGCGTCACTGCGGGCGACACCGTCTCGGGCGCCTTCGATTCCCTGCTGGCGAAGATCATCGTCACCGGCCGTGACCGCGCTCAGGCGCTTCAGCGCGCCCGCCGCGCCCTGGACGAGTTCGAGGTCGCCGGCATGCCCACCGTCCTCCCGTTCCACCGCAAGGTCGTGCGCGACCCGGCCTTCACCGCCGAAGACGGCCGGTTCGGCGTGTACACGCGCTGGATCGAGACCGAGTTCGTCAACGACATCCCCGCCTGGGACGGCGAGCTGGAGGACCCGGCCCCGGCACCCGGTCGCCACACCGTCGTCGTCGAGGTCGGCGGTCGCCGCCTCGAGGTCAGCCTGCCCGACCGCGTGACCGCCTCGGTCGCCGGCACGGCAGGACGACCCGCAGCCGTCCCCCCATCCCGCCGCACCCACGCCAGCGGGGCGAGCGCCGGCTCATCCGGCGATGCCGTGAAGTCCCCCATGCAGGCCACCATCGTCAAGGTGGCCGTCGAGGAGGGCCACCAGGTCGTCAAGGGCGACCTGGTCGTCGTGCTCGAGGCCATGAAGATGGAGCAGCCGCTGCAGGCGCACAAGGACGGCGTGATCGGCAACATCAGCGCGTCCGCCGGCACGACGGTCTCGGCAGGCCACCAGCTGCTCACGATCAGCTGACGGTCTTCCCTCCCGGGACGGCGTCATCCGGTCGTGATCGCTGCACGCCAGTCGTCGAACAGCTGCTCTCCTGCCCGCGTGCCGAGAACCGCACGCGCCGATGGCGCGCCGTGGAACGCGTGCAGCGCTGACCATACGACCTGGGGGTGCGTCTTCAACGTCGCCGGGGCCACCGTGATCGTCGCGGGCACGCGTGCTCTGCCCGTTATGATCGCGCGCTTCGGGTCCAGCCGGATCCGGATCAGCGGGAGCCGGTCCATCCCCCGTCGGGGTTCGGTGAGATCCGCCTCGACACCGCGGATCGCCGTCCACGGCAGATGCACGGTCTCCGTCACGCGGATGAGAGTGACCCCGTCCGGACCGATCCCCACACCCACCGGGCGTCGGCCGACC
Source organism: Microbacterium sp. (assembly GCA_049646915.1). Lineage (GTDB taxonomy): Bacteria > Actinomycetota > Actinomycetes > Actinomycetales > Microbacteriaceae > Microbacterium. Next base: position 3,223 of record JBARWR010000302.1, read on the forward strand.
GCATCAGACCGGTACCGGGTGACGACCCCGCGCACGGCCACGTACCAGAAGAGCACGGCGAACAGTCCGACCACCGCCGCGCCCAGGAACGCCTGAGGCCGGCCGGTCATCCCGATCCGGACCGCGACCACGGCCGCCGCGCTCAGGACGACAGCCCATATCGAGGACAGCAGGAGCAGGGTCGCGCCGGCCGGCCGTTCAGGCACGAAGAGCACGCGGAGATCGGGCGTCGATGGTCGCC
>JBARWR010000303.1:0-2180 GCA_049646915.1 Microbacterium sp.
CCGCTCCGCCGGCTGCCCCCGGTACGCCTCCGGCTCCGCCGGCGGACCCGACGCAGCCTCCTGCGTGATCTGATCCAGCGGAGAGGCCCCCGACTTCGGTCGGGGGCCTCTTCGCATCCCTGCGCCCCGCGGCGCAGACCCCCGCCCGGATTCGATACGGTGGGTGCATGGGTACATCGCAGCGTCGCGTCGGCGCATCCGGCCTGGTCGTCTCCGCGACAGGACTCGGATGCAACAACTTCGGCCGGGCGGGTACCGTGACCGAGACGCCGGAGGGCACGCGAGCGGTGATCGACGCGGCCCTGGCGAACGGGGTGTTCTTCTTCGACACCGCGGACATGTACGGCGCCGACGCCGGGCGCAGCGAGGAGCTGATGGGCGAGGTGCTCGAAGGGCGCCGCGACCGGGTGGTGCTGGCGACCAAGTTCGGGCACGATCGCGACATGGGCTACGACTTCCCAGGAGGCCGCGGATCCCGCCGCTATGTGCGACTCGCCGTCGAGCACTCCCTGCGCCGTCTGCGCACCGACTGGATCGACCTGTACCAGCTGCACCTGCCCGACCCGCAGACTCCGATCGCCGAGACGATCGACGCTCTCGACGAGCTCGTGGACGAGGGCAGGATCCGCTACTACGGACACTCCAATCTCGCCGGATGGCAGATCGCCGAAGCCGAGTTCACGGCGCGCGCCCGATCGACCGGCCGCTTCATCTCTGCGCAGAACCACTACTCGCTGCTGGCGCGAGGCTCCGAGCGCGAGGTGCTGCCGGCCGTCAACCGCTACGACCTCGGGTTCTTCCCCTACTTCCCGCTGAAGAACGGGCTGCTCACGGGCAAGTTCAGTCGCGACGGCGGCCCCTCGGGCAGCCGCATCATGGACACCCGCAAGTTCATCTGGGCCGACGCGTCGTGGGATGCGCTGGAGGCGTACCAGGCGTTCTGCGATGAGCGCGGGATCACCATGCTGCAGGCCACGTTCGGCTGGCTTCTCGCGCAGCCCGGCGTCTCGAGCGTCATCGCGGGCGCGACCACTCCCGAGCAGGTCGAGGCGAACGCGGCAGCCGCCGACGCATGGACGCCGACGGCGGCGGATCTGGCCGAGATGGACCGGCTCTTCCCGCTGGTCGAGGACCCCGCGGCGCAGATCTGAGCATCGACGCCATTACGATGTACCTGTATTCCACGGATGCTCCCGCGTCCGCCCACACGACGGAGACCGACCGTGCCTGACACGACAACGCAGACGTATCGCGTCAGCGACGAGCTGCAGCTCTCCTGGGCAGGCACGACGGATCGTGGCCGGCGTCGGGAGAACAACCAGGACGCGTACCTGGCGAAATTCCCGCTGTTCGTGGTGGCAGACGGGATGGGTGGTCACGCCGGCGGAGAGATCGCCAGTCAGAACACCGTCGCCCGGCTCGACGAGATGCTCGGCCAGGGCGAGGTCACGGATGCCAGCATCCAGCAGGCCCTGCATCTGGCGATCGACGACATCCACAGCCACCCCGAGACCACGGACGAGGGGACAGGTACCACCCTGACCGGCGTCTACCTGGAGCACGGCGACGACGGCGTGTGGCAGTGGATCGCATTGAACATCGGCGACTCGCGCGTGTATCTCAAGCGCGACGACCGCCTCGTGCAGGTCACCACCGATCATTCCGTGGTGCAGGAGCTGATCGCCTCGGGCAAGATCAGCCCGGAAGAGGCCGACGGCCATCCCTACAGCAACGTGATCACCCGTGCCGTGGGCGCCAGCGAGCTGGTCGCCCCGGACTATGTGAGCGTCGACCTGCGCGACGAGGACCGGCTGGTCATCTGCTCGGACGGGCTGACCAAGGAGCTCACCGACTACGGCATCCTGCACTTCCTGCGCGAGCACGACGACCCGGGCGATGCGGTGGATGCCATGGTGGAGGCGGCGCTGGAGAACGGCGGTCGCGACAACGTCACCCTGATCGTGCTGCGTGTGATCCTGCCGCAATCTCCCTCCACAATCACCGATTCCGAGAAATGACCCTTCCGGCCTGTGGACAGGCCGATCTTGCGGGGCCCGGTGCGGTGCAATGGGGGCATGGATGCCACCACCATCGTTCTGCCCGCAGCGCCGGCCGAGGCGCGGCGCCCGTCGCCGCCGCTGCTCGCCGCCGTCGTGCCGATCATCGCGGGCGTCGTTCTC
>JBARWR010000304.1:0-1501 GCA_049646915.1 Microbacterium sp.
AGGTGCGCGAGAGCGCGCAGGAGGCGCTGAACCTGCCCGCACTGCCGCTGACCACCATCGGCTCGTTCCCGCAGACCGCAGACATCCGCCGGGCCCGTGCGCAGTTCAGCCGCGGCGAGGTGCCGCAGGACGACTACGAGGCCTTCCTGCGCTCGGAGATCGACCGCGTCGTCGCACTGCAGGAGGATCTGGGACTCGACGTGCTGGTGCACGGCGAGGCCGAGCGCAACGACATGGTGCAGTACTTCGCCGAGAACCTCGACGGCTTCGCCGTGACCGAGAACGGCTGGGTGCAGTCGTACGGGTCCCGCGCGACGCGCCCGTCGATCCTCTGGGGCGACGTGTCTCGCCCCGCGCCGATCACGGTGAGCTGGGCCGCGTACGCGCAGTCGCTCAGCGTGAAGCACGTCAAGGGCATGCTCACCGGGCCGGTGACGATCCTGGCCTGGTCGTTCGTCCGCGACGATCAGCCGCTCGCAGACACCGCCAACCAGGTGGCCCTGGCGCTGCGCGACGAGATCGCCGATCTCGAAGCGGCAGGCATCGCGATCATCCAGGTGGACGAGCCGGCGCTGCGCGAGCTGCTGCCGCTGAAGAAGGCCGATCAGGCCGCGTACCTGGACTGGTCCGTGGGCTCGTTCCGCCTCGCCACCGGGGGAGCATCGGCGGCCACGCAGATCCACACGCACCTCTGTTACTCGGAATTCGGCGTGGTGATCGATGCGATCCGCGCCCTGGATGCCGATGTCACCTCGATCGAGGCGGCTCGCAGCCGCATGGAAGTCGTCGCCGACATCGCCCACCACGGATTCGACCACGGCATCGGCCCCGGAGTCTACGACATCCACTCGCCGCGGGTGCCCGGCGTCGCCGAGATCGAGGCGCTGCTGCGCCGCGCCGTCGACGAGCTGCCGCTGCGTCAGCTGTGGGTCAACCCCGACTGCGGGCTGAAGACCCGTGGCTACGACGAGACCGTCGCCTCGCTGCGCAACATCGTCGAGGCCACCCGCCGTGTCCGCGAGGACGTGGTCGTCCCGGCCTGAGGACCAGACATGAGAACGTCCTCCCCGCAGCGCGGGGAGGACGTTCTCGCGTCTGGGGAAGGTGTCACACCGCGCGCAGCACCGCCACGACCTTGCCGAGCACCACGGCCTCATCGCCGAGGATCGGCTCGAACGCCGAGTTGCGGGGGAGCAGCCAGGTGTGGCCGTCGCGGCGGCGGAACGTCTTGACCGTGGCCTCGCCATCGATCATCGCCGCGACGATCTCGCCGTTCTCGGCGGTGTTCTGCGTGCGCACCACGACCCAGTCCCCGTCGCAGATCGCGGCGTCGATCATCGATTCTCCGCTGACGTTCAGCATGAACAGGTCGCCCTTGCCGACGAGCTGACGGGGCAGCGGGAAGATCTCCTCGACCTGCTGGTCGGCGGTGATCGGCACGCCGGCGGCGATGCGGCCGACCAGCGGCACCAGCGCGGCGTCGCCCACAGCGGGTGCGGTG
>JBARWR010000305.1:0-2016 GCA_049646915.1 Microbacterium sp.
CCGCCACACTGATCACGGACGGCCGCGTACGCGTCGACGGTCACCCGGTCGTGAAGGCGTCCACGCCGGTCGCCGACGACGAGGTCATCCGCGTGGACGGCGACGATCACTACGTCAGCAGGGGAGCGCACAAGCTGATCGCGGCGCTCGACGGCTTCGACATCGCCGTGCGGGACCGCCTGGCGCTGGACATGGGCGCCTCCACCGGCGGATTCACCCAGGTGCTCCGCGAGCGCGGTGCACGTCGGGTGCTCGCCGTCGACGTCGGCCACGGACAGCTCGCGGATGTCGTCTCCGCCGACCCCGGCGTCACCTCCGTCGAGGGCTTCAACGTCCGCCACATGACTGCGCAGAGTCTTGCCGAGGCGACCGGCGAGCGTGGGCGGCCCGATCTGGTCGTCGGCGATCTTTCGTTCATCTCGCTCGCACTCGTCCTGCCGGCTGTCGCCGATGTCGTCGCACCCGACGGGGAGGTGGCGCTTCTCGTCAAACCGCAGTTCGAGGTGGGCCGCACCGCCGTCAGGGGAGGGCTCGTCACGAATCCGACCCTGCGCGTCGATGCGGTCGAGCGCACGCTCTGGGCCGCGCACGACGTCGGCCTCGGGATGCTCGGCATCCTGGCCTCGCCGATCCTGGGAATGCACGGCAACGCCGAGTTCCTCGTCCACCTCGCGCCCGGGCGGGGGAGCGATCCGTCAGAATGGACGAAGCAGATCACGCACGTGGCAGGAGGACGATGAACGAGCGCCGAATCCTGGTCGTCGCCCATGCCAAGCGGCCGGACACCGTCACGGCAGCCCTGCGCATCGTCGACGCACTGCACGATGCAGGCGCTGTCGCGGTGCTTCCCGCCGACGACCACGACGAGCTCGTGGCCGCGAACCCCCGGTTCGCAGGAGTCAGCCTGCTCGGCAAGGACGTCGAGGCGGACGAACTGGAGCTGGCCATCGTCCTCGGCGGCGACGGCACGATCCTGCGCGCGGCCGAGCTGGTCCGCGATTCGGGTGCCCCCGTACTCGGCATCAACATGGGTCACGTCGGATTCCTCGCTGAGATCGACCGCGAAGACATGGATGCCGCGGTGCACCGCGTCATCGACCGCGATTACGAGGTCGAGGAGCGACTCGCTCTGTCGGTGCGCGTCAAAGACGTCTCCGGCCAGGTCATCTACGAGACGTGGGCTCTGAACGAGGCGACCGTCGAGAAGGCCAGCCGCGAGCGAATGATCGAAGTAGTCATCGAGATCGACGGCCGGCCGCTGTCGAGCTTCGGATGCGACGGCATGGTCGTGTCGACCCCCACCGGCTCCACGGCCTACAACTTCTCTGCAGGCGGACCGGTCATCTGGCCGACCGTCGAGGCGATCACCGTGGTGCCGCTGTCCGCGCACGCCCTGTTCGCCAAGCCGCTCGTGGTGGGCCCGGAGGCATCCGTCGCCATCGAGATGCTCGAGCGCACCGACGGCTCCGGCATCCTCTGGTGCGACGGTCGCCGCTCGCACGAGCTGCCGCCCGGGGCGCGCGTCGTGGTGCGCAGATCCTCCCGGCCCGTGCGGCTGGCACGGCTGCATCCGACCGCCTTCACCGAGCGGCTGGTGCGCAAGTTCCAGCTGCCCGTCGCCGGATGGCGGGGAGCGCCGTGATCGACGAGATGCGCATCCGCGTTCTTGGCGTCATCGATGACGCCGTGCTGCCGCTCGGCCCCGGTTTCACCGCCGTGACCGGCGAGACCGGCGCGGGCAAGACCATGGTCGTCACCGGACTCGGGCTGCTGCTCGGCGCGCGTGCGGACTCCTCCGCCGTGCGCGCGGGAGCTGCGCAGGCATCGGTGGCAGGAGTCTGGCTGGTTCCGCAGCAGGGGCCGGTCGCCGACATCGTGACGGATGCCGGCGGCGAACTCGAACCCGCAGGAGATTCCGCCGAGCTCTACATCTCGCGAACACTCAGCACCGAAGGGCGCAGCCGGGCCAGCGTGGGCGGCCGTGCCGCCCCGGCATCCGTGCTGGCGGCCCTCGCT